>JAYUSQ010000252.1:0-12409 GCA_043755595.1 Acidobacteriota bacterium | reverse complement strand
CAAACACCACCTCAAGGCTCTGCGCCGCCTCGGCTACCAGATCCCGGATCCGACCCCCGTCCCAGTGGCAGCACGGGGGTGATTTTCGACGGAGCGGTAATCTAATCTACGACAAGTCTGAAAAACGCGCTAAAGCGCCAGGGCCGGTTCGTCCGCAATTGTCTTTCGCAAGGAATGGCGCCGCCGCTTCATTTGGTACATACGCCGGTCGGCCGCGCCAAGCAAAGCCTCAGTCGTAGTCCCATCGCCGGGGAAGTGCGCAGCGCCGACGCTCACGGCCAAAACGCCGCCCGCCCCCACAGTCAGATCCACGTCCTCCATCATCGCCACCAGCCTCGGCAGCCGGTCCCCCAGAGCCTCCGCCGTGATGCCCGGCAGAATCATCGCGAATTCATCGCCACCGAGTCGCGCCACAAAATCCCGCTCCCGGCAGATCTTGCGAAGCCCATCGGAGGTTAGCTGCAGTACACGATTCCCTTCCAAATGCCCCAGTGTATCGTTTACCGCCTTGAAGCCATCCAGATCGAGCACCAGCACCGTCACGTCTTTGCCGTTTTGCCGGCACTGCTCCAGTTCAGACTCCAGTTGGATCACCAGCGAGTGCCCGTTGGCGAGCCCCGTCAGTTGATCGGTGCCGGCACTCTTCTCGGCCGCGTGATACGTTCGCGCGTTCTCGATAGTCATGCCGACCTTGGAAGCCACCGCCAGGACGATACGCAAATCGTCGTTGCTAAACGCCTCGAACTCTTTCCGGTACAGCGTGAGCACGCCCACCACTCCGTTCAGACCGTCGAGCGGCACCGACAGCGCCGATCGCAGCAAACTGAACTTACTCCCGTCCAGCAGATACCCGGCTTCCACCGATGGATTGCCGTTGATCATCGGTTCGCGATTCTCGGCCACCCAGCCTGCCAACCCTTCCCCCACCGGAATGGCCAACCCGGAGAACAATTCCGCATCGATGCCGGAAGCGTGTTGCGCCACCAGACGGTCCCCTTCCAAGCCATAGATCGCAATCGCGTCGAAGGCAATCAGAGTCTTCATTCGCGAAGCCACCAGCGAAAGCGTGTCGCTCAAACTGAGCGAATTGCCGATGTCGCGCGTGAATTCGTGGAGCTTTTGAAACTCCTGGCGCGCCGCCGCAATCGATCCAATGAAGTCCATCCGGGAAGGCTGCGTGGTGGGCGTCGGCCGGTCTGACCCCGCCAGCCCGGCGGCGGGTGCGTCGCCGCGATTGACGCGCACACGCGTTGACAACCGGTTGCCCGCCATCGGAGCCGTACGCGCCTTCTTTTCCAACTCCACCGTCCGGCGTCGCAAAATGTCGACCACCGCTGGATCGTACGCCTTCCCTGAGAGTTTGACTACTTCCTCAAGCGCCTTGTCGAGAGGCAAAGCCCGGCGGTATTGCCGGTCCGACGCCAGCGCATCCAGACAATCGACCGCCGACAGAATACGCGCGCCGATCGGAATGGCGAGACCCGCCAACCCATCCGGATAGCCCGTGCCGTCCCAGCGCTCGTGGTGGGAGCGCACAATCGGCACCACTGGATAAGGGAACTGCACGCACTCTAGAATCTCGGCGCCCACCACTGGGTGAACCTTCATCTTTTCGAATTCTTCTTTGGTCAGCCGCCCCGGCTTGTTGATGATGTATTCAGGCACCGCCAATTTGCCGATGTCATGCAACAAAGCCGCAGCCTCGAGCGCTCGCACTTCGTCGTGACTTAGACCCAGTTCGTTCGCTATTTCAAGCGCATAAACTTGCACCCGCCTCAAGTGCGAGTGCGTAGTGTCGTCCTTAGCCTCGATGGCCAGCGCCAATGCCTCGATCGTCCGCAAATGCAGATCGGCGACCTCGCCCACATGCTTCTTTTCCTCTTCCAGCCGCCCCAGATACAGATGATATGAACGATATAGAAGATAGATGCCCGGCATCACCAATACCGAGTATTGCCACCCGAACAACCGGTTAGACCAGGAAAGGATCAGCGCCAGACAAGCCCCGAACAGATAGTGCGGGGCAGTCCAAAAGAAATTATCCATCCAAGTCCGCTTGATTGACGCCGACTCGGTCAAAGCGATGACCGCCGCCACCGCGATCGTATTGGTCAGGAAGTAGGAAGTGGCTGTCCACAACAGCAGGATCGGAGGGCTCCCATCGATCACCGCCAAAGCCTCCCAATGATGAACCCGGTAGGCGAAAGTCGAGAAAACCGAGATGGCCCCGAGATTGAAGAGTAGTTGTACTGGCTTCGGCCCCGTCTTAAACGACAGTGCGCTTTGCGCAATCGTGCTCACGACAGCGATCGCCACCGTTTGAGGTAGCCCCAAGTCCAGAATCGACAGCAGGATGAAAACGTAGTTAACCGAAAGCGCCCCGGTAATCCCCGGCAACCGCACCTTCAGCCGCGAACTGAAAGCGGCCAATACCAGGTAAAAAACAAACTGGAGCGACAAGTCAGACGGACGCCAGTCTCTGACTGCCAAGGCCCAACAGGCCAAGCCAGCGCTACAGATCGCTCCAATATAGACTTTGGCGCTTAGTCTCAAAATCGGTCAGGGGGCGTCGAACGCACCAAGCCTCTAAATCGGTTATCGGCAAGCTGCCTACCTACCGTTAGCCAATCTTGGTTCCCCGCTCGAAAACCGGCGGATTCGGTACTTCGTCGCACCCTGGCCTAGCGAAACACTGAGTAGAAGCGCTAGCGCAACCCTAAGGTCACTTACGCCCCGTCTGGATTGCCGAGACGATCGCCGCCGTAAAGGCGTTGACGAACGGCCGGCCCTGCTGCAGCAGATTATCACGCGTCATATAATCCACTTCGATATCGGGCCGCACCCCGATGTTCTCGATATAAGGCCCCGTAGGATACTCCGGCGTCGAGACTGGCGCTTTGCGCGTCATGATTCCCAACGTCATCCCGGTGAAACCCTCCGAATACGCTCCGGTATCGAAACCCGTATTCGTCCCGCCCGCACCGTTCGTGCGCATCCCAAACAAAACGCCGCGCCCGGCATCCTGCAGCATCGCGGGCACCGAATCGGCCGTCGACGTAGAGAACTCGTCAATCAACATCAGCAACGGCTTCGTATAGGCGATCGAGCGGCCCGCCGCGTCGGTCGCATTCGTCCTGGTCATTGTAGGCCCGCACAACGGGATTGGACCGGTCAGTCCCCGGTTCTCCGAATACGCTTGATTCATCTGCTGATACAGGTTCTCGTAAAGATCGATCACCCACTGATCGGCTCCCGCCGCGCGGGCATTCTGCAGGGAGCTATAGAAACTGTTCAACCGCCCCCGCGTAGCCCGCAAATGATACCCGATCGGCCTGAACTCCCCAGGTATCAGCCGCGCAGCCACGTTCTCGCCAAAGCAAAGGAAGCCGCCAGTGTTTCGCATCTGGTCCACCACCAGCCCATCGGTGTTTTGTTCAAAAAACGCGATTTCGCGCTCAAACTGCGCCAGCACCACTGGCGACAGCGACGAGTAGTTGGGAATCCGGATATAGCCGATTCGCTGACCGGCGCTCAGGTAGGTTCCCGACACAAAGAAGTCCGCGCCAGATTGGCCCAGCCGCACCACAAAGCCCGCCGGCAAAACGTAGATCGGGTTGCGGGCGCCGTAGCCGATCAATCCGTGCGGCTCGGAAACGCTAGCGCGTTGCACGTCGATCCATTCGCGCATGTAGTCCGGCGTCGGCCCATCTTCCTCGACCGGCTCGGCTTCCTCCCCGGCAGCGGTTCGCGCCGTGATGGCAGCCCGCTTGGGCGAAGGAACAGGACCCACGCGCAACGGCGTCCCGGTCTTCGTCCACGGCAATGTATAAGTTTCCTCAACGCCGCTCATGCGCCGGATCACCACACTGGCCGACTCGCCGACGTCAGGCGCATGAGGCATCCGGCGCTGGGGCCGGAACGCAATTCGCGCGGCTGCCATTCGCCTGGTGCTCCGCGGATTGCCCTGCGTCGCATACTTGGCGAAATCCTGTAGCAGTTGCTCGGCCGATACGCCGTCAATCGAAACCACTTCATCGCCGTTGACGAACGGGAAGCGCGCCAGCGGCAGCCGAGTCCGATTGATGCCCTCGATCAGCACTTTGCCATCGTAGATGTCCAGCCCGATATTGAGCGAAGCGCCAAAGTCCGACGGCAACGAAAACGAGGCATGCGAGTCCTGCAGCGAAGCCACATACTCCACGCAGATCTCATAGAAATCCAGGTCGTCCTTGGACTGCCGGACCCGTTCCAGCCACGAACCGGTCCGCAGCATATCGAAGCCAAACGCCTGCTTCTTCCATTCGTAAGGCGCGTATTGTTTGGAATACAGCGCGGCCAACACGTTGAAATCCGCTTCCTTCTGATCTGGAGTCAGTTGCGCCAGACAAAGCGGAGCCGCCAGGCTCGCCAAAACAAGAATCGCGATCTTCGTGGTTCTCATGGCTACTGCTGGCTCCTTCGAATGTGTTCAACCATTGCCGCCGTGAAGGCGTCGACAAAGGGCCGCCCGTTTTGCAGCAGGTTGTCGCGCGTCATGTAGTCCGCTTCGATATCCGGGCGCACCCCGACATTTTCTACGTAGGGAGACGCGGGAAAGTCCGGAGCCACTACGTTCTCTTTTCGATTCATCAGGCTCTGAGTCACCGACGCAAACCCCTCCGAGTAAGGACCGGCGGCTACGCCAACCACGTTGCCGCCCGCGCCCATTGTCCGTTGGCCAAACAGAATGCCGCGCCCGTTGTCCTGAATTGTCGCCGGAAACGCATCGCCGCCAGACGCCGATAGCTCATCGATCAGCACCATGATCGGCTTGGTGTAGGAAAACAAACGGCCCTGGCCATCGCGGATCGGCTCCCGGTCCAATGTGAGATCGTCCAACGGGATCGGCCCCGTGCGCCCGCGGTTACTCGCATTAGCCTCGACGATTTGATTCTTGATTTGCCCAAGTAAATCGATCTGCCATTGTTCGGCGCCCTGCGCCTGCGCCGATTCAAGTGCGCTCGATATTGACGCGACCCAATCGGAAGTAGCCCGCAGCTCAAAGCCCAACGTCCGGAATCTCGCCGGCATCAGGAATTGCAGGAATATGTTCACTGCGCTCACAAACCCGCCGGGGTTGCGCATGTCGTCGATAATCAGCCCATCGGTGTTGGCCTGGAAAAACGCCACCTCCGTCGCGATCTGATTGATGGCGGCGTTAAAATCGGGTGGCGAGTAACTAGGGATCCGCAAAAAACCAATCCGCAGCCCCCCGGCGCGGAAGGTGCCCGAATAAAAAAAATCCGCCCCGGTGCGGCCCAGCCGTTGTTCGAACCCGGCGGGCAACCCAAAAATCGGAGTCCGGGCGCCATACCCAAGGATCGCGCGAGGAGCTACTTCGCAATGCTGTAAGTCGCGCAGTAGAGTCCGCCAGTCGGTCCCTTCGCTTGTCCGGTCAGCACGCCGCGCAGCCTGAAAGCCGGACGGTGTCGGCGTCGGTCCATTGGCCACCAGCGGAAGCCCCGTCTTCGTCCAAGGGATAACGTAAGTCTCCATCCCGCCGTCCAACCGCCGCATAACGACTCGCGCCACATCGCCCACGCTCGAAGCATGAGGCATCAACGCCTGGGGGCGAATCGTCAGAAAGTTAGCCGCAATGCGCCGAGTTGACCGCGTATTGGCGGCGATGGAGTACTTGTTCAGCTGAGTGAGGAGTGTCTCAACCGGCACACCGTCGATCAAGACAAGTTCATACCCGATCTGGAAGGGAAACTCAGAAGCCGGCAGCCGCGCGCGGTTGATAAAATCGACCAACGCCTTCCCATCGTAAAGATCGACCCCGAAGTTAAGCCGCGCCACGAAAGTCGAAGGAAGCCGGTACCCAGCGTGCGCGTCATTCAGCGACGCCACGTATTCCACCATCACTTCATAGAAATCCAGATCGTTTGGCGCGTTCCGCACCCGCTCCACCCACGGACCGGTATTCAACAAATCAAAGTTCTGCGTCTCGCGCTTCCACTCATAGGGACCATACTGTTTCGCATAAATCCCAGCCAAATGGAGAAAGTCGGAAACCCGTTGATCTGGAGTTAGCTGGCCAAAAGCTGACCAGGCAAGGAGAAAGGGAAGGCAGGCCCGTATTAGTTTCATTTTAGGTTAGGGTAGCTCACTTGAATGGAAAGGATGCGCCACCCGCCGAAAACGTTTCGACAAAGTGTAAATTAATTCCGGTCCCGCGCAACGATACCGGCAAGATCGGGTTGGACGTGCCGGTCAAACCTTGTCCGGCACGACGTAGCCCTTCCGATAAGCCCGTGTCAACATCGCATCCGCAGCCGAGTCCCCAATGAAACGCTCACGCGCCGCATCAAACCTCACCTCACGGCCCAGACGATAGGAAATGTTGCCAAGATGACACAGCCCGGTCGACAAGTAGGTTTCCTCAATCTCGGCATTCAACTTCGATTGATCGCGAGACTTCACGGCCTCGGCGAAATTCCGTAAATGCGCTTCATCCCCACCATCCGCCAACACCGGACCGGGCGTCGATTTCTTCTCACGCCCCATGGTCACTTCATAGTTGCCATTCGCAAACAGATGCAGATGTCCCTTGGTCCCGAAGAAATCCCACCGCATCGGTTCATTGGTATAGAGCCCGCGAATTTGCCCCACAATCGCGGTGCCATCCGGGTAAGTCCAGGTCACCGTCTGCGTGTTCGGCGTCTCGCCTTGATCCTTGTAACCAAACCGCCCGCCGGTTGAATAAATACGCGATGGCAGTCCGCGCTTCATCCCCCAACGCGAAAGGTCAACCAGATGAATCCCGTTGTTGCCCAACTCGCCGTTCCCGAAATCCCAAAACCAATGCCAGTTGTAGTGGACCAGATTCTCGTGATACTTCTGCATCGGAGCCGGACCCACCCAGGCATCCCAATTTAGCCAGGCAGGCGGCGCGGCGGCCGGATCCTTGAACCCCAGCGAATCGCGCGTGCCCGGGAAAAACCAAGCCGCCTGATAGACCTCGCCAATCTCGCCTGAGTGAACGACTTCAATCGCCTTGCGAAAGCGTGCCCACGTCCGCCGCTGCGTGCCGCCCTGCACGATGCGCTTGTACTTCCGGGCCGCTTCCACCAGCTTCCGTCCTTCAAACAGGTTGTGCGATACAGGCTTCTCCACATACGCGTCCTTGCCGGCCTGGCAAGCCCAGATTCCCAGTAACGAATGCCAATGGTTGCATGTCGACACCAGGACCGCGTCGATCTCTTTATCGTCAAGCGCGCTCCGCGCATCGGAATAGAGCCGCGCGCGTTTGCCCGATTTTTCGAACAGCTTCGCGGCGGCCGTCTCGGTCCGCCGTCCGTCCGGATCCACCATCGCAGCCACTTCCAACTGGTCGATCGCGAACGACTCTTTCAAAAGGTCGTTCCCCCGCCCGCCCATGCCGGCGATTGCGATGCGGACTTTATCGTTGGCCCCGGCCCATCCAGTTGCGGTGGCGGCTGTCGCGGCGGTGACAAGAAAGCTGCGGCGTTGCATATCCGCTCTATTCTATAGCGTTATCGTCCGGCTCGGGCTCCGATCCAAAGCGCAGCACGTTCCCATCCGGATCCTCCAGTTGCATCTCAAGCGCCCAGGGAAAGTTCGTGGGCGGCATGCGGATCGCCGCACCGCGCCGGGCGTACTCTCTTTCCAGCGCCCGCACATCCTCAACGCCGATCCACACCCAGGCGCCGCCTCTCCCTTGATCGCCTTGGCACAAATACATCCCCGCCCCGCCGCGCTCCACATGAGTAAAATTTGTATCGCCCCAACTGGCGTTCTCAAACCCGAGCACGTGTACATAGAAGCGAAGGCTCGCCTCCATGTTCTCAACCCGCAGAATCGGCTGGCTGTTCTCGAAACGAATCGGCATCGCCCGGCTGTTACCCCACCTCGAAAGAATGAATCTCGTCCAACTTCGCCCCCGGCCGCACGCACGCGATCTCCTTGATATACCCGCTGCGCAAATCGTACACCCAGCCGTGCAAAACCGGCCGCTGCCCACTCTCCCAAGCCTTCCGTACGACCGCCGTTTCCGCCAGATTTTGAATCTGCTCGGACACGTTGAGTTCCGCCAAACGATCCCACCGCGTCTGTTCTACTTCGATCGTCTCCATCTCGCGGCGGTTCCGGCCATACAAGTCCTTCAGATACCGCAGCCACGGATTCAATCCACCGAGATCCTTGCGCGACATCGCGTTTTTCAAGCCGCCGCAATTGTAGTGCCCACAGACGATCACATTCGGAACCTGTAACTCTTCCACCGCATACTGCACCACGCCCAATAGATTGGAGTCCGTAGGAACTACAAGATTCGCGATGTTACGATGTACGAATAGTTCGCCCGGCTCCGCGCCGGTAATCTCCTCGGCCGCCACATGGGAATCCGAGCAGCCTATCCACAGAAACTCCGGACGCTCTTGTTGCCCGGCCCGTTGAAAATAGTCCGGCTTGGCGGTTAGGCGATCCCGCACCCAAGCCTTGTTACCTAGTAGAAGTTTTTGGTATCCGTCCATATTAATTTCTCTCCGCTCCAGCGCCTACTCAAGATTATCTACTTCCACTGTAATCTTCTTATAAGGCGCCAATAACTTAAAATCCTCGACGGCCTCAAAGATGTCCCGATCCACATAGAGCGCTTTGATACCATCGATAATCAAATGAGCGCCAACCGGGATATCGCGTAACTTCGTGCGCAGCTCACTCTTGTTAAGGAATGTGGCGTCCTTGTTCAATCGCATCAGATAGTAGCGGTCCTGATTAACGACTGTGATCGACTCATGATGATTCTGGCGCACCACGAAGAACAGTCCCAGCGCCAGGCCCACCAAGACGCCGGTCAGCAGATCCGTCCCGACAATCGCAAGCACCGTGATGATGAACGGCAGAAATTGGCTCCAGCCCAGCGAATACATCTTGGAGTACAGAGAAAATCTCGTCAACTTATAGCCCACCACTAGCAGGATTGCCGCCAAACACGCCAGAGGCGTAAAGTTGAGAAACGATGGGATCAGCACGACTGCCCCAAACAAAAGCAATCCGTGGACAAGTGCCGAAACCCTCGTCCGGGCGCCCGCATATACGTTGGCCGACGTGCGCACGACAACGCTGGTGATCGGCAACCCGCCGATCATCCCGCTGATCAAATTGCCGAAACCCTGTGCGACTAACTCCCGATTCGGGGGCGAGGTCCGTTTGTACGGGTCCAGCCGGTCGGCGGCTTCCAGCGACAACAACGTCTCGATGCTCGCCACGATCGCCAGAGTCAGGGCGACGGTCCAAACTTTCGGGTTACCCAGAGCGTGGAAATCCGGCAACGTAAACTGACCGAAGAACTCCGTCAAGGAATTGGCCACCGGCAACGCCACCATATGTTCCGCCTCGTGAAGCTGCCACGAAGGAGCCTGTGCCCCGAATCCACTGTTAATACCGATCCCAGCCAGTACCACCACAAGCGATGCCGGTATTTGCCTCAAAAACGGAGCCAAGCGAGCCACCACCGGATCCCATCCCAGCAGGATCGCCAGACTGACAGCCGAGATCAAAATCGCCCCCGGACTTGCCGATAATACCGCCTCGGCGATATCGGTCAGCGTGTTCGATTTGCCTTCGAAGAACGCCAAGTTGCCCTCAAAGTCCTTGTCCCGACCCAGAGCGTGCGGGATTTGCTTCAGCATGATCACCAGGCCGATACCCGCCAACATGCCTTTAATCACCGAGTTCGGCACGTAATCGCCGATCACGCCCAGCCGCACCGCTCCCAGCACCAACTGAATCAACCCAGCCAAAACCACCGCCATCAGAAAGACCGGGTACGACCCCAGGCTCTGAATCGCCGTTGCCACAATCACAGCCAAGCCTGCGGCCGGACCGCTAACACTGACATGAGAACCCGAGATCAGCGACACTATGATGCCGCCCACCACGCCCGCGATAATCCCCGAAAACAACGGTGCGCCTGAGGCGAGCGCAATCCCGAGACAAAGCGGCAAGGCCACAAGGAATACCACCAAGCCGGCTGACCCGTCGTGACGGATCAGATTTTCCAGTGAAGGCTCTATGCTCGCTGACGATACTTTTTCGGTCGTCATTCTTCGTGCCTATTTGCTGACGGGTGCGGCAGACTTCGCTTGGCTGGGCTTCTTCGCCGCCTTCTTCGGAAGGGAACGATATGACTTGCCGGCTTTCGCCTCTGGGGAGCCGTCGAAGCCGGCGTCAAGCGGTACGAACGCGCTTCGATCTTCATCGTATTGGGTGACCAGGCCTTCAGCGATTTGGTAATACCAACCGCCCACGCTCAGGGAGCCGTCACGCAGCCCAATGGCAACCGACGGATGAGTGCGCAAGTGCTGAAGTTGGCTGACCACATTCTCCTGAATCAACCGCGCGACAAACTCCTCCTCGGGCAATTGCGAATGCAGATGCTTGCTCACTGCGTTGGCGGTCGAGGCATGCTCAAGCCAGGACCTGACGGCTGGCAGCGCGGAAAGTTTTTCGGGGTGCGAAAACGCTCGCATGGCCCCGCAATCGGAATGGCCGCAGATGATGACATTCTGCACGCCCAACACGCTGACGGCGTACTCGATCGCCGACGTCACGCCCCCGGCTGCGGCTCCATGCGCCGGCACCAGATTACCTACCACGCGGCAAATGAAAAGCTCTCCCGGTTCCGATTGCGTAATCGTCATCGGATCGACACGGGAATCCGAGCACGTTATGAAAAGCGTGTGAGGTTTCTGGTTGGCGCGGAGCGATTGAAAGTGAGCCGCCTGCCCGGGATAAACTTCTTTCACGAAACGCCGGTAGCCGGCGATCAACTGATCCATAAAATTTTCCTCGATTCTTGCTGAAGTCGGTTTGCGCAAAGAGTGAGCCAGAATGGAGCGAAAGCGTCGTAGAAGGAAGCTTGTCCACCGGGCCGTCCGCTAAATTTGAGAGGCGAGATTATAGAGGGAGAGGCGGCGCACGGCCGAGTGCGGCCGAGTGCAAGTCAAACGAATGGCAATCAGGCGTTATTGCGGCGGGCCCACGACCCACCGGCCAGCGGAACTCGAAGCCCCTCTGTGCCGGAAACGCGATCAGATCGTGAGAGAGGTCTTCCGGATCCGAAACGTCCTTCGCGGCCATCCGGCGAGTCGCCAGTTCGATCTCATGCGAGTGATCGGTGTCACCCAGAACCTGTCGTTCCGAACGGCAACTCGTGCCTGGACGATGATGACGAGCCCTCTGTCCATGGCCCGGATACACCTCTCCCGACACGCTCGCAAGCAGAGAGCATACGACGCCAAACAAGGCAAACCACGCCCGGGTTGGGTTGGATGTCAGAGGCACTTCTGGTTCAATATAACATACCCTAAGATGAAAACATGTACTCGCCGGCGCACTTTCGCGAACAGCGACTCGAGGTGATGCGGGAATTAATGAGCCGGCATCCCCTCGCGGCGCTGGTAACCGTGGGGCCGGATGGCATCGAAGCCAACCACATACCGCTTATCTATGATCCCGCACCCGCCCCCTTCGGCTCACTGGCGGGTCACGTCGCGAAAGCGAATTCCCAATGGCGCGCCAGCCGGGCGGACCTCGGCGCGCTGGCCATCTTCCAAGGCCCCCAAGCCTACATCAGCCCGTCTCTCTATCCATCCAAGGCCGAACATGGCAAAGTGGTGCCCACTTGGAACTACGCTGTCGTTCACGCCCACGCCTCGCTCACAATTCACGAAGACCCCGAGTGGCTGCGCGGACTGGTCACACGCCTCACCGAAACCCATGAGGCCGCCCGCCTCGCTCCCTGGCAGGTAAGTGATGCGCCCCCCGGCTACATCGACGGTCTCTTGCGCGGTATCGTCGGCGTCGAGTTACACATCCACAAGCTGGAGGGCAAGTGGAAGCTGAGTCAGAATCGTGACGTAACCGATCGGATTCACATTGTCTCGGCCTTCGAAGCGTCGGCGGACCAGTCGGCACAAGAGATGGCTGTGCTCATTCGTGACGCCAACCTAGGCTAACCCGGGCTTCCGTCAATTAACAATGAGCATCTGGCTGGTGGCCCTCAAAGCGAAGGGATTCGTCCACACGGTGCTTATCATTGTCTGAATTGGATAGGTTGCCGAAACAGTCACGGTGTTGCCGGGCCGATTACTGGGGGTCCAGACAACATTCACCGTAAGAATCGTAGTATTCAATCCGGTGGAGTTCTCAAGCACCGACTGGCGGATCGAAGCCTCGGTCGCAGGCGTCGAACTTCGCGCCCCATTCAGAGAGGCGTACCGCACGCCTGCGTCCACCGCATACGCCAACGTATTGTTTGACCAGATGATGAAGCCGATCTGCATCAAACCGAATACCAACAAGATGAAAGGCCACAAGACCAGTGCGCTTTCGACGAACGCGT
>JAYUSQ010000251.1:0-12429 GCA_043755595.1 Acidobacteriota bacterium | reverse complement strand
CTGGGCACCCCCTCGCCGACCACCGCCTCTCCTTACGCTACTCCGCAACCTAACAGCGCCGTGTCCGGGAGTAACTACTGTCTTGGACACTAGTGAGTAAGTTTGCGTTCGATACTACTGTTGATGTTGGGCATTCCGATACCCTCGTCATTCTAATCGCGTTGTTTGTTCGATGACGGTCAAATACTTCATCGGGGGAGAAGGCTAACGCAGGTTGCTATCCCTTCCGCGGCAGCGGGCGCTATTCCGGACGCCGAAGCTGCTCCGTTGTCGCCTCTACTTTCTGAGCTTAAAAACAGGAGAAAACAATATATGCCCGAACCACGTGTGAACCATGGAACTGAAGAAACCTCAACACTCGGCGGAGTAATAACCGATGCCGCCTCGCAGGTGAAGGACAAATTCAACGATTTGAGCCGGACGGCCGGAAACAAAATCGAGGAGAACCGTCAAGCGGCTGCTGGTAGCCTGCAAAAGACTGCGGTTGCGCTCCACGAAAAAGCGGAGAATATACCCGGTGTGGAGACAGTGAGTGGCTTGGCCCACGATGCGGCCGACAAACTTACGGCCACCGCTGACTATGTCCGGGACAACAATCTTAATAAGATGATGGCGGATGTCGAGGCGGTAGTCAAAAACAACCCCGGTCCCTCGCTGCTTGCCGCAGCCGTGATCGGTTTTCTGGCAGGACGCGCATTCCGTAGCAACGAATAGAGGAAAAGGCATGGCGGTAACAGACCGGTCGTTCTCGGATGTCTTGCAGGACATTATTGGAAATGTGCGGGAGATCGTACGAGCCGAAGTGCGGTTCGCGAAGACGGAATTCCGGGGAGAAGCAGCCAGAGCGAAACACTCGGCGATTTTAGTCGGCGCCGGGGGTGTAGCCGCCGCGTTCGCAGCCGGCTTTCTATTGCTCACCATCGTCCGTGCGCTGGAAGCCGTAGTGCCCGGCTGGGCCGCTTCACTTCTCGTCGGAGCGGCGTTGGCGGTAGCGGCGATTGTACTGCTTGGGAATGGGTTGAAGCGGTTCAAGGATCTCTATCCTACCGCGGGATTAACGGCTGAACAAACGAAAGAGAAAGCTGAATGGGCGAAACAATAGACCAAATAAAGTCAGAGATTGATACGGCGCAACAGGACCTGTCTACCAACTTGAATGAGCTGGAGAGAAAGGTGAAGTCCGTCGTCGATTGGAAGCAACAATTCCAAGCTAACCCCATGATCATGTTGGGTTTCGCATTAGGTGGGGGAGTTGCGCTGGCGGCCTTGACCGGCGGCGGCCGGAATCGACGGCGGGGCGAGAGCGGCTTCCCGGGTTCCGCTCGCACTTCTGAACCACGCGCGGCGGGGAATTCCAAAGCCGCCGAGACCTGGGATAACGTCGGTAGCGCGCTCATTGGAGTCGCGGCCGCGCGATTTACGGAACTCATAGATCGATTGGTCCCTGGTTTTCAGGACCAGTTTCGCCGGGCCGCCGACAAGCCCAAAGCGAATCAGAATATTCAGTAACAACGCCTTAGGAGAAAAGAACATAATGATCACCGAAACGAAGGAAACCAGTCCACTCGTGGGTTTGCTCGTGGAAGAACTTCGCGATCTTCTGCATGCGGAGGGTCAATTGGTGAAGGCCTTGCCGAAAATGGCTAAGGCCGCCCACCATCCAAAGCTGAAGAAAGCCTTTGGGGATCACCTCACACAGACGGAAAACCACGTTGAGCGGTTGAAAAAGGCATTCGAGCTGCTGGGCGAGAAGCCCCAGGCCAAAGTCTGCAAGGCAATGATGGGGCTTGTGGAAGAAGGCAAGGCGACTATTGAAGAGGGCGCCGGGAAGCAGGAATCGTCCGCCGACCTCGCCTTGATCATTGCCGCCCAGAAGGTCGAGCACTATGAAATTTCAGGATACACCTCTGTGCGAAACCTGGCCCGGCAGACTGGCCATGAAAATGTCGCATCTCTGCTCGACGACACGCTCGGTGAAGAAGAAACTGCCGATTCTTTGCTTGGGGAACTTTGTACGCCGTTGATGGCGCAAGCCGGCTCGAATGGGGAGTCGGGATCGAAGGGTGGCAAGGCCTCCCGGTCAAGTCAAGCGCAAAGAGCGTAACCGGTTTTCGCCGCTCCCGGGTGACGATCAGTTTCCCGGGAGCGTCCCCCCCGTGCGCCGTCCTTCGAATTTCGCCAACCCGCCTTACTTACGCAAGCGGCGCTTGGCGGCTGCGAACTCGCGCTGAGTGAGCTGGAGACTTTCGCGAATGGCACGCGTCTCCGGCACGGTCTCAAACTGAGCCAGTTCGACTGCGGTGAGAGGCAGATTGTCCTTGTCTGCCAGGGCGGCATGACCTTGTTCGTCCGTCATAGATCGAACGCGCGCCAATCGGTCTTCCCCTTCGCCACGGGCTTCTTAGTGATGTCCAGCGTGACTCTGATAGTACCTTTTTCGCTCATTCGGTTCGGGCCTTCGCGCGGAAATGATTCGTGTCGTTTCTAAAAGTTCGGTGTAGACCACGACGATTCGAGAGTTGATTCACAACGCCCAACGCTACGAATCGGCGTTCGCCGTAGTCGCAGCGGTCGTCTTCCATTTCCATCCGGGCGGGATCGAGAAAGACCTGAATCGCGTCTTCAATACGGGATTCCCGGACTAATAGCAAGCGCCTTCGGTTTCGCTTACTCTCAGTACACATGGGCGAAACACACGCGGCTCAAAAACTGGCACTGATGCCATGTTTTTCCCTCACCGAGGAAATCAAGACACGTGAGATCACCTTCCGCCCGATGTTTCAGAACGGGGCGCTGCATCCAATTCTGACGCCGATTGCATCTGGTATTGAGTCGCTCCTCAAGTTCTTCCCGGACTGTAACCGGAGGGGGGGTCTTTGTCACCTTGAATGACGACGATTGGGCGATCCCGGAAGAGCGCCTGCCCGATCTCGCGGTGGCGGCGGGTCACATTTACTTATCAGCTTTTGCTTGCTAGAACTATTTCTCGCCGACGGGTCAGTATGTGAATACGGCGGCATTTGATTTCTACGGAGCCAGACCCACTGATGTCGTAACTTTCGATCTGAGGTCGAGAGTCGGCCCATAAAGTCAGAATGCGTCACGTTCCGGACGGTTCCAATTCCAGCAGAAATTTCTCGATGCACTCGGCGCGATCCCCAAGGACGACTCTATCGCGAGCGCCCTCCGTTTTTTTTACCTCGCCACTCGGGATGAACAATCGCTGCAGCCTGAGGACGAAACTATTCTGATGGGTGCAGCGTACGAAAACTTACTCGGTGGGTCGACGGCAAAGACGATCGCGGTTGCCATCGGTGAGTTGATGTTGCCGTTCGCTTCTCAGGATACGGTCGCGACGGTCAGGACAAAGGGCCGGTCGGTCAGACCGTGCGATCAAGCCGCTCATGAGGCGCTGCTAGCCGCTTCGGCTCCACACATTGGATGGGCGTATGAGTTCTATCAAGAGCGGAATGGTGCATTCACGGAAACAAGAAACAACCAGGAGGTTGGAATCAATCGGAGCATTTGATCATGGCCGGTTACTTATTTCCGCTCTTACTCAAACTCAAGTTGGCGTTCAACAAGCAATACGTCCTGGATGACCCAGACAAACAGCGCCTTCGCTCGATTGAAAAACAGCTTGCAGCGACCGATTGGATTGGTCACAACGAGAGCGAAGTGACGTCTTGGCAACGCATCCACGACGAGAATCTCATCGACTGGAACTAGAACCTTCCGCCCTCGCCCTCTTAGCCGCCAGCGTTGCCCGATAAGCCACCACCAAGTTCCCCGTCCGCTTCGGCATATCCCAGTTCGCCTCGATCTCCCGCCTCGCCCGGCCAGCCATCGTCATAGCTTTCTCCGGCTCCACGAATAAATCGATCACCGCCTTCGCAAACTCCTCCGGCGTGTCCGCCAGCCGGCACAAATCCCCGTCCGTCTCCGCCAGCCCCTCGGCTCCGATGCGCGTGCTCACCACCGGAATCCCGCACGCGAACGACTCCATCAGTTTCACGCGAATGCCGGAGCCGGACAAAATCGGGCAAACAAACACCGCGTGCTCAGCCAGCGGAGTCATGATGTCGTCCGCGTAGCCTCGCAGGTCAACCGCATCACCGAAATCCGGCAGCGAATAACGCGGCGGCGGATCGGACCCAATCACCGTCAGCCGCGCCCGTGGTTCAGCGGCCAGGATCAGAGGCAGGCAGTGGTTCACCAGCCAGTACAACGCATCCTTATTCGGCGCATGGCGGAAGCTACCCAGGAACAGCATCGTGTACGGCTTGCGCCCCGCCAGGACCGGCACGTATTCCGACACCGTCACGCCAGACCGCAGATCGTCGCGGCCCGTCGCACGCAACGCCGGCGCATGGTCATAGACGAACTCCGCATTCACCTTGGAGCAATACTGCACGCCGTCGAACAACGGCAACATTCGCAACTCATAACGCAGCGATCGCAAGTATTCGTAACGGGCGGCCAGTTGTGCATAAAGCCCGCGAATCTGCGGCAGGATGGTCCCGACCGATTGAAAATAGACATCGTGCTCAAACAGGAACTGCGCGATGTTGCGATACTCGCCGCGATACTGCGCCAGTTGCAGATACTCATGCTGCACGACATCGATCTCTCGCAAGTAGATCTCGCGCTGAATCATCCACTCGGCATCGCGCTGGCCGAACTCGTGAACCGCGTGTGGGTCGAGCGTGCCAAAGCTATGGACGTTTTGTTGCGGCCGCACGTAGTAATGCGCGGACCGGCAAACGGCGGCCAACTCCGCGTGCGGCGGAATTTCTTTCTCCTGATCCACCATCACCAGCAGTGACAGATCCACCAGCTTCGCCAACTCGCGGCAAGTCTGCCCCATGAACACCGCGCCCCCGTGATGCGGCGGGCAGATCGGATAGGGCGATAGAAACAACACCCGCGGCCTCGCGGGTACCGGGCTCTTTGGATCGATCAGAAAGCGGTCGCGAAAGTAACCCGCCATCGGACGGCGAAACGCTTCGGTATCCGAAATCACCGCCAGCGACCGCGCGCGCCATCGGGCCGCCATCGCGTCCGGAAGTTGCAGAAACGCCTTCCATAACGCCAGGCAACCGGGCCGCTCCATTGAATCTCCCAACGCCACGCCCAGCAGCGCACCGGCCCAACTGAAGAAAATATGCGCCGTGAAACGAGCGGGCTCATGGATGTTCTTCCAGGAGAACAGCAGCAGGTTCTTCTGCACCGTCGAGTCTATGAACCGCCGCGAAAATTTCTTCCCGATGGTGGCGCGATGCTGATGCCAAACACGGCTCCGAGGCTCATAAAACACGCGCCAGCCGCGCTTCCACGCGCTCATGCCGAGGTCTGTGTCTTCGACATAGAAAGGATGAAACAGATCGTCGAAGCCGCCCAGCTCAAGAAACTTCGCGCGGTCATAAGCGCCCGAACCGCCGCCGGGATAGAAGCAGGGAAACGCGCGGTCCACCTGCGGGTCGTTGCGATGCGTCACGCGCAGGCCGCCGTTTTCCCACCAGCCCTGCGTTAGACCCGTCTCTTCTCGGTGCTTGGCCGCGTCGGGGAAAAAGATCTGGCAGGAGACGGCGAAGACCGACGGATGGTTGAAGCCGGCCAGCAACGGCGCCAGGAAATCCGGCTCCACCTGCATGTCGGAATTGAGCAGCACCACAATGTCGTTTCTGGCGTGCTGGAAGCCCGTGTTGCTGCCGCCGCCAAAGCCCAGATTGCGCGGCAACGAAATCACTCGCACTTGCGGAAACCGCGCCGCCAGCAAGGCGACAGAGTCATCAACAGACGCGTTGTCGACGACGATGATCTCGTTGTCTGGATGGCCCTGCATCGCCGCGACGACGGACGGGATGTACTTCTCCAGCAGGTCGCGCCCATTCCAATTGGGAATCACCACGCTCGCGGCATGAGTACGCGGCGCGCGATCGTTAGGGGCCCGGCGGCAACCCAAAACTTTGAACGCAACGTCCGTCGCTAGCAGCAGCAGCCACGGCAGTAACGCCAACACAGGCGACAGCAGAATGAGAGGCAGCGTAGTGAGGAAGCGCAGCAGCATCTGTTACTTGGCGACGCCCAGACGGATTGGCAAGCCGGCTGCCAGCTGCTCCCAGCGGTAATCTACCCACACGAGTTTGCGTTGCCATTCGGGGCCGCCCGCGACAGCGCGGCCTTCCACCGCTCCTGCCGCTGAGAGTAAGACCAGTTTCACGAAAAGGAATCCTAGAATAACTTTACCGCTCCCTGACTGGAAAACGCCGTTGACGGTACAAATTGGGCGGGCCGGTTTGCCTCCGTGGGCGGGATCACTGAATCGAGGCCGTGAACGGCGGAGGGTTCCCATCTACTTTGTTGGGTCTAATGCAACCCCCGAGAGCCGCTACGATCTTGAGAGTCACAAAATCCTTAACGAACCAAGATTGAACGTAATTGTCACCTTGGAACATCCACGGAGTACCCATCAGGCAATAGGTGGGACGGATGCCTTTCGGCACGTCGACATTGACGAACGTTAAGCTCCAGTGCCGGTCCAGACTGTCCACTGATACCGTGATTCCGACATTGCGCAAACCGGACGTTGAGAACGTCAGCGCGTATGGCACAGGCTTATCCGAAAACTCTGGCCGTACATCTTTCATTTCGAGCTTGACATCCGAGCGTGAGCGAAGCGTGACGATTTCGAACGTCTTGAAAGTCGAAAGTTGACCTGCCGCTTTAGTGAAGTTCGCGGCCCGTACCGAGAGAGATTCAAGTTGCTTTTCGATTGGGCCGACCTGCGTCGCTGTTTTCGTGATCACTTGGCCGTCGGCAAGGAGCTTCTTTTCCATCTTTTCCAGCCTGCTGGCCTTTTCCGAGATCTCACCAGCGAGGGTGGTCAATCGTTGAGCCCGTTGCTCAAGTGCAATACTCATGCTCTCCCTCATGGTGTCGATGGACTCGCGGGCGATCCTCATATTTTCGCCGGCCAGTTGCGCGGACTGCGCAGCCCCGCTGGCCGTGACTCCGATCGACTGCACTTGCTTCCCTGCTTCCACCGCCGATTGCGCCGCCAACTGGCTGCTCGCTTTTGCCTGGCCTGTAGCTGCGTCAACCTTGACGAGTGCATCCGCGAGCTTTGTTCTCAGATCGGTATCTTGCGTCTTGAGTCCCTTCAATCCGGTCTGTAATTCGGTAAACTGCGTGGAAAAATGCTGATAAAGAAAATAACCCGCCGTTCCAGATCCCGACACCAGAAGCACTGCGGTCGTCACGATGGCGCGCCAGAATCGATACTGAAAATACTCGTCTTTAAACAGCTCCGTGATTTGGTCTGAAGTAAGTTTGTCGGCCATATCTCAATCCTGTTGGCAGTCCGCCTGTTTACGCCCCCAGCTGGGCCCGAACTCCCTGACGACACTGAGAGCCGAACGCAGAACGAGGGAATTGGCGCCGGATTGGGCCACATAGAAAAGTGAGCGCCGGCTAGGAGGGTTCCAGATAGTCGCGACCGCCGCTCCGCCAAAAGCGGCTGCGATGCGGGACCAGGCGATCGATCGCTGCCCCGCGTCACCGGCAGTCAAGCTTCCAGCCATCGCGCCACCGAGACGACCGAGTGGCGTTCCACCCTGAGGGCGGCAGGACCGGTTCTTTTCGCCATCAACTCTTGCGACAGCGAACTGAATACTTCTTGAGACCACACTTCGACCCACACTCGACGCAAGGCGCCAGCCGAATCCCTCTGGACCCGTCTCCCACTCGCGGGGCCGATGCAACCGCTCCGCCCACGCGGCCGACAAAAGTCCGCGCCCGATAATCGAACCCGAAGCCGCCGCGGCGCGGTGAGTCCAGGAAGAGATTTGGGGCCGCCGGGCTGGCAACATCTGGACCGCCCGCGTGGGCTCAGTTTCTACCGGCCGCTCCAAGGGCAGAGCACGTTCGTCCACGCTTGGCGGTCTCGAGTGGGCTTCGTCTTGAGGTTTGGGTGCCGCCGGCATGAACGCTTCGCGGGTCTCATTCAAGCCCGCGATTGCGGACTCCAACCGCTCAATCGCGCAATCCAACTGAATCACCGATTCCCAATGCCGCTCGCGGACGGATACGGTTGACGTTTGAGACCCTGATACCGTTGCACCGACAGCCAGAGCGGGCACTGTCAGAACGAGGGCCCAATAGCGAGCCAAGCGGAATATAGAGATATTCACCGAAATTCGGCTTAGGAACACGACTATGCGGAATTGTACTACACCCAGCAGCATCTGTCCTTACGACGCCGAAGGCCCCAGCCCCAACGTCCGGCCCAACCGCAGCCAGCGCGACGAGTGAGTCGCTTGCTTCTCCGCCTGCAATCGCTGCGCCCAGAGCGTGCGCTCTTCCACCGTCTTCTCTGCGGTATCCAGCAGCGCGACGCATTTGGCGAGATCCTGACGGCTGGCATCGAGCTCGGCGCCGAGACGCTTCTCGGTCTCCTGCGCCCAACGCGTCCGCTCGGCCAATTCAGTATCGAGTCTGGCGACCTGGGCTTCATACGCCGCAGCCGTCTCGCGCCCGGCAGCTTGCGCGGCAGCGAGCTCATCCTGAAGCTCCGCGACCCGCACGCCGCTTTCGTCCAGCTCCGCGTTCACCTTCGCGGCCCACCGGTTCGCCGCTTCGAGCTTATCCTTCTGCTCAGCGTGAAGCGTCACCAGTTGCTGATGCTCATTCTGCGATGCCGTCAACCATTCGGTCTTCTGCCCGACCTCCGCTGCCAGTCGCGCAATATGTAGTTCGCGCTCGCGCAGCACGTTCGCCGACGTTGGCAGATAGATAAACGTCGACCCGCCGATCTGCGGCGTGGCCGCGCAAACGGCGACAAAAAAGTGCGCCGAGTCGGGATCGAGCTGCCCGGATTCCAGCTTGAAATCCGCCCCGGTAGACGCTCGAAATGGTTGAAACACAACCCCTGAAGAATGGTTTTGCACGAAAAGCGCCGCGTGCGGAAAAACCTCGGCGAGCGCCGCGCGAAATTCCGCGAACGTGAACTCATGCGTGTGAAACGGATTCGGCCCGGCGGCCTTGCGAGACTCCGCGTAGTAAAGCTTGTTCGGCGTCGAAACGATGAACTGCCCGCCATGCGCCAGCAGCCGCCGCGCTTCATTCAGCAGCGCTCGCCAGTCGTCCAGATGTTCGATCAGTTCAAACGCGGTGATGAGATCGAAGGAGGCATCGGGTAGATCGACACGCGTCGCATCGCCCTCAAGGAACGTCAGATTCCCGGCGTCGTAATGCTCGCGCGCATAAGCGACCGCATCCGCGGAAACATCGATGCCCGTGACGTGCGCAGCGGCCTCAGCCAGCGTCGCCCCGCCGTACCCCGCGCCACAAGCCAGATCCAGCACCCGCCGGCCGCGCGCCAATCGCCGCGCGAAATGATAGCGCGCGATGTGCTCGTTCCAGAGATCGGTATCGACTTGGCCCGGAATCACTCGTTCGCCGGTGAACTCTATCAAACAGGTACTCCAGTTGTCGCGGGGAGGCGGCCGTTCACTTCCACGCGGCAAGGCAAATGCAGATAACCGTACACCTGGCCAGCGCCCGAGTGGGCCATCTGTAAGGTTAGCGCGTTATCGACCCAGTCGCACATCTTGTAGTGCGTCAGATTCCCGTCGGCGATGGCGGGTGAGAAGGAAAAGTGCGTCGGGTAGAGCGTGGGCAGGTCCACGTAGAAGTCCGCCGTCACGATATCGCCCACGCCCATCGGCGGCAATTCGTGACCCTCGCGCAGCGTGTTGCTGCCCGCGAAATCCAGCCCCATATGGTTACGCAACATGAAGCCGATGTTGGGATGCTGAATCGCCTGCTTGGCGCGCGCCGAGATGCGCAGAATGATGCGCGTGTCGGGCTCAAGGAGCTGGAGTGGGTGGCCGTACTGATCGTAGACCGCGATGCCGATCACTTCGGCGCGCCCGTCGCCATGGCGATGATCGATGTTGGGGATGGAGGTGACCACTTCGGGCGCGGTGCTGGAGGCGATGGTGGTGGGCGCGACCGAAGGCGACTTGATCTCCAGGTACGCCGTGTCCTTCTCTGCCATCGCGGCCAGGTAATGCGTGACCACTTGATCGGTGAGGCCGATTTCGCGGATGCGTCCGTGATCGAGCCACATCGTGCGGTCGCCAATCGCCTTCACATCCCCCATCGAGTGCGAGACAAAAACGATGGTGACGCCGCGCTGCCGCATCTCATGCACCTTGCGCATGCAGCGCTGGCGGAAGTAAATATCGCCGACGGCCAGCGCTTCATCGACGAGTAGGATTTCCGGGTCCACGTGAATCGCGACGGCGAAGGCCAGGCGCACAGTCATGCCGCTTGAGTAGGTCTTCACAGGCTGTTCGATGAACTCGCCGATCTCGGCAAACTCGGCGATGGCGGGGAACCGCGCGTCGGTCTCCTTGCGCGAAAGGCCCAGAATCGCAGCGTTGAGATAGACGTTGTCGCGTCCGGTGAACTCAGGGTTGAACCCGGAGCCCAGCTCCAGCAGCGCGGCCACTTTGCCGGTGACGTGCGCGGTGCCGGACGTGGGCGACAAGATCCCAGCCAGCACCTGCAGCAGCGTAGACTTGCCCGCGCCGTTCTCACCGATCACGCAAAACGTCTCGCCGCGATCGATATGGAAGCCGATGTCGCGCAACGCCCAAAAATCCGTGTGGCACTTGAGCTGGTTGAACGTGAGCAACTCACGCAACCGGTCCACAGGCCGCGCATAGACGGGATAGCTCTTCGAGACCGCCGCAAACTCTGCCACCCGCACTGCTGCCATGTCCTTCGATTTTGGGGGACTGGCGCTGGGAGTGTCAATCGGGGTACTCTGGAAAGTGGATGCGCTTCAGCGTCCAACGCACCCTGCCGGTGTAGCTCAGGTGGTTAGAGCGGCGGTCTCATAATCCGCAGGTCTTAGGTTCGAGTCCTACCGCCATTTTCTTCAACCGTTCTCGTGAGCCCGGTCACGCCACCATGCTTTCCCGGTGAATCGGCAGCGCTTCCCTTACCCTCGCAATTTCAAGTTCCATCGATACCTGGGTTACCGGTGTCTCCAAGATCAGCGGAATATGCTCAGGAATCAAGTGTGCGACCTGCTGGAAAGCGAGGATCGTCGTGTAAGAGAGCACGTCGTGCCTGCTGCTGGTATTGACCTCGCTGACATGGACCTGCCGGAGCTTCGAGCCGAAATCCCGCAGAATCATCTACGCTTCGGTCATCGTTCGATCGACTTGCAGGGCGTGGCCGATATCGAAGCAGAGAGCAACTCGAAGGTCGCAGCAACTGGAGTTCGCCTGTGCTAGGCTACGACCATGTCACTTCGCCTACTCGTACTGTTGCTGACCGTTTCTTTACCTGGGAAGGCAGCCATTATCAGCGGCACGGTCACTGCGTCCTGTCAGGCTTTCTCGCTCATGCCAATCACGAACTCGGCGCCTTTCGGACAAAGTGTAGGTTGCCTAGACAGTCCGGCGCGCGTTCAGATCTCTTCCAATTTTGATGATTTTCACGGCTTCTACATTTGGCTTGCCGACCCGAATTTGCCGTATGGACAGGGTAGAGTCACCACGGAGTTCATATTGGCGAGGTTACCGGCAGATACGTACTTACTGGCGGTAGCGGGGCAGTAACAATCACCGATTTGTTCCCTAGCCCGCCGGATATTGTGTACCGTCCGGTGCTCTACTTGGACGGACAGCCCACGGATAACTTCTCGCTCCATGTCGAGTTCGGCGTGCCATTTACGGTGCGAGCCGTGTTTAACTATACGGAGACAAGGGTTACGAACTACAACAACTTCACCCTCTACGGATACGATTTTTCGGATCGCGAAATCCAGGTCTTGCAGAATGGCAACCTAATCCCGCCTGGGTCCCGCACAATCCTGGCCTTGGCCGACGTCCCGGAGCCGTCAACCGTCATGTGCCTCGGCGTGGGCCTGTTGCTGGCGGCGTTCCGAACCTACGCCTCCCGGCGCTACACCGCTTCGCGAGCTATAGTTCCGGCTGTGGGAACGGCCTCGTGGCCCAAATGAGCACCACGAGACTCAACGTCAGGACATTTGAAAACGCATTCTCAGAAACCAGCTAACCGTGCCTTGGCATCGCCAAACTCGGCGAGTTCGACGCCCATTCAATCCTGATGCCCAGGTACAGGCTACACAACTTGCGGTTGTCCTCGCCCGACGCGAAATGGTCGAGCGCTCTGCCAGTTTCCAGCTTGCCCCCCAAGGCCGCCGATGGCGACCACCGGCACCTTCTTATCTCTTACGACTTATCTCTTCCGAACATCCGCAAGATCAAATGATCAAATAGCTTCTGGAGGCGCGGGCGGCTTCGGCGGCGGGCGAACTTTAACCTAAAAACGGTAGTTAGCCGGTAGCGCCGACCAATCGTCCGGTGGTGCCAAGCACCTTGCCGCGAA
>JAYUSQ010000250.1:0-12503 GCA_043755595.1 Acidobacteriota bacterium | reverse complement strand
TTGTCTCCTATATTACAAGGGTACGGTTTCGAAACCCTATAATTGGCGTAATGTTCGGCGATTGGCTGTGTTAAATAATTCATGCCAAACTTTGCGCTCCAAAATCGCCGAAAAAGACCCTGCGTCCCGCCCTACGGAGTCGTCCCATTAGGATTCCGTTGGGGCCCCTACGGAGTCAGCACTAGCCAACTTGACAACCTTCCCGGTCGCCACAGGAGTTCTGAGACTAGACTAAGACTAGCGTGAATCAAAGACGAGCAGGTGGAACGCGCAAACCTGTTCAGCTTGATGAGCTTGAACAATGAGCATCCGTCAAGAGCTGGCAGAAACGAGGACAAGTCATAGGCGCGGCGTTCCTGCCGCTTCATACGCTTCATATCATACAGGCAAGCCTGGCTCCTCCCGGAGAGCGAATTCTAATTGTTGCTGCGTATACTCGGCGGCAACCCGGCATAACACACGAAGCGTGGCCGTGACGTGGTCATTGTTAATCGAGGCCGACGCGTTGGCGCTTGTGGAGACCTCGTTCAACTGCTTCTTTACAAACTCCAGTTGGGATAGGAACTCCCGTCCGGAACCGATGCGCTGTACTGTTTGCCGTCGCGACACATAGGCATGGGCAGAGGACACTATGGATGGCAATAAGATTGCTAACACTTCGAAAATCGGCGAATGCGTACAGAGGGCTAAGATGATACACACCATGATTGCGCCCGCTGCGATCCAGGCAAGAACGGCAGCCCAATGCTCATCTCGATGGTTTCGCTCGGTTTCATGCAGCACTCTATCACACGCAGCGTACAGCTTGTCCTTGACTGCCCTCAGGTCGACCGCCGAGTATGTCTGCAGTTCAGTGTCGTCCGCCTGCGCAGCGCGCCAAAGCGCCATACTTGGGAATGCCCTTGAGGGCTCCTGGCCGAGTAGTTCTACGGCCGACTGGAACTCGTGGGAAATCCAGGTTTCAGACGCCAAGGCCGCCTTCAGGAACCATCGCTGCTTGCGCGCCATCCAGACTACCAATACACCTACGGCCAATAATATAGCCTCAACGCCGAGCAAGATTTGGGATTGTATTATGGAGTGGGTCAACGCGGCAGAGTATGCCGCTAGCGCGACCACAGTCATAACTGGCGGGAGAAAAGCGCTAACTAAAGCCGTTCGCCGGACGAGTCTATTCCAGTCCGTCGCCTTGAACTGTTTCGCACCTCCGAGGTCGATATGAGCTGCGTGCTTCACCGCAGAATTGATGACACCATAATCGGTGTCATCAGACTGATAGACCCAACTTCCTCTCGCCACAGAGACGAGGCCACGTCCATAGTCGAATTCTGCCTGCGCTGAAATGACAGTCCATGCGCGCCGAGCATGGAGAAGCCGCCTACACACAAATCGACTCCCCACGCGCCCAAGAATCTGATAGGTACCATAGAAAATTTTCGACAAAATAGGGTACTGTTCGCCGGTGTCGGTGGTCATGACCATGTCCCCAACTCGCCCCGTGATCATGCCATCTGCGGTTTGAATATCTACTTGCACGTCAAGTCGCCGAGCAGTTCTAATCACCGACTGGCTCAGAACTACCAACTCCTCTCCGTGCTTGCCAAGGAATCGACCTGTCGGCGGCCCGCTAGCCGCATCGCTTTCCATCTGTCGAGTATACAGCGACACTCACTTATGCGAATAGCGGTGCCAGGCGCGGTCCGGTTGTGGGGTTGGTCCGACTCGTTTCAACGCGTTGCAACCAAGGGTGCAAATGATGCTAGGCGCGCCTCGCTCGCGGAGTAGATTGGAACCTCCACATCGTGGAATTGATCGACTTCCATCCCGGCTCCGTGAGCAGTGCGCACAGGGCTCCCTTCCCCACCAGGTCGACGATCACCCAGCAACCGTCACGCACCTGGATGTGCTCGATCATAAGTGCGGCCAACTCGCTTCGGCGCAGTCAGCACTTGTGCATCGGAATTGAGGCGAAACAAACATCACGATCTCGTCAGAGAGCTATCAACCTCTTGAGCCACGGCCTTCGTCGACATCATTTTTGACTGGGCTCGCTGCTCCGCATCACTTCGCGAAAAGGTTAGTTGTCCAGCCCGCCTGGAGTCTACCGCTGCTGATTCAATCCCTCAATCACGTAGCTCTCAACCGCCTCCATCCGCCCCTTCACCTTCACCTCGCCTACGCTGCGCGCCTTGAAAATCCCGCGCACGGCGTTGTAGGTGTACTCACTGATTAGGATCTCGACGTTCATCTCGCTGGTCGCCGATTGCAGGCGCGAGGCCAGGTTAACCGTGTCGCCGATGGCCGTGTACTCCATCCGTTGCGGGGCGCCGATGTTGCCGACGATGGCGACGCCGGAGTTGATGCCGATGCCGACGTGGACCTCCGGCAACGCGTGCAGAGTTTTGGCGAGGTTCATTTCGTCGAGCTCCGCTTGTATCTCAAGCGCCGCTCGCACCGCGTTCTCTTCCTGATTGGTGTCCGGCTTCGGCGCGCCGAATATCGCCATCAACCCGTCGCCCAGGAATTTGTCGAGCGTGCCGCCGTGCTTGAAGATCACAGTCACCATCGCCTCGAAAACCTTGTTCAGGATATGTACCGCTTCTTCGGGGCGGATGTTTTCAGACATCGACGTGAAGCCGCGTATGTCGCAGAACATCACCGTGACTTTACAGCGCTCGCCGTGCAACTCCGGGCCCTTGGCAGAGCCCATCACGGAGTCCATGACTTGCGGGGAGAGATAACTCTTGACGGCCGACTTGACGCGGTCGCGCTCCTGTAGGCCTACGGCCAGTTGACGCACGGTCTGCGCGACGGCGGCGAACTCCTTCACCGAATCGCCTTCGACTTGCACATCGAAATTGCCCTTGGCGATCGACTCCAGCGCGTGCTTCAACGACAGCAACGGGCGGCTCATATGGCGTGAGAGGATGACGGCCACCAGCGACGCAAAGATGATGCCGAGAATACCCGTGGCCGCGCCCGTGTAAAGAATCGGCCGGAGACGCGCGTCAATCTGCTCCGCCCCGACTTCAACGACCAACGCCGCAACCGCCGTTCCGGTTTTCGTGCGGATCGGCGCTGTAGCGGGAAGCCATAACCCGCGGTCACTCTTCGTGGGTCCGTCCCCGACCTCCACCTGCTCCCAACTCATGCGCTTGCCGATGTCGCTGCGGAAAACGTCGTTCACATGCGTGGCGTTTTCCAGGCTCTCCTCCGGGTCGACAACCCGCAAGACCACATTGGGATTCTGCTCCGCCTTGCGCACGATGAAAAGATAGTTAACCCAAACATCCTGGCGGCGGTTGATGTCGCGCGCGCGCTTCAGATGTTCCCGCAAGGCCCGATATGTTTCGCCGGCCTCCTCTTCGCGTGTCTTGATCGACACGACCGCGTCACCATCCACCTGCGAAGCTACCGTGGCGGCGATCGATTCCACTTTCGACCGCAGTTCAGCGATCAGGAAGTGGCGCGACACCAGATACATGGTGAGAATGGAAAGCCCCGCCACCAGCACAGCCGTGCCCAGCAACGCGGCCAACAGACGGATTCGATAACTCACTTGAGGACGGTCTCCTTGCCAATTACTTGAAACGCATGAGCGCGCGCGGTTGACGGCGCCAATCCTGGTAGCCGTTCAGGATACGCTCCAGGTTCTGACGCGTAGCCGTTCGGCCGCACTCGATGATCTCTTCACTTGAGCCAAACTGTAACATCGTAATCTTACCGAGTTTCGGTGTGAAGACAACGTTCGCCTGCTGTTCAGCCCGCGCTTGTCCAATCTCATGTCCCATGACAAACATGCAGCGCGTCATGACGTCGAACGCGTTGAAGGGGTAGCCGCGTTGAATGGGTTGTCCTTCCAGCTCCGCCATGGCGTTGATGGCGACGGTGAAATGAGCACCCATCTTGCGCGCCACGCTGACCGGGACGGGGTCCGCAATGCCCGCGTCCACCAGGAGGTGGCGTTCGCGCTGATGTGGCGGCATGAGGCCGGGCAGCGCAATCGAGGCGCGGACACAATCGACCAGCGAACCATCCTGAATCGTGAACCCGGCGCCGGTTTGGATATCGACGGCATTGGCCCAATAGGGAATGGCGGTCTGATTCACGGCACGGTCACCAAAATAACTATGGAAGACCGAGCGCACGGTTTTCTCATTCAGCAAACACATCTTCCAGAAGCGCCACTCAATGAAACGTTTGGTGTGGTAGCGCCAGTAGAGGGCGAGATCGCGCATGGCCGACACCGAAAACCCGGCCGCGTAGAAGGCGCCGATCACAGAGCCCATTGAGCAGCCGGAGATCATGTCGACGGGCAGGCCCGCATCTTCCAGCACCTCCAACACGCCGATGTGAGCCCAACCCCACGCCGCGCCTCCGCCCAAGGCGATGCCCACTTGCGTGCCGGCGACGCGCCGGGCCATGGAGTCCGCCGTGCGGCAGAAGCTGGCGGGCAGCGCCGCGCCTGACTGGTACGCGACTTCAGCGCCGGCGGCGCCCGCGATGAGTTGACGGCTGCCGCTGAGCACTGGAATCGTGGGCAGGTCATTGCTCTGCACGAGGAATCGCTCTTCGCCTTCCGGTGGGACGGGATCGCCCGGGCCCGCGAGGTCACCATGGAAATTGACGAACTCACTCACGGTTTCAGCGACCGCGCCCGCGTCCGGGCCGATGGGGTTGATGACGAGGATCTCAAACCGGCTGGTCCACTCAGCGATCTTCTGAGCGAGGTCCTCCCGCAAGGAAGGCTGCGCTGCCGCGGCCTGCCACTCACACACGGTGATGCCGTCGCGCTCGACCATCGTGTTGTTGGCGTTGTGACCGATGTGTACGAGCAGCAGCGGGCGGTTCCGTTGCTTCGTCAACGTAGTAGCAAACCGAGTGGCGAAGCTGCGCGGGGCCTGCCAGCGGGGCAGGTTGTGGAGCAGCACCACTGGATATTCCGGCGCTTTCGCGCCACGCAGGACCATGCCGCGCAACCGCTCAGCCACCAAGGGGGTGAGCCCTTCGAGAATCTTGGCGCGCAGAAGCGAACCGCGTGGCGCAACGTCTAACGGCAGGAAGATGACTTCGGCATCCACCACCACTTCGACGTCGGCGACGCAGGTCTGCCCGGTAATGTAGGAGAGCTCGCCGACCACATCCGGAGGATGGATATAGTTGACCGTTTCGCGCACCGCGCCACGCTGCACACGCACGGCCAGTTGCCCGGAGCGGAGGAAATGCACGCCATCGCCGGCCGCGCCTTGACGGAGGATGAGTTCGCCGGTCGCGCGTTTGCGGGCAACGCAATGCTGCGCGATCTCTTCCACGTCTTCCGCCGGGATACTGGCGAAGACGGGCGAGGCGGCGAGGAAGGCTCTGATATCGTCGTCAGGCATTGATGATTTTAGGCGCTGCCTTTTTCGAGCTGCGCGATCAGCGCGGCCAGATCCTGATAGCGGAACACTTCGTCGAGCCGCCGATGTTTCTTCAACACCGGGTGGACACGCTCAATGGCAAAGTCGATCGACGCTTTGATTTTGGTCTCCCACAACGCGCGCGCTTTGGGCGTGGGCGGTACGTGGTTGCGGAACGTGCGGAGCCGCTCAAAATCGGGTGTCGTGTCGTAACGCATCACGACCGACGAAACCACGCCATTCACAAACGCCGGGCTTTCGACGTCGTACATTTCCGGATGCTCCAGCACCCACTCCATGACTTCCGGCGTGTCCATGTTGACGATGTTCAACGGCCACGCAGTGCCCGATAACATGCATTCGCGCAACGCCGGTGTGGGCGCTTCCACCTTGCTCATGTCGATAGCGCGGCACGGACGATCGCCGAGCCCAGGGACGAAATTGGAGGGATGGAAGTAGAGGCAGCGGCCGGCGCCGCGCCAGAAAAAGTCAACCGAATCGGGCGCGTAGGTCACCAGCGCTTCGTGAACCTGACGGCAGAAGGCGGGAGTCTTCATGAAGCGCGAAACGAGACCCAGCGACTCAAGCGCCGCGCCGTAGTAGCCGGGCTTGGAATTGGCGCGGCAGAGGTCGACGATCTTTCTCACAGCGGCCGTCACCGCTTCATTCGACGCGCCGGCGGGGAGCCTTTCGACGTAGTGCTTGGCGAAGCCCAAGCCAATGCCGGCATGCAACATCAAGAGCGCTTTATCCCAACGCGCGTCCAGATCGGTATCGATGAGCAGCCGCGTAATTTCGCCGCCGCGCTTCATCCGCATTTCGGCGAGATCCTTGCCCACGCCTTCGACGGCCCAGAGCGCAGGGAACGGGCCCAGCGCATAACATTTCTCCATGATGCCGCTCAGCGGCTTCTTGCCCTCCGCATCGACATAACCTCCCAGGCTTTGCACGAGGCCCATGATCGTGCATTTGTTCGCGCACTCGTTTTTGGCCACCGAGGCGTTGCGGCCGGGAAGGAAAAGCGTGAACAACCACGTTAACCACGGTGCGATCAGGCCGAAAAGTTTGAGAACGGTTCTATTTTCCATTGAGATCCCTTGTTTACTTGCGCGTGCGCAGCCAATCCTGCCAAGTCAATTCAGCGCCATCCATGAGCGATTGATGCACGCGGGCATGTTGCGCGAGCATTTGCGACTCCATTTTGTCGCGCATGGGTTGGAACTTCCACATTCCGAAGGTGAGTTTTTCGAAGGCGCGGCCCAGGCTGTACACGGGGTCAGGCCACTCGTCGCCAAAATCGAACACTTTGGGGCAACGCGGGGCGGCGGCGAAATCCATCTGGACGCCCACGCGGCCATCCGTGTGCAACTGCATCGTGTAGAGCTTGATCGCGACGCCAAATTTGCCGGGGCCGAAGCCGAAGACATTGGGCACGGGGGTGAACTTCACGAACGGGTAGCCGACCGAATATTCGAAGGCGATGCCGGGCGCGGGGTTCTCCGCTGAACTCATAAACGCGGCGTGCGGCGAGACGCAGGCGGCTTCGCGGAACCTTTTCTTGAACGGGCCCATTTGCATCACGAAGTCATGAATTTCGACGGTGAGCAGCACCCATTGAAACTCTTTCCCTAGGCGGCGCCAATCGATGCAGCCCTGTCGCTCCCCTTTGTCGAAGACGCCGAGCGAGCCCGATGCATCGCGATACACGTCCTGGACAATGGTGAAGCCGCCGGGCGCGCCGTCTGGATTGGTCCAGTGCGCACGGGGAAGGAATTCACCCGCCATGAAATCGATCACGTCTTCGCGTGTAACATTCTTGTCAGCGGGGCCGAAGTCGACACGTTGGCGGCAGCCCATGACCGATTCGGTTTTGCCATTGATCGCGAGCGAACCGAAATATCCCGTGGCGCGATTGGCAAGGCGGAAGGGCTTGCCGAGATCAAGCGGGAAAGCCATGGCGTCAAGATTAGTCTCACGGCACCAGCGGAATAATTGTCGCCCGTCATGCACGGCTTCATCGGTCCGCGCCGCCAAAAATTCCTGATGCGGCGTGAGAGCGGTCATAGCGGATTCTCAAGCGCAAACGGCAGCATGTAACCGCGTTTCAAGTTGGCCGCCGATTCCGCTCTCGCCATTCCAATCAATTTCTCCTCCTGCCTATCGACCGTTTTCCACGCCGCCAGCATCCCCGGCGCAAACCATTCGCAATACACCAGCGCGTAGACCAGGCCATTTTGAAAAGCGGCGGCGGTGCGGCCGGGCGCGGTGAATGCGCTACGCGCGAGGATCGAGGGCATGGCGGGCGAGTTCATCATGGTGAACGCAAAGGCGATGCCTTGGGTGCAAGGCTCGCGGCGATTCTCTGGCAGAGCCAGCGCTTCGCCGATCGCTTTATCCACGCTGAGGTTGCTGAAGGCGACCAGGCGGCCGTAGCCGTGGGTGATGAGGCGCTGTTCTTCGGGACTGAAAGCGTTGAGGAAAGAAGCGAAGAAGCCGGTGCGGTCGGGCCCTGGCGGCGCGCCTTTGGGGATGAGGCCCATGAAGCCGCACATGGTTTTGAAGAGACCGGGTTCGTAGATGCGCAGAATAGATCCGACGCCTTCGATCGCTTGCGGGGCGTATTGCGGATGGCAGAGCGTGGAAAAAATATGCTTCAGTTTCGCCGGATCGAAGTGAGCGAATTCCGTGCAAGCCGCGCCGTAGCCGACGTGGGTGATGCCGAGCGATTCGCGCGGAATCGCCGGATCGTTGAGCGTATTTTCGTCGAGGCGGAATTTGCCGAAGGTAGTCGAGAAGCCTTCGGTCTTCCACAGTCCGGCGACGACGGCCTTCATGTTTTGACATTGCGCAGCGGCCTCACGTTGAATCTCGGCGCAGCGCGTCACGAATTCTTTTTGTGGGATCTGGCGGTTCACGGCGCCGGCCGACACCGATCCTACCCCGCCGATGCGCCGCGTGACGCCGGCCCACAGAGATACTGACATCCCGGTCTTCAAAGTTTTAGATCACCTCCGGCCAAACCGCCCGGACAGTACCGGGCACTGAGACAAATTGTATTCCAATTGGAGGGCCAGCATACAATCAATGTGGAGACGGGCGCTTGATCGTTTCGGGGTCAATGGGATTTGTCCATTGCGAAGATCCCGAAACCGCTCCTTGCGGTCACGGCTCGGAAACGAACGGGGCGCGCAAACAGACGGTCCTCTAACCCAAAACGGTGAAGGACCCAATTCGGAGGGGCTCGGCAAAAATGAAGATCCGGAAATTCCTGCCTTGGGTACTAGCGGGACTAGGGAGCGCGCTGGCCGCTTGGCTGCTCTCGTTGGTTCCCTTTATTCAGCTTGTTCACTTGAAGGCGTATGATCTGCATTTCCTGCTGCGAGGGAAGACGCCGTCGCCCAATGTTGTGCTGATCACGGTGGACGACAAGACGCTGAATACGTTTCCCGAGATGCTGGCGTTTTGGCATCCGTATTATGCGGAGGCGATTCGTGCGGCGGCCGGCGCTGGGGCGAAGGTGTTGGGGCTAGACGTGGCGTTCACGATTCCCGTGGCCAAGTGGGAGCCTGGGCACGATCAGGTGATGGTGGCGGCGGTGAGCGAAGTGGCGGGCGTGATGCCGGTGGTGTGCGGCTATGTGCCGGCGATGACGGCGAAGCAGGAAGACTGGCCCGTGCCAATCAATATGGTGGCGTCGGCGTTGGGTCTGAGCGCGTTCACAAATCTGACGGTCGATCGCGACGATTTCGTGCGGAGCCAGGAGTTGATTGAGCCGCCGGCTTTGAAAGAAGGCGATCCGGTGCCGCGGAGTTTGCCGTTCCGCGTGGTGGAAAAATTCTTGGGTGAAGATGCGAAGTGGGAACCGGATGGGACGTTGACGCTGCAAGGGCGGCCGATTCCGCTTTCCGATGCGCGGGCGATGATGATCAACTATACGGGTCCAGCGGGGACGGTGGCTCGCGTGCCGTTGGCGGATTTTATCGCTGCGTCGCGCGCGGGGAAGAAAGAACAATTGGCGAAGTGGGTGAAGGGCAAGGCGGTCTTGCTTGGGCCCGATAGCATCGATGACCGTCATGCGACTCCGTTCTTCACTTTGCTGGGCGGGGCGAAGTGGAATACGCCGGGCGTGGAGATTCACGCGAACACGATAAACACGCTGCTGCAGCGGCGGTATCTGATGCCGGTGGCGTCGTGGTTGCGTGCTTTGACGCTGATTCTGGTGGGAGTGGGCACGGCGGTTTTGATTGGCGCGCTGCCGCCGGCGATGTCGGGCAAGGTGTTGCTCGCGATCTGGGCGGTGGTGGCTGCGTTCTCGCATTTGCTGTTCCGGTTGGGGCAGGTGCTGTCAGGCTCTGAGATGCTGTTGTGTTCGTTGATGTGCATCGTGGTGATGCTGGGCTACCGGTTCTCGACGGCGGAGACGAAAGGCGCGCTCTTCCGGCGCGCGGTGTCGGTATTTGTCAGCAAGGATTTGGCGGCTTCGCTGGACGATTCGAAATCTCTGGTCCTGTCCGGCGTGCGCCAGGAGGTGACGATTATGTTCACCGATCTTCGCGGCTTCACTTCGTTTTGCGAGAGCCACGATCCGGCCTATGTCGTGGAACTGCTCAACCAATATCTGGCCGCCACGGTAAAGGTTATCGTGTTGCACGGCGGGCAGGTGAATAAATTTCTCGGGGACGGCATTCTGGCGGTGTTCAGCGACAACGATGGCGGGCAGCCGGGCGATCATGCGTCACGCGCGGTGCGGTGCGCGCATCAGATCGTCACGCGGCCGGATGCGAATTTCAAGACGGGATCGGGGCTGCACACCGGGCCCGTGGTGCTTGGCAACATTGGGTCTGAAGACAAGATGGAGTACACGGTGCTGGGCGACACCGTGAATCTGGCGGCGCGGCTGGAGAGCATGAATAAGGAGCAGAAGACGAATCTGCTGATGAGCGAGGCGACCCATGAGCGGCTGGCGAAGGATATCCAGACCGTGTTGATCGGCGCTGTGCCGGTGCGCGGAAAGGTAGAGCCGGTCAGGCTGTATACGGTGAAGGGACTGGAACCGAAACCCGCGGCTGCGGTTGTATAAACGGAGAGGCTTCATCGGCGGCAGATGAGGGCGGACGGCTCCAGCCGGGATTCCCAGCCGCTGGTTTCGAGCAACGGTTTTGACGCGTATTCTTCCGGCCAGCCTAGGCAAACATACGCCACAAATTGCCAGTTGGCGGGCACCGAGAGAGCCGCCGTTAGCGAGCGGGGATCGAGAATTGAAACCCACCCGGCGCCAAGCCCCTCGGCCGCGGCGGAGAGCCATAAAGCCTAGATCGCCATCACGACGGACCACAGCACCGTCTCCGGCATGGTTTGTCTTCCTAGCCCGTGTCCGGTGGCGGCGCTGCCATCGGCGAACACGGCGATGTGCACCGGGGCTTCGCGCAGACCGGCGAGTTTGAGGGCGCTGTATTCGGCGGCGCGCTCCCCCGTGTAGAGTTTGGATGCCTCGCCGTTGGCCAGTTCGTGATTGGTTATGATGGCTGCCCGCAAGCTTGCGTCTTCCACGAGCACCCAGCGCCAGGGTTGCGAATATCCTACCGACGGGGCCAGCATCGCTTGGGCGAGCAAAGTTTCGACCAACGCCGGGTCAACGGCATCGCGCTTGAAGTGGCGCACGTCGCGCCGGGTTCTGAGCAGCCGAGCCAATTGCTTGCGAAAGGCTAGGTCGAATGCGGCGGTGGGAATTGCGTCGGTTGCTGGCGTCACTTCCGACATTTTAATTAGTTCTCATCCCATATATCTTTTCCTGAGAAAATCCTAGCCCTTTCTCGAATCGCCGTCCAGGGATTGTTGGGTGGTGGGTGGGCCAAGCCCCTTCGTATCGCAGTGGGTAGCAAGTTGTTGCTGCCGCGCGCCGGGCGCGCAGGTTGGAAGCCGCCCATGAGGTGGTGGCGGTGCGCACGCAGGTGATCCGGGAGATGCTGGACTGGCTGGACCGATACATCCATCGGGCGCGTGCGGCGGAAGGAGCCGTAGGCTGGCTCCCTCCGCGCCCGGGATTCTGAACTACTTCCGGTACGACACCACCACCCGGTAGAGGTCCGTCCGCACTACTTTCGACGATGCGCGGAGAGCGTCGACAAAGCCGGTGTAACTCTTGTCCGGGAATTGCTTGGCGAATCGCATCGCCGCCCCGTTGCCGGCACCGCCCGCTCCGGATACCGCTGACGCCAAGTCCTTGTAGACCCTGACTTCCGTGGCGTCGTAGGCATTGGCGTCTCCCGTGGGAAACACCAAATGCGAGAATGACCAGCCCTTCGCCGCTCCATCCTTCACGCGCTCTTGGGCCAACGGAAATTGCATGTCGCGTGCCAGATCTAACATGCTCTGCCGCTGATTGTCGAGCGCCTTCAAGCGGCGAACCACGACATAGTCGCCCTCGGCCGGTCCGTAGCCCTCCGTTGTGTGGTGCATGTGCGAGAGCGTGTTGCCCACCTGGACGCTCATGCCGCGGATGTTCTTCATATAGTCCGCGTAGGAGATCCCGGCGGACTCGCGAGCGACCTTTTCGTTCATCGCTTGATCGGGCTCGACCGGCGCTCCCTTTACTGCGGTGGCAAGCAGGTAGTTCGCCTCCGCGGCCGGATCGCCGGCGTAGACATTGCGGAGCAACGTCCACCGCATGAGATTCGGGCTCGCTTTGAGGCGGGCTTGGATCACCTTGGCGCCGGCGCCGGTCTTGTAATGCTCGGTAAAGGCAGTGTTCTGGCCGGGCGGCACCTTGAGGGAGATGACCGACAGGTAGGTCTGCTTCTCCCAGTCCATGGTTTGGGCCTGCGCCGCCGTGCTGCCGGACAGCAACATCAAAGCGGACGCGGCGGAAATGACTATCGTTGAGTTTTTCATTCTGAAGTTCTCCTATTGCGCTGGCGGCGGCTGGTAGCTGCTCCCCGGCACGTAAGTGTACAGGGAATAGTCTGAGTTGGCAATCGTCTGCCGCAATTTCGCCAGCAACTTCGTGGCGCCTTCCGCGCCGAGTCCCTTGGTCAATCTGCTGCCTTCGTCAAGTTCGGCAAACTTGTCGTGCCGGCCCAGCAGTGTGAAGACATTGCGCGAGCC
>JAYUSQ010000249.1:0-3937 GCA_043755595.1 Acidobacteriota bacterium | reverse complement strand
GCCACGAACGGCCGGGCAAACCATCGTGCCGCCAAGCGATGGTTTCGCCGCGGGGTTCACGATAGGCCGGCCCTTGGGGTCGATGCCGGTGGCCCAGGTTAGCCGCTTTACGAACGGCGCACCGAGCAGGAACTCTCCGGTGGTGCGGTCCAGGACATAGAAGTAACCATTGCGGTTGGCTTGGAGGAGTAACTTCCGGTCGCGGCCTTTCCAGGGAGCGTCGACTAGCACCAAAGGTTCGGTCGCGTCCCAATCCCACAGGTCATGCGGAGTAAATTGAAAATGCCATTTCAGTTTGCCGGTCTTGGGGTCGAGCGCCAGGACGCAATTGGTGTAGAGATTATCGCCGATCCGTTCGGAGCCGTCGGTATCGGGATACGGATTCCCGGTCGGCCAGTAGAGTGTATCTGAAGCGGGATCGTATGAGCCGGTCAGCCAGGTGGCGCCTCCGCCGTGCGCTATCGCTTTCCCGCGCCAAGTGGCTGCGGCAGGTTCGCCCGGCTTCGGGATGGTTTGGAATCGCCAGGCCTCTTCACCCGAGTTTGCCCGGTAAGCGGCGATGAATCCAAGCAGTGGCGCATCACCGCCGCCCACACCTGCGATCACGAGATCGCCGACCACCATTGGCGCCGCCGTGGCGCCATAGTTTCCCGGCGAACCCGGCTGCGGCATGAACACCTGCCACATGAGCGCGCCCGTGAGGCGGTTGAGGGCGATTAGATGGGCGTCGTCGGTCGCGAAGAAAACTCGATCTCCGAGCAGAGCGGCGCCGCGTTGCGCCCCCTTCGCGGCATCGCCCGAGATCTTAGAAGCGTTGCCGCGGGTGCACGTGTAACACCAGATCTCGCGTCCCGTTCCGCTGTCCAGCGCGCAAACCTGATTCGGGGCGGTAACATACATTACGCCGTCCACGACCAGCGGCGTGGTTTGTAAGCTAGGATGCGGCAGCGAGTAACTCCAGGCGGGTTTGAGCTTACTGGCATTCGACGTGTCGATTTGCCGGAGCGGGCTATGACGGTTGGCGCTGGGCGAGCCATGATAACCGGGCCACTCTCCTGGCTGTGGACGATGAATTCGTTCGGCGTCTGAAGCCTGCGCGGACTTCGCCGACGAGGTGAGCGGCCCCATGGGGATTCCACCCAACGTGCTTAAGTAGGCAATGAGCGCGGTTGTCTCGGCAGCATTGGCTTTGAGCGGCGGCATGTAGGACGCTGCTTCCGCGTCGATTGCGGAGTAGTCCGAGCTTCGGAGTAAGTGGAGACGCCCGTCGAAGGTTTGGAGTTGTAGATCGTGAGGACCACGAGCGCGTGCAAAGCCGCGGAGGGTCCCGCCGTTTGTAAGTTTGACATTGACCACACCCCACGGGTCATCGGGGCAAAATGCCCAACCGGGGCAGGCGGCGTTGTTGCGTTTGCCTTTGCGAGAATTGGGATCGGCTAGCGTCTGCTCCAATTCACGGACCGTAAACTCGCGAGCGATGTTGGACAAGTCCGGTCCGTTCGAGGCCCCTTGACCGCGCACCATATGGCACGTGAGGCACTGAGCGTCGAAGAAACGCTTTCCGGCGGCAACATCCCCGGCTTGTTTGGCGTCCCAAGCCGAAGCATTCCAGGAACGGACGAGCCGCGCGAGGGTATCGAGTTCTGGAGCAGGCAGAGGAAACGCAGGCATGCCGCCCCGGGTGCCGTTTTTGATCAAGCTGCGGATTTGGGTTTCGTCGCGGCGACGGAGCGAACGCGAGCCGATCAGGCCGGGGCCCCGGTCGGTTCCGGAGGCGTTCTCGCCATGGCAGGCGGCACAGGATTTGCGGTAGGGCTCGGGCATGGCGGGTTGCGCGAAAGCAGCCGTGTCCAAGGCGAACGCCAGGAGAACGAATCGAAAACGCATCGTGCCCACCAAACTACCATGACCGTGCCATCCTATATTGAATGTCCAAGGTTAAGACTATGAAGCGCCGCGAGGAGCGCGAGACGACGATGCCCTCACAGGAATCGAGCGCTCCGGGTTTCTGGCAGCGGAACCTGCGCGAGATCGCTGTGTGCGCGGTATTGGCGGCCGCGGTTTGGCTGGTGTTCGCGCAGATCGGCGGCCACGGCTACGTCAATTTCGACGATTGGGATTATGTGGGCGACAATCCGGCGGTGTTGAGCGGAGTCAGTTGGGAAGGCTTGAAATTTGCGTTCACCACGGACATGACGGCCAACTGGCATCCGGTGACATGGATCTCACACATGCTGGATGTGCAGCTTTTCGGACAGGATCCAGGGGTCATGCATCTTTCGTCGATGTGGCTGCACGCGATCAACGCGATGGTGCTGTTTTCACTCCTTCGTTATTTGACCGGCGCGTTTTGGCGCAGCGCAATTGTGGCCGCGCTGTTCGCGGTGCATCCGCTGCATGTCGAACCGGTAGCGTGGCTGTCGGACCGCAAGGATTTGGTAGCGACGTTTTTCTGGCTGCTGACGGCGCTGACGTATGGGCATTGGGCAAAGCGCGGCGCGACGAACTGGCGCTGGTTCGCACTCGCTCACGTTTGGGCGGCGCTGGCGACGATGAGCAAACCAACGAGTGTGTCTTTGCCGTTGACGCTGTTGTTGATCGATTTGTGGCCTTTGAGAAGGGTGGAGAGTCTGGGAGGGCGGGTGGTGGAGAAGGCGGGCTTCTTCGTGTTCGCTCTGGTGCAGAGCGTAGTTACCTTCAAGATCCAGAGCGATATCGGAGCCACCGTGGCTCTGACGGACGTAGGCTTGGTCCGCAAGGTCGCTAACGCGGTGGCTTCCTATGGCGTTTATCTTTGGCAAGCGATGGTTCCAATCAATCTGACTCCGATGTATCCGTTTCCGGAAAGCGTGCAATGGTTGCAGGTGGCGGCGGCGGCGTTAGCGATTGCCGCGGTGACCGGCTTCGCCCTGGCCCGGCTCCGGCAGCAGCCTTATCTGGCGGCAGGATGGCTCTGGTATCTCGGGGTACTGGTTCCGATGATCGGGGTGGTTCAGGTGGGTCTCCAGGCGCATGCCGACCGATACACTTACGTTTCTTTGATTGGCATTTTCTGGATCGTGGTTTGGGGACTGCACGAGTGGATAGGCGAAGCGCGATGGCGAGGCTCGGCCGGTCAGGGGGCGGTAGCGGCGGTGTTACTTGGGTTTATCTGGATGTCCTACGCGCAGGCGGCGTTGTGGATCGACGATCGTACACTGTTTGGCCACACGTTAAAGGTGACGGGGCGTAACCGGTTGGCAAATACCGTCGTCGGCCTTTCGCATATGCGCGCCAAAAACTTCGGTGACGCTGACCGGCATCTCCGGGCAGCGCTGGCGCTAGAGCCTGACTTCATGCCGGCACACCGGCATATGGCTGAGCTACTCTTTGCACAGGGCAAATCAGACGAAGCTCTCGCAGAGTTGGATACGGCGGTGAAGCTGGAGCCGCGAGCGGCAGTGACTTATTACAATCGCGGGATCGTGTTGCGCGCGGTGGGGAAAAAGGACGAGGCGCTCGCGGATTTCGACAAGGCGGTTAAGATTGGTGTTTCCGAGGATCAGGCCAAGCGGTCGCACCTGGAGTCGGGTTTGATTAAGAACAGCCAAGGGAAACACGCCGAGGCGCTGGCGATGTTTGAGAAGGCGATGGAGATCGATCCTTTTTACTATCTGGCGGAGAAGAATCTGGCGTTCACTTACTACACGATGAAGGACTATGAGAAGGCGCTTTATTGGTTCCAACAATTGCAGGCGATCGATCCGGCGGATGAGGATGTTTCGAAAGCGCTGAAGTCGATCAAACCGAATAAGTAGGCGTAGCGCTCATCGCGCGGTGGTCACTTTCGAGGCTGAAGTGCGCGCCCAATCCATGACGAATGAGGAAAACGGTGAGAAGCTGCAGACGTTCGCGGACTCCACCGGAGCGAAAATCGAATAGTTGCCGTTACTATTGG
>JAYUSQ010000248.1:0-3958 GCA_043755595.1 Acidobacteriota bacterium | reverse complement strand
ATGGGGCGGGCGAGCGCCTCGTCGAGCGCCCCGTTGGAATCGGCCAGCGCCTTGGCGCCTTTCGCTTCCAGGATGCGATAGTCAAACCCATCGGGGAGGTCCAAATTCAGGCCGCTTTTTCCGAACGCCATTTGTACGCGCATGCTTGTCAACTTATCACGACGGGCCGGGAGGATGCGTTTCATGCTTGCCCGCCAGCACAGCCATGCCGGAGAAAGCGGTGAGGGGGCCAATACTTGCGAGGGCCCAATCCATCCCCAGACGATCCGCCCGCGTGCCCGCGAGTAACGCGCTCCAAAAACGGTGGGCCGCCGTCTCGCCACAATCGATACACGCCGGCCGCGGACCATCGCCAGCAAGGACCATCGCGATCATAACTGGCCGTGTTAGTGGTGATTTCATAAGTCTGAGGCGGTGGCCGCCAGCAACAACGCCCGCCGAACTTCGGCAAATGTGTGTTAGTGGTGATTTCATAAGTCTGAGGCGGTGGCGTGGCAACTCCCTTCCACCGCCTTCGGGTTTTTTGGGCTCACTTTCATCGCTTTCACCGTCGCGCGTCTTAAGCCCTCCCTAACCAGGCCCCACTAAATCAAGTTCCGTTAACGTCTCCGCTAGAACCTGTCGATAGAAGCGAAGACGAATGACTGAGCCCAAAGTCCGTAGTCGCTTCTTACGATGTATACTAACCCCAGTTGCCTGTGGCCGCCCAGTGTCGTTGCTCAGTAGAATCGAGAGGAGAATACCTGTGAGAGAGAATGTTGTTCGTATCATTACTATGTCAGCACTGTTGCCCATCGCGGCAGCGCTTGCCCAAAGTCCCCCGCTCTTGGCACCGCCGGTTGTTTCGATCAGGCCCCGGATTATACTAACTCCCCCGCTCATTAGCGAGCTGCAATCAATGGCAACCGCCGGCGATCCCAAGTGGGTGGCAGTCAAGAGCCGGGCGGACGATTTTCGCACTCGCGGCGTCGCGCCCATCCGGAGAATCGTATCTGCAACCGAAGCCTCACCTACGGTCATTACGATCAATCCGGCGGTGCCGGCCGCGGCCGTGACCCGTTGCGTCGACTTCGGGCTTATCGGCGGCAACACCGGCTTATGGACGCCGCTTTCCTCGAACCCGTCGGTCGCGTGGGACTATGTATCGCTCAAGGTGCTTTCAACAACTACGCTCGCCGTTTATAAGGGATTGGGTTGCGCCACGCCTCTGGACTCTTTAACGTTTGGTTCTGACGTGGGACAGGACGCCGTAGTTTGGTCGCAACTCAACGATCTTGACCTGCCCGAGCATTCCAAAGGTTACTTCGGCGACTTCGTCGCGCAAAAACTTCTGACGCTGGCCCTGGCCCATCATGCTACCCGGGTAGGAACCGGATCCACCATTTACGGTGATGCCGCGGTGGCTTTGCTCGAGTCGCTCGGCACACTAGGTGGCGACTATGGAATTCGGTTTACTACTGGTTCCGGCTATCCATCGCGTTATTACACGACGTTCATGGCGCTTGCGTACGACTGGTTCTTTGACCAGATGAGTGATACGCTCAAGGCAAAAGTGATGAAGAGCCTCAACAATCAATTCGATCAAATCACCAAGGTCTCCGGCTACTGCTTCGTGCCACCCTGCGGCGCTGGCGCCGGCTCGCCATTGAATGAAGGAATGGGTCCGAACAACTTCTGGCAATCGCACACGACGGCGATCACCCTGTCGGCGCTCGCCACTTACGGTAGTGCCGTGGTGGGCGCCGACGAGCGAGCCAGCGAGATGTACGGCTTTGTCAAGCCGGAAATCGACCGCCATCTGGTTGCGGCTTTTCGCAACCCGCCTAGTAACTCCACCAGCCAAGCGGTTGGCGACGGTGGTTACATGATCGGGCGTTCGCCGGAAGGGCCAGCCTACGGTCTCGACAACATCGTGAACCATCTCTTCTTCCTGATGGCAGCCATGCAGACAGCCACGGTGCCCGACACGACACCAAATTCGGTGCAGTATTTCACCACAAAGCCCTGGGCTCAGTTTCTGGCCCGTTCCATCCTTTATCAGGTTCATCCGGACGGCTTCGGTCTCAACGTTGACGGAACTCCGTTCCGGGGCGCGGGCGTGATCAAACGCGAATTTCCTCTGATCCTTTCCCACTACCTCGCCGGCACCAACGAGGGCGGCTGGATGCAGGAGTTCTACCACCGCATCCCCGAGACCGCACCGCTTTTTGCGAATTCGACGTGGGTCAAGGAGCGGCCGGAATTGGCGTTCCTGTTCTACCGGATGCGCCCGCGCCTGGACTACACAACGACGCTGCCGGCGTATTGGGCAGGCCTCGAGTCGGACGTAATCTGGCGGTCTTCGTGGGGTCCCAATGCCATCTGGGCTCACTTTGCGCCGCTCATGCGTTGGACGCAGGATCATCAGTTTTTCCGTTGGGGAGCTTTTACTATGTATCGCGGCGCCGATCCGGTGCTGCCGAATATGCAATTCTGGGAGGCCACGCAAGGAGTGAGCCTCGGCGAAGGGCCCCTGATCGCCAACAGGTTTGCGGACCTGGCGAATGTCCTGTGTGTCGGTCCTGCGTACGCGGATTCCGGTTCCTGCGGCCAGTTGTGGCTGGCAGGCTGGGCGCCGCCGCCGGAGATCCCCGTCAAGCAGACTGCGGACTACAGCTTTACCTCCCGCAACCTCACCGCCGGCTATGATGTGCAACACGCCAGTCGCGTTCCGGCCACGCGCTTTCTCCAGTATTGGCACCGCGCCGTAGCCACAGTGCGCGCAGGTACCGATGTCGCCGTCACGGTCGTATGGGACAGAGTAAATTCACTCAATACCACTAGCACCAAGCGAATTCAGTGGATGATGAACACGGCCACTTCAAATAGCGTTGCCACTGTTGGTCCCGGCTTGGTGGCAAGTAATACCGTGGGCGGCTCCGCGATGTTCATCAAAGCCGTCTATCCAACCACCTTGAACATGACCGCTACTACTATCAAAGCCAGTTGCTGCGTGGCTCCTCTTCCCAACATGGCCACACGCATTGAACTCACGGATGCAAACCAGCGGCTGGGCCTCGGACTTGACGCCCTGCAAGTGCTGTATGCGGCTCCCACTGGCACGGCGATTCCGATTACTGGGCCTCCAGAGTCGATCGACTCGGACCACGTCGCCGTACTCGTCCAGTCGCCTACCCGGGTGCTCTTTGTCGCTTCCAAGGCCATGGAGCCCATGGCAGCTTACCCCAACTATCGCCCCAAACAACTCACGTCGGCTACCGTTCAGGCCAATGTGGGCGGGAACGGGCGCATCCTGATTGCCGACCTCGTTCCCGGCAACTATCAGTTGAAGCGTAGCAAGACCGTAGTCGGTACGTTTCCCGTCGACAACTCCGGGCTGTTGTCTTTCGTCGATTCCGGCAACGCTACATACGCAATCAACAAGATTTGATGCCCGTTGACTGGCCACTTTTCAGGCGGCGTCGCGGAATTCGATAACTCAAAGCGTTTGCCAACCGCGCGCGGCAAAGGCAGCCTCGATCTGATCGAACCGCGAGTGCAGCCGCAGAGAGAATAGGAGGTCGACATGGGTTCCCGGTATGCCAAGCCGGGCGGGCCAGGTCGGCCTTCCTTAGTTAAGTTAGCATTTGGGTCTGCGTCAACCACGACCTGCAACGCCGGAAATATTGAGACCCAGACCACGCTGAGCTTCGGACGCGACGAAGCGCTTCCAAGTCGTGGTCAACTCTAGTAATTCACGATGGCCTTGCCGTCCGCATCGCCTCTTTAGGATAGTGCTCCGATATGCCAGAATACAGTGCGACGATGCGAAAAGCAGATGGGCCCGCTCCAACGAACGCGGATGAGTATTTGGCGGGAATGCCCGAACCCGCGCGGAGCACGCTGAGTAAGGTTCGCGCGATGATTCGGGCGGCTGTTCCCGCCGAGGCGGCCGAGGGGATCAGCTATGGGATGCCGG
>JAYUSQ010000247.1:0-12734 GCA_043755595.1 Acidobacteriota bacterium | reverse complement strand
CAACTTCCCGCATTGCGCGACGATTTGCAGGAGCGTAGCCGACATCGATGGCGACTATATCCGCGCACACTCCAGGCTTGGAAAAAAGGATGTAGACGTCGTCTTCGGAGGCGCGCCCTGCCAGGGCTTCAGCATGATCGGCAAGCGCGCCTTTGACGACCCACGCAACCATCTCGTCCTACCATTTTGTCCGAGTCGTTTCCGAACTCAAGCCCAAGTACTTCGTGTTTGAAAACGTACGTGGCCTCACCCTAGGAGAGCACAAGAAATTCCTTGAGGAAATCATCACGGAGTTTCAGACGAAAGGGTATCAGGTTCGCGAAGACTACCGCGTGCTAAATGCCGTCGGTTTCGGGGTACCTCAAGCACGGCAACGCCTCTTCCTCGTGGGTGCGCGCAAGGGCCAGCCGCTGCCTACCTACCCTTTCGAAACCCACGCCTTGCCCACTGTGAATCTCGACCTCGGATTCACCGGGACGACGCCTACCGTCTGGGAAGCTATCGGTGATCTGCCGGAAGCGGATAATTATTCCGAGTTGCTGGATCGGGACTGGGTTGAAGCGGAGTTTGGCAAACCCAGCCCCTATGCCCAAGCTTTGCGTCAAGTGACGGCCAGCGGCCAATTCGCCCATCTCTTGACGTCAAGCCGCCGCACAATACACACGCTACTTTCTCAGGAACGCTTTCAAGCGACGATCGCCGGCGACGTAGAACCGGTGAGCCGTTTTCTCAAGCTCGATCCAAACGGCGTTTGCAACACCATCCGCGCCGGAACGGCGAGCGACCATGGCGCTTTCACTTCGCCGCGGCCGATCCATCCTTTTTCGCCGCGTTGCATAACCGTGCGCGAAGCCGCTCGCCTTCATTCCTATCCGGATTGGTTTCGATTCCATGTCACGAAATGGCATGGGTTCCGGCAGGTGGGTAATTCTGTTCCACCCTTGCTCGGTCAGGCGGTCGCATCGAAGATCAAAGAAAACGTGAGTGACGCAGTCGACTGCGAGACGGTGCGCGGCCTTGGCGACCCGCGCCTCCTGGAATTGAAAATGTCGGACGCGGCGAATCACTTCGGCGTGCCGGCTGGCGTCATCCCACAGCGCATCAGGAAGGGCGAGAACGTGCCGGCCAATGTCTAAGCAAGAGCCGCTCTACGATGCGTTAATTGGCAGAATGTTTCGGAATCACTACCAGCCGGGCCTCACGACTTTCGAGTTCGACCGGGCGGAGATTGAAAGTGTTGCCGCCGAACTAAACGTGAGGCTGCCCAAGAACCTCGGCGATCTGATCTACTCCTTCCGCTACCGGAAGAATTTGCCGCTGGAGATCGTCGAGACTGAATCTGAAAATAGGCAGTGGATCATCCTGCCGGCAGGCCGGGCTAAGTATCGTTTTGAACTGGCGAAATTAATTCACATCATCCCGAGAGTGGAGTTGGTCGCCACGAAGATTCCAGACGCAACGCCGCAGATCATAGCCGCCTACGCACTCAACGATGAACAAGCGCTTTTGGCCAAGGTCCGTTACAACCGCTTAATCGATGTCTTTCTCGGTATCGTTAGTTACTCGCTCCAGAACCACTTGCGGACGACCGTCAAGGCCATGGGCCAAATCGAGATCGACGAACTTTACGTCGGCATCAATACGCACGGGCGGCAATTCGTCATCCCCGTCCAGGCGAAAAGCGGCTCCGACCGGCTTGCCGTGGTCCAAACCAGTCAGGATCTCGCCTACTGCGCAGAGAAATTCCCCAATCTGAAAGCGCGTGCCGTCTCCGCGCAGTTTCTGGCGGATCACGTAATTGCGCTCTTCGAACTTACGCTCGAAAACGGTGAGATCAAAGTCGTGGTGGAAAAACACTACCGTCTTGTACCAGCGGATTCGATTACCGCTGGCGATCTCGCGACCTACGCCGAGCGTTGAGCCCTCGCCGCCCAATCGATATGGACCACGTATCGAAACAAGTCCGATCGAAAATAATGGCGGCCGTCCGGTCGCGCGAAAATTCCACCACGGAATTGCCTCTCGGCAAGCTCCTGTGGGCCGCTGGACTACATGGGTACCGCAAACAGTGGAAGGTCGCTGGCAAACCCGATTTCGCCTGGCCTGGACGGAAAATCGCCGTCTTCGTCGACGGCTGCTTCTGGCACGGATGCCGCCGCTGTAAGTCCCTACCGCGAACCAATACCGCCTTCTGGCGAAACAAGATCGAGACCAACCGCGCGCGGGACCGGCGCGTGAACAGGCGGTTGCGGCGCCAGGGGTGGATCGTGTTGCGCTTCTGGGAACACGCGGTTAAGCGCGCCGCCCAACGGGTCGTCCTGAAGATAGCCGCCGCCGTCCACGCTCGCCGTCCGCTATCCTGATGGCTTGACCCTCCCCGGCGGCCGATTTCTCACCAATCTCATCGAACGCCGTGCGCTCCTCTATCAAATGGTGCGGCGCGATTTCGATCAGCGCTACGTCGGCTCGGCGGCCGGCTGGCTCTGGGGACTAATTCATCCACTCGTGATGCTGCTCGTCTGGCGCTTCGTCTTCGAAACCTGCATGAAGATCGAAATGCCGCGCGGCGAGGTCACCCAGAACTACACACTCTACCTGCTGGCCGGTTACCTGCCGTGGTTCCTTTTCCAGGAAACCGTACAGCGGTCCGCCAGTTCGTTGGTCGACAACGCCAGTCTCATCACCAAAACGCTGTTCCCCTCCGAGATCGTCCCGATCTCGATCTTCTTTTCCTCACTCGTGAATCACTTCTTCACGCTCATACTGCTGGTCATCGCAACCGCCTGGTGGCTGGGCCATTTCGGATTCGCCGTGCTGCTGCTCCCGCTCTACACGCTGCTGGTCGGGATGCTGGCCGTTGGAATCGGTTGGATCGCGGCGAGCCTTCAGGTCTATCTCCGCGACACCGCTCAATTAACGCAGGTGATCTTGCAGGTATGGATGTGGGTCACGCCTGTGTTTCTCTACGAAAGCGCCTACCCCGAACAGTTCAGATGGTTGATCGACTACAACCCGCTCGCCTATCTGGTCCGAAACTATCGCGACCTGATCTTTTCCAGCGGCCCGCCGAACCTCGAAGAGCTCGGTGTCATCGCCTTCTATGCCATCACGGCCTTTGTGGTTGGCGGTTTGTTTTTTCGTCAGTTGAAACGCGGTTTCGCGGACGTGTTGTAAACCGCCGGGCTATCGACGAAGAACGTAGTAGTATACGTGGGTGTTGATTACCCGAAGATCCCTGCTCCTCGCCAGCGCTGCCGCCGCTCCCTTTGCCGCCGTTGCTCAAAAGCCGGACCGGCCGGACTGGGGCGGTAAAGTCCTCGACATCCACCTCCATCCGAAAAATCAGGATGACGGCGAGATCGCGCACATGGACGGCTGCGGCGTAAGTCACGCCATCATCCTCGGTGCAGCCGCTCAGGTGGAGCGGACCAAGACGCGGATGACCAAGGCGCCCGGCCGCATGAAGTTTTTCGCCAGCGTCAACGTAACCCTTCCGAACACCGTCGAAACTCTCCGCACGGCAGCGGCGGCGGGAGCCATCGGGTTCGGAGAATTGAAATCCCAAGTCGCCTGTGATGGCCCTGAGATGCGGCGCGTCTTTGACTTGGCGGCAGAGCTCAAGGTTCCCGTGTTGATGCATTTTCAAGATGGCCCGGCAGGCCAAGTGTTCAACGGCGGCGTCGCGCGATTCGGCGCCATCCTCAAAGCGTATCCAAAGACCACGTTCATCGGTCACGCCAATTCTTTCTGGGCGAACGTCAGCACCGACGCGCCGCCCGATATTTCGTATCCTTCCGGACCGATCAAGAAAGGCGGACCGTCGGACGGGTTCCTCTCGGACTATCCGAATTTTTACGGCGACCTCTCGGCCAACTCCGGCCGCAATTTCCTCGGCCGTGACCCGGACTTCGCCGCCCGCTTTCTAGAGCGTCACCAAACTAAAACTAAACTCATGTTCGGCAGCGATTGCCCCTGTCGCGATGGCGCCGGAGCCGGTCAGGTTTCGCAGGAAGCTTGGATAAAGGATAAGTGCGTCGCCCGTGAGACGCTCTCGGCGTTGAAGAAACTAACCGCTCCCCCGTTGTTTCGCAAGATCACCTGGGAGAACGGGGCGAAGCTGCTGAACGTCTCCACGTAGTGATTCCTCCGGTAGGGGTCACTGCCGCCGGCTACTTGCCCTTGAAGCGCGCCGGCCGCTTCTCCAAAAAGTGCGCAACGCCTTCTTTGAAATCGTCGCACTCCAGACTCAGCATCATCTCGTCGAATCCGCGTGCGATTGAGGCCCCGAGCGTTTCATTCAGCGCTCCGTAGATTTGCCTCTTGATCACCGCAATCGATCGAGGCGACACCGTGCTTGCCATTTTGCGGGCAAAATCCCAGGCGTGGGCAGGGAAGTCTTCTTCGGCCAGAAGCTCGCTGACCAACCCCATCCGCACCGCCTCTTCCGCATCCACCGTCCGCCCGGTGAAAAGCATATCCGTCGCGTTGCCCAGACCAACCAGGTGCGGCAGGATCCAAGCGATGCCGAACTCGGCGATCAATCCGCGCTTGGCGAAGATCGCGCAAAACTGCGCTTGGGGCGATGCCAGTCGAATATCGCAATACAGTGGAATCACGCAGCCCAGTCCGACTGCCGGTCCGTTCACCGCGGCGATGATCGGTTTCGGGATCTCATGCATCCAGGAATACCGCGTCAGGTACTCGTCCCTGGCCGGCCGGGAATCGGCCACCGACCGGTTGCCCAGCGCCTTCAGAAAGCTCATGTCCGCCCCGGCGCAAAACCCGCGCCCCGCGCCTGTCACGAGAATCGAACGGACCCCATCGTCGACGGTCGCGGCCCGCATCGCCGTCTCGAATTCCTTTTCCATTACCGGCGTCCAGGCGTTGAGTTTCTCCGGCCGGTTCAATGTGATCGTCGCCACCCGGTCCTGCACCGAATACAAAATCTCGCGGAAGTTCATTTGCCCTCTTGAACCGAAAAGTGTATCACGGGGTAGTCCGGTCCATGCGATCCACCCCATAAAAGGTGTGTTTCGATTCCAGGGTCACATGCAATTAAAAACTGGAGCTCTGGTGGTCATAATCATAGAAAATAAGCTGGTTACTACCTATCGGCTGGTCCGTCCGGCCCGGCGCGTTTTGATCGAGGCGCTATGATAAATCGTGCAACGAGTGTTAATGATTCCCGCGCTGGTGCTGCTCCTCGGTGGCGTATTATTCCTTTGGCCTGCCGCCCGGTTGTCGGCGATCTATGCTTTAGGCCGCGCTTCGGTTTGTCCGTACGACCGCGTCACCGGCGCGCCCAAGGAAATCGAGGATCAAATCGCGGCCAAAGACCGCATCCTCTACGCCAGCAAAAAGCTGGAAACCGACGCCAAAGGCTTCGAGCGCTGGTCCACTCCCAAGGGTGAATATTGGATTCCCAAAGGCAGCCATTTCGTCCTGCCGTTCAACCTGGCCGAGCAGGAACGCGATATCTACACCGGCGCCGAAGTGCGAGTGAAGCCGGGAGCGGTCGTGCTCGATTGCGGCGCCAATATCGGAGTGTTCACCCGCCTGTCGCTAGACCGTGGCGCGGCGAAAGTAATCGCCATTGAGCCCGCGCCGGAGAATATCGAAAGCCTCCGCCGCAACTTCGCCAAAGAGATCGCCGGCGGACGTGTGGTCGTGTATGCGAAGGGTGTCTGGGACAAAGACGATTTCCTGACTCTGAACGTCGATCCGCATAACTCCGCAGCCGATTCATTCGTCATCCATCGTGACGGCGGTCACGACGGCGAAAAGGTGCCGCTCACCACCATCGATAAGCTTGTCGTCGAACTCGGCTTGGAGCGCGTCGACTTCATCAAGATGGACATCGAAGGCGCCGAAGTACGCGCCCTCAATGGAGCCAAGGCCACCATCGCCCGCCATCATCCGCTGATGGCGCTTTCGGCTTATCACAACCCGACTGACCCGGTCGAGGTTCCCAAGGCCGTCAAAGCCGCGTGGGACGGCTACCGTTTGCAATGTGGACCATGCGCCGAAGTAAAACAGAATTTCTACGTTCGTCCCGACATCCTTTACTTCTTCTAGCTGCGGCGATGGCTGCCGGAACCACCGGTTGCGCTCGCCCTGCTCGGATCGAAGGTATGGTCTTGCGTGTGGACCCGGCGGCTCAGACCGTGTTGGTCTCACATCGCGCCGTCGAAGGTCTGATGCCTGCGATGGTAATGCCATTCCGGGTGGCTCGCCCGCAGGAATTCGCCACGCTGGCCCCGGGCGCCCGCATTGAGTTTCAACTCCGCAACCAAGCCGCGCATCACGTTCGTGTTCTCGACGCCCGCCGCACCGAAGACTTCGATTTCCCGCGTTCCGCCGATGAGCTCAAGCCCGGCCAACTCGTTCCCGATTTCACCCTCACCGATCAGAGCAGCCGCCCCTTCAATTTCGGGTCGTTGCGGGGCCGCGTGACATTGGTCAATTTTCTCTACACTCGCTGCCCCTTACCGGAAGTCTGCCCACGCCTGGCCGCGTCGTTTGCCAGCCTCCAGCGCCGCTTCGCCGACGCGATTCCCGATGGACTCGCGCTTCTGTCGATTACGCTCGACCCCACTTTCGACACCCCGGATGTGCTCGCGCGTTATGCCGCAACCGTGAAGGCCAGGCCAGGGGCTTGGTTCTTTCTCACCGGCGACACCACTCCCGTCGCCAAACGATTTGGCCTTGTCCATTGGGCTGAAGAGGGCGTCATTATCCACAATTCGCAAACCGCGGTTGTCGATCGTGCCGGCCGATTGATCGCGATGGTTGAAGGATCTTCCTACCGGTTGGAACAGTTAGTTGATTTGGTAAAGCATTCACTTGCAAACAAATAAGGAAAAATTGTGAAGTGTTTCATTGCCCGCGATTGGCAAGTCACTCAGCCGGACAGTTCGGACCTTCTTGCATCCAATCGCGAACCGATTCCACGAAAGCCGCGTGGTTCCCGGGTGGCTTCGTTCGTCCATCACCAGGCTGCCACCCCCACTTGACCAGTGCATGATGCTCAACATGCTCCAGTAACCGCGCCATGCTGAAGCCCCCATTTGTCTTCTGGTCCAACAGTTGCCGGCACAACTGCCTCGGCGTCCGGCCCTGAAATACCAGCGGCATTTTAGCCGAAGGCAACTGCCATATCGAGGTTTCCTGCGATTCTTTGGCCCCGAGCCCGCGCGTGGCCCCCGGCGGCCGATGTACGCCCGGCTGATTCGCGGACTGGTGGCACTTTGCGCACCGCGCTCCGGGCTCGCCCCGGCCATCCTCACCGCGTCTCACCCGAAATGAGTGCGGATGGCTGTCATCTCCGTGCAGCGGTGCGTCTCCCGCCGGATGGCAATTCATGCAACGCGGATGCTGCAGCACGCGATAAACCTTCATGAAGGAGTGAGGCGCGGCGCCTTTTTCGTTGTTAGCCCCAAGCGCCACTATCGAAAGTAGCGAAAGAAGCGACGTCGCTGCGGGAGCCAACCTCATATCCCTCCCCTTCTGTTAACCCGGCTATATCTCGGCCTACACGATGGTCATCGGGTCCTGTTGATTAAAGGCTGAGGCTTAGATGTCGCACTACGGTGGATATTGCGGCCTTGAGGCGCTTTCCCTACTCCGGTAATATCCCTGTCGGATCGGCTTTAGGTGACACGCCCTACTCACGGCACGGCTCCTTGGATGCCTAAGAAAAGGCAAGAACTTGGACGCTCTTCGTACCAATCCGATTCAAATGGCTCCGGTGGAGTCGACGATTTCCCTAAGTTGTTTCGGTCACGCTCTCTGAGGGTTTCCCCGAAAAGCTCAGGGGCTACTCCGGTCGATAGACCAGCATAGGGTGGGATATCTGAACACTAGAACGTTGAAGCAATTAATTTCCGTCCTTATCTTAGCGGGAGTCGCGAGCGCCCAATCGCAGCCCGAGCCGCCCACCAACCTGTCAGGCGACATTGAGCAACTCAAAGAGCGGCTCAAAGCGCTGATCGCCTTGGAAGATCGGCTGGCGCTGCTTGAGCAGGAACTGGTCGACGCCCGTATGCCAGACAAAGCTTTGCCCACGGACCCGGAGACGCCGTCGGCGCCGCTGAGCGCCAAGCCAGGCGAGCCCTCTCCAGAGCCCGAACCAATCAAACCTCTACCAGGCCGAAGTACGGCTGGAGCTCCGGCTAACCTTGACCTCAGCCGGATAGGCAAAGAAACGCTCGTCGTAGTCGTACACAACCAGAATCCGCTCGACGACATCTCGGTTTCGCAGTTGCGGGATATGTTGCTCAAACGGGTCCGCTCGTGGCCAAACCGGAACGCCGTCACGCTCGTGTTGAGTGAGCCCGGCAGTGAAATCTTCGGCCGCGTGGCCAATACTGTGCTCCACTTGTCGGCGCTCGAATATCAGGCCACCACGTCGCGCCGCGCAGACCGTCGGGTCAACTCCGCCTCGCCCCAGGACTTGGTGGCTTTGGTCGTGAATGATCCGGCCGCGCTCACGGTGGTGCCGGCTGAATTGGTCGCCGGGCGCACCGGTGTGAAACTACTCAGCGTCGCTGGCAAGAACGCCGGTGAATCGGGATATGGGTTCTGAAAGCCCAAAGGATAACTCCAGATGAAAGTTCTTAAAAGTGTTAGTCAACCGGGTCAATGGAGGCCCCTTACCATGCGTCTGATTGCTTTTAGCCTCTTAGTAACTCTCGGCCTGATTGCGGCCGAAACGCCGGCTCCTTCCTCCATTCCCCCTCCACAGACCGCGGGAAGCGGGGGCGGATCAAAGGCGCAGGATACGCCGGTCAAACAGAAAGGCTTGTTTGACGAGGTGCCGGTTGTGCAGGCCGCCACGCTCCACATGCAAACGCTCGACCAGGTGCCGGCGAACGTCAGCGTGATCACCGCTTCCGACATCCGCAACTTCGGCTACCGGACGCTCGGCGACGCGCTCGACGGCGTGCGCGGATTCTACATGACCAACGACCAGATTTACGGCTACGCGGGCACGCGCGGCATTTCGGTTCCAGGCGACTACAACTCGCGTTTCCTGGTCATGATCAATGGCCATCCGATGACCGACAATATCTACAATTCCAACGGATTCTTCGGGCAGGACTTCGGTCTCGACATGGATCTGGTGGAGCGAATCGAAATCATCCGCGGGCCATCGTCGGCGCTTTATGGCAGCAATGGCATGCTCGCCAACATCAACATCGTGACCAAGTCTCCAGTGGATCACGAACGCGTGCGCGTCTCCACGGAAATGGATTCACTGGGCGAGCGCAAGACGATCGTCTCCAGTTCGATGGATCTGGGGCACGGCGCCAATCTGCTGATCTCAGGCTCGATTTTCAACTATGGATCCCGCGACTTCTTCGTTTCCCAATACAACACGCCGGAAACGAATTCGGGTATTGCCAGAGGCGGAAACCAGAAGGGCTACCACAGTTTTGCGAATTTGATCTGGCGCGATTGGCGCATCACCACGCTGTTCAACAGCCGCGACAATCGGCCCCCGCTCACTTGGGCCCCTGACGCGCTCTTCAACGTGCAGGGCAACCGCGTCACCGACGGGCGCAATTTCGCCGAAGCGGCCTATACTCACAACCTCGCCAATAGCAGCACGGTGCGTTGGAGCCTTTCCTATGACAGCTATCGCTATTTGGACCGCTCATACTACGCCGGAGACAACGGCGATATCGATGGCCGGACCATAAATAAGGGTGACTGGATTACGTCGCAACTCTCCTACTCGATTCCAGTAGCCAGGAAGGGGACGTTTACGTTTGGCGGCGTTGGCCGATATGAGCTGCGGACTTTGCAGACTTACACCCTCGTGTCGCCAACTCCGGCTACCGAAGTCGACTTGAATAATCCGGATCGAACCATGGGTGCATTTTCGCAAGTCGAGTATGAGCTGTCCAGCAAGGTTCGTGTTCTCGGCGGCCTCCGTTACGACTTCTCGCGCAACTACAACCGCTACCTCTCGCCTCAAGCCGCATTGGTCTATCAGATGACTCCGCGCACTACGCATAAGTTGGTGTACGGACGTCCTTACCGGAACCCGAGCGCCTTCGAGCAATACTATGGCGACAGCGCCAGCTATACCGCTAGCGGTGGACTGCGCCAGGAGCGCGCCCAGGCGGTCGAGTACTCGCTGGAGCGCAAAGTGGCCGGCCGGCTCAGCGCCATCGCCAACGTGTATCAATACCGGATCAACGATCTGATCCAGGCGAATGCCCTCGAAAACGGCTTCCAGCAATATGTAAACGGCGAGAACTACCGCTCGACCGGCGTCGAGTTTGAGTTAAGCGGCGTCGTCCGCGAGCGTGTGCAATTGAGCGGCAGCATCACCCGGCAAAAGGCCGTTTCAGGCGTCAATCGCGACTGGATCGCCAACTCACCCGAGCATATGGGCAAGCTGCGCGCCGCCACTCCGATCTTTAAGAATCGCCTGACCATCAGCAGCATGCTCAACTATATCGGTGAACGCGGAACCCGTGACGGCGGCACGGTGAAAGGGTTCGCATTGGTTGATTTCACGGCCACCACCAACCACTTGCATCGCCAGTTCGACATTCAGTTTGGCCTGCGTAACGCGCTCGACAAAAGCTACCTGCATCCGATCGCCCTCGCCATTGACCGGATGCCGGGCGACGGCCGCACGGCTTACGTGAAACTGCTCTGGTTCATGGAATAGGAGTCTTTATGAGCCGACAATGGCAATCGACACGTGGCGCTCCGTGGGCGCGCCGGTCATTCCTGGGGTTGGGGCTGGCGGCGTTCGGCCATGGCGCTCGCACCGGCCCCTATCAAACGCTTGTCGTTTTCAATTCGGAGTCGTCCAGCTACGGTGAAGCTGTAGAAGGGATCCGCCAGGGGTTCGGCGAACTGGCCGACCGGAATCTGGTGCTGATCGATTTGAAAACCGAGCCCGATCTGGTTGGACTGGAATCGTCCCCGGATGCGCGGCCACGCAATGCAATTGCGGTGGGGCTGGAGGCGGCTCGCGCTCTGCAGGCCCGCACACCACAGTTCCCGGTCTTTACGACGATGGTGCATCTGGCCGACAACGTGCCGAATGCCATGAATCTCGATGTTCCGCTTACCGCCATCATGGATGAGTTGGCGGTGCTGGCGCCCGGCAAAAAACGGCTCGGTCTTCTCGCAAGCGCCACTGCTGCCGCGGCGGCAAAAGCGCTGGCTGAGGACAAAGCCGCCCAACTCGGGTACACGTTGACCATGGCCGAAGCCTCGCGCCCCGATGCGGTAAGTGCGGCGTTTCTGTCGCTCCGCCGCAAAGTGGATTTGGTAGTGGTAGCCCCGGACAGGAACGTCTATGACTCGGCCGCCATTGCCACCCTGCTCAAGCTGTCGCTCGAAAACGCATTGCCGCTTGTGTTGTTTGCTCCTGCACTCGTCCGTGCCGGCGGAGCGATCGGCATCTATCCCGACTACTTGGAGGTAGGCGTTCAAAGCGCTGAAGCGGTGCTCGCCGGAAAACCGGCTGAGGCTCCGCGGAAGCTAACCGTAGCCCTTAATCAGCGCACGTTACGGCTCAGCGGCTGTAAGGTCAGAGATACGCGTGCGAACGGCGAAAGCTGCCTGGTGTTCAAATAATGAAAAAAATCATGGCCGGCATAATCTTGATGGCCCTGCTTACCTTGGCCCGTCTTCCCCTGCAAGCGGCCAAGGCTCCCCCCCCAATCACACGCGATGGTCTGTTCAAATCGATCGAAATTGGCGGACTCACCGAGGAAGATCTGATTGGATTGATCAACGAGTATGGCGTGGATTTTCAGTGCGCCATCCCGGATGAGCGGCGGTTAACCGCGTCCAGGATCAGTGCGAAAGTCATCGAAGCGTTACGAGCCAACTACCGGGCTCCGTCGGCGAAGCAAGGGCCAACTCAATCCGAAGCGGAAACTGGCGCCACGTCCGAAGCCGGCGAGATCACGGCCGGTCCGCCATCGCCCGAACCCCAGACCGAAGAGATTGTTGCGGGTGGTCCGAAGCCTGCGGCCATCACGGTAGCCCTGGCTGAAGAAGAGACCGTCGCCGGTGGACCAAAGCCGGCCGCCGTCACCGTAGCCCTGGCTGAAGAAGAGACAGTCGCCGGTGGACCCAAGCCGGCCGTTAACCCTGTACCTCAGGATCTTCCTGCGCCCCCAGCCGCCGAAGTAGTGGCGCCTCCTGCCACAGCGCTGCCACTCCAGATCGCCGCCGCCGCGCCTGTGCCGCCGGAGTTCATTCCGGCCGCCCCGCAGCGCAAGGTGTTCCCGTCGGTCCCTGCAGGTTTGGCCCCCTTCGTCAAAGGTCCGCACGTTGTGAAAATCCGTGTGCAGATCGATGAACGCGGCGCCGTGCAAGCGGCTCAAGTGATTTCGATGACCGGCGAGCAAAACGCGACCGTTGCGCGGATTGCCACGCAAAGCGCCCAGCAATGGCATTTCACGCCAGCGCAAGCAGCAGGCAAGGCGGTTGCCAGCGAGCAGATATTGCGGTTCGTCCTCTAAGGCTGCCGGCGCATCAGAACATTTTCACCACTGGTGTAGACCGCTCCTTACCTAACCGCGCGCCACTCCTTACCGAACCGCACGCCACTCTTTACCGAACCGCGCGCCGCTCCTTCTCGAGCCGCGCGCCGTTCCTTACCGAGCCGCGCGCGCAAGCAAGCCCTGATGTTCGTCCGAACATTGAAAGCGATGAAAATCAGCGAGGCATGCAGTAAGATTGGCTTGGCAAGGAGG
>JAYUSQ010000246.1:0-39139 GCA_043755595.1 Acidobacteriota bacterium | reverse complement strand
ATTTCGATCAGCCCAGGGTTCTCCGGCACCGCGTTGACATAGCCGCCGAAGAACGAGGGAATTTCAGTCTCGGGAGGACGCATCGGCATCCCCCCATTATCTGGCAGGAGAAGCCGTTACCGGCGTCCCAGGAACTGCCCCGCCATGCCCATGATCTCATCCATGGCCGAGCCGTTCTGATTCCGATCGAGCAGCGGCCCCAGCATCCCCATGATTCCCGAAGCAGCGGGGTTCTGATTGAGGTGTTGTTGCTGCGGAGCCGAATTGCCGCCCCCGAAGATCGAACCGAGTACCGATCCGAGACCGCCGCTATCGGCGCCACCGCCACCCATCGCCGCGCCGAGCACTTGGCCCAGGATACCGCTCGAATTCGCCTGCCGGCTCATGCCGCCCATCAGCAGCCCAGCCACCATCGGCAACATCTGCTTGATGATCGATGAACTGACGCCGCTCTGCGCCTCGGCGTGGGTAGCCAGTTGCCTGCTCACTTCCTTGCCGCCGAGAAGATGGCCGAGAATTCCGTTACCGTCCTGAACCCCTTGTTCCGAGAACAGCGTCGACGGATTGTCGAGATATTGTTGGTGATTACCACCCTGCAGCGCGCCGAGCAAGCCTTCAAGGCCGCCCTTTTGAACATTCTGCTGCATCGCGCCCGCCAGCATCGGCAGCACCGCGCCGATCGCCGATTGCGCCTGATCTTCCCCAATTCCAAACTGCTGCGCCATCTGCTTGACTGCGCCGCCGCCTTGCGCCTGCATCACCATTTCGAGTAGATTCATTCGTTGTTGTGTCCCCGAGGGACAGCGTAACACAACAAGGCTGACAGATAATAATAGGAATGAAGACAGCCCTCATCACCGGTGTGACAGGCCAGGATGGATCTTATCTGGCTGAGCTGCTGCTCCAAAAGGGCTACCAGGTTCACGGCATTAAGCGGCGCTCCAGCAGCTTTAACACCGGCCGCGTCGACGCCATCTATCATGATTTTCACGAGGCGGGAGCCAACTTCTTCCTCCACTTCGCCGACGTAGCGGATTCGTCCAGCCTCACTCGCCTGCTCTACGAGATCCAGCCCGATGAAGTCTACAACCTCGCCGCGCAAAGCCACGTCCGCGTCAGCTTCGACATTCCCGAGTACACAGCCGATGTCACCGCCGTGGGCGCATTGCGAGTCCTGGAAGCGATCCGCCAAACCGGCGTGAAAGCGCGTTTTTATCAGGCTTCGTCGTCGGAGATGTTCGGCTCGGCGCCTCCCCCCCAGCGGGAAAACACGGTGTTTCATCCGCGCAGCCCCTATGCCTGCGCCAAGCTTTTCGGGCATAGCATCACCGTGAACTATCGCGAGAGTTATGGGATGTTTGCCGCGAGCGGCATTTTGTTCAATCATGAATCGCCCAGACGTGGCGAGACGTTCGTCACGCGGAAGATCGCTCGCGCGGCGGCCCACATCAAATTCGGATTGCAGAAGAAACTATACATGGGCAACATCGAGGCGCAGCGCGATTGGGGCTACGCGCCAGAATTCGTCGAAGCCATGTGGCGCATGTTGCAACAGGAGACGCCGGACGACTTCGTCATCGGCACCGGCGAAATGCGTACGGTGAAAGAGTTTATCGAGCACGCCTTTGAACGCTGCGGCCTCGATTGGCGAGAGTACGTGGAGATCGACAAGCGCTATTTCCGGCCCGCGGAAGTCGACGCATTACAAGCCGATCCGTCCAAGGCGCGGCGCGTACTCGGCTGGGAACCTGCAGTCACTTTCAAAGAGCTGGTGCGAATCATGGTCGATGCCGAACTCGACGATCTGCGCCGCCGGCAGGCAGGCGTGCTGACTCCGGTCGGCGAATCGCAATGACGTTGGGCCAGCGCCGGCCGCTGGCGACCCCGCTCGTTACGATTGTCACGCCCTCCTATAACCAGGGCCGCTTCATCGCCGCGACCATTGAGAGCGTGCTCGGCCAGGATTACCCGAACATCGAGTACATCGTCATGGACGGCGGCTCAAGCGATGAGACGGCGGAAGTGGTTCGACGCTACCCCGGCCGGCTTGAGTTCATTTCTGAAAAGGACCGCGGCCAGTCGCACGCGATCAATAAAGGATTCCAGCGCGCGCGCGGCGAGATTGTCGCTTGGCTAAACTCGGACGATATCCTATTGCCCGGCGCCGTCCGCCGCGCCGTCGCCGCACTCGAAAAACATCCGGAAGCGGCGGCTTGTTATGGCGAAGGCTACCTGCTGGATGAAGCTGGCTACGCCACTTGCCGGTTCCCCCACACGCAGCCCTTCGATTTGTGGCGGCTCGCGAATCTGTCGGACTATATCCTTCAACAAAGCGTCTTCTTCCGGCGCTCGGCGTTGGAGGCGATCGGATGGGTGCGTGAAGATCTGCACTTTGTGATGGATTGGGATCTGCTGATCCGCCTGGGCAAGCGCTGGCCGTTGCACTATGAGCCTGCGTACTTCGGTTGCCTGCGCGAATATGGCGCCGCGAAGACCTTCTCTGGCGGAAGCCGCCGCATCGACGAGATTGCAACGATGCTGCGCGAGCATACCGGCAAGCGATGGCCTACCGGGCTGCTCGTCTACGGCCTCGATACTTATGCCACGCTCGCCCGGCAGAAGGTTTCCCGCTGGCCGTGGGCAGACCGCTTTCAGATGCTCATCACCACCGCCGTTGGGTTGACTAGCGCGTTAATCCTGACTCGGCTGCCGGGTTGGTACGAGCGCGACGGCTGGTATATCGACGGCTTGTGCGCTCGCCACATGTTCTTCACATTACGCGCGGGCCGCAGCACGCTGGTGCTGGAAGGCAGCGTGCCCCAGACGGCTTGGCTTGACGGGCAACGTCTGGAGATTTCCGCGCTCGGAAAGTGTGTCGCCACCGTAGATGTGAAGGGCGACTTCCGGATTGAGATCCCGCTGGTGGCCGGCTACGATCGGCGTCTGGTGCTGGAGATCGATGCGGCCATCGACGTCCGGCCGGTCTACGACGCGCCGCACCTGGACGGTGGCGGACGGCGCATCGCCTTTCGGCTCGATCGCATCGAATGGAACGGCTGGGAGTATTTTCCCGATTGCCGATTCCGTCCGGTGGCTGGAATCCATCAGCGCATTGAGGCGAATCCCCAAGAAGGGGCCGGTTGAACGAATAGCCTTCCGTTTTCCGATTACTTTGCGCGGCAGATCCGCCCCTCGTACCGGATTTTGAAAAAGGTGTTTCCCGGCGCGGCGTTCGGGCCAAATACATTGAAGCCTGTGCCAGTTACTTGCAACGAGCCAGTGGCGTTCACATAGTCTCCGGTGCCGCTCGCCACGGTCAGCGTCAAAGCATCCGTCACCGTTCCGACTGGTTGCCCGGCCACCGGGGTAAAAATCGCCTTGCCATTAAACGTCAGGGTGTTTCGCGAGGGAATCGCCTTGGGCGGGCGGCTGTCGAAATCGTCTTCATCCAGCGCCCACGTTTCAACACTGCTGGCGAGGATCTCGCCGGTGGGTTGGGGCAGGAGCGTCGTTAGATAAGCCGAAACGGCGGCCTTTAATGTCCCGGTGGTGGGCCCCAGGACCCGGCCCAACGGATCGCCGGGCGAAGCGATCAAAGTCCAGGTTCCATGTCCGCTCACCTTGCGGCATAGGCTCTTGTCGTTTTGTGCGCTGGCAGGTAGCGTGAGGGTGGAAGCGGCGAGGCAAGCTGCCGCGAAAATAGTCCGCGAATTCAATTGGTAGTCCTCCAGGGTGCGAAGAGAGCCGCACCCGTTAAGGCGAGTTTACCGTATTCGCCGGGGCGTGGGAATAGGCGATTTGATCTAAGTGAGGGGATTGCTTACTTCTTCACGATCTTGAGGACACGCGACGGATAGCCTGTCTGCTTAATCAGCCGTTCGCTCTCAATCCGGAAGCCTGCCGCACCCACGATCTCAGCGCCTTCGGCTTGTACCTGGCGGCCCCAGAACGCGGGCACAACCGAACCTGCCACTTCATACAGCGAGTTGAAGAACGGCGAATTGTTCTCGCCAATCAGAATCAACGACAACGAACCCTTGGGTTTCATCACCCGCCGGATCTCGCGCAGGGTCAGTTGAATGTCGTTACGCGACATCAGCTCCAGTAAATAACAGCAAAAGATCGCGTCGAACGATTCATCGCGGAATGGCAAGTACCGCGCGTCGACCGCATGGCAATGCGAACTGGCTTGCGGAAAATCCTGGCGGACGTGTTTATGCGTGCGGGCAGCCATTTTCGGCGACAGGTCGATCCCATACGTACGGCCGCCTCTGTTGGTCTTCACCAACCGCCGGAACATTTCGCCAGACCCGGTGGCCACCTCAAGCACCTGCATCCCATCCCGCACTCTCACCATTTCCAGCGCCGCTTTGTGCGCCTTGGCATGGAAGAAATAGGTCGACAGCGGATAGACAGTGGAGAGAATGTCGTAGACTCGCCGCGTGCGAGCCGCAATCGTCTGCGGCAGCCTGTCACGCGTCAAGGTAAGGCCATCAGTGTTCGAAAATGGGGTCATGAAGAAAAAATCCGTTGCGTGTCAGGAGACACGCGCGCCTCGAGACGCCGCGCCGCTACTGGCTGCCGCGGCAGCCTCTCTTGCGCGCGATGGAATCTCAATGCCAGTGCGTGTGCCCTCACCCGGCTTGCTGTCGATCCACATCTTATAGTCCGCTCCAAACAACACTTGTAGACGTTCCTTGACGTTACTGATACCAATTCCCTGTTCGAATAGCTTAGCAAGATTTGCCTCGGCTATGCCGACCCCGTCGTCCTCAATGAGTAAATGTAGCCGGTCGCCGCTCTGCCAAGCCTTGAACCGGATGGTTCCACCCTCCACTTTACCGGATAAACCGTGTTTCAAACTGTTCTCGATGATCGGCTGCAAAACCATACTGGGCACCATCGCGTCGCGGGCGCCTTCCTCAACGTCCTTCAGAAACCGGAGTTTATCGCCGAACCGCACCATCTCGATCGACAGGTAGTCTTCAACAAAGGCCAGTTCTTCTCGCAAAGTAGTAAAGTTATCATGCCTGCGCAGCAAACGGCGCAGGATATTCGATAGCTTCAGGATCACCTGCCGCGCGGTGTCCGGGTTGGTGCGCACCAGAGAAGTGATAGAGTTCAGCGTATTAAAAAGGAAGTGCGGGTTGATCTGGCTGGTCAGCGCGCGGAGCCGGGCTTCCTGCGCCAGCCGGCGCTGCTCTTCCAGGCGAAGTTCGGTTCGGGCGTTGGCCCAGATTTTGATCGGCAAGAGCACCGCGAACATGGTGGAAAGCCAGACCGCGCCCATCAAACCGGGGTGTCCCGGCTCACCGGGATAAAGGTTGAAGATTGCGCGATCGCTGAAAATCTCGCGGCCCACAAACCGCATCGCCTCAGTCAGCAGCATCGCCAGCAGGAACCACAGGCGGAAAAACATCGTCGGGCGATCGGCGTTGTGGCGAATAACGCGGTAAATATTTTTGTCGAGGAACGGCGAAAAGCCCCACACCTCTTCCGGATCCGGCGCGCCGTCGCGCACCATGCCGCCCAGCACCCCCACAGCCGCAAACAATGGCATGGAGAGAAGCTCGCCCGCAAACATCGCCGGAATCGAGATCAACACGCCACATAACAGCCCGGGAACGTAGCCACCCACCATGCCGGCAATCAGGCAGCCTTCGAGCCCGACGTCGGCCGCGCGATAGGTATTCTTCGTGATCAGCCGAACCGCGAGCGCCCCGCCAAATACGGCCGTGAGCGACAACGCCAAGCCGGCCCGTTCGTAGACGGAACGTTCTTCAATCAGGAGAATCCGTTTGAAGGCTCCGAAGCGCACCAGCAGGCTAGCCAATGAGGCAGCCACGGCAACCTTGACGAGCAACGTAACTAAGAGTTGTTCGGCCAAAGGTCTCCCAGGTGATTATATCGGGCATCCGGCGCCGCCGGGCTCCTGCCTCGTGCCAAAGTAGTCAAAAGGAGAGCGAAACTCAAAATGAAGTTGCTGGTAGTAACCGCCGGACTGGCATTCAGCCTTGCCGCTGAAGTCCACACGCTCACGCTGAAACAGGTGTCCGAAAGAGCGTTGACCCAGAGCCCGGACGCTATACTCTCGCGGTTGGACGAGCAACGGGCACAGCGCGATATTGAGGTGGCGCGCGATCCTTACACCCCCAAGTTCATCGTCGGCAGCGGCCTGGGCAAATCCTTCGGGTTTCCCATGATTGGCGGCGCGGCTCCCAGCGTCTTTGAAGCGCGCGGCAGTGCCTCGATCTACAACCGCAAGCAGCAGTTTGAGCTGAAGCAGGCGCGTGAAGCGGCGCGCGGCGCGGGGATTGAAAGCGCCGGGCGGCGCGAGCAGGCAGTGTTCACAGCCGTCGAAATGTACCTGGACGCCGAGCGCAAAGCACGGATGGCGGAGATGGCGCGCCGGCAGATTGAGAGCGCCCGGAAGCTGGACGAGATCGTGCGTGCCCGTGTGGCCGAGGGGCGGGAGTTGCCGTTGGAAGCGAAACGTTCGGCGCTCGAAGTGGCCAAAGCGGAGCAGCGCGTCAATGCGATGGAAGCTGAACGCGACTATGCCGAAGGGTCGCTCGGGTTGGTTCTTGGCTTCGCCCCAGGGGATCGGGTGCGGGCGGCGGCCGAAGAGCGCGGCGCCGCCGAGATTCCGGCGGACGAGCAGGCAGCCGTACGCCTCGCCACGGCCGAAAACAAAGAGATCCGGCGGCTTGAATCCGCGATGGCGGCCAAGGGACTGGAGGCGCAGGCGCAGCGCTCGTCCCGCTACCCGCAGTTCGATCTGGTGGCGCAGTATGCGCTGCTCGGGCGTTTCAACAACTATGAAGACTTCTTCCGGAAATTTCAGCGTCACAATGGGCAGCTTGGAATGTCGATGCAGATTCCGCTGTGGCTCAGCCCGGCCGCACAAGCGCTGGCGGGCAAAGCTGAAGCCGAGGGCGCCAAGCTTCAGATCGAGTTGCAGCAGGCGCGCGGGCGCGTCGCACTCGAGACCGAAAGCCGGTATCGTGACTTCCGGACGGCGGAAACGGCGCGGCATTTGGCGCGGCTCGATCTCGATGTCGCGGGCGAGCAACTATCGGTGCAACTGGCGCGGTTGGAGGAGGGCAGGTCCACCCGGAAAGAGGTCGAGGAATTGCGCGTGGCCGAGCAGGAAAAATGGATGGCGTGGACCAACGCGCAGGCTGGGCTGGAACGCGCCCGCTTTGCGTTGCTTGAGCGGACAGGCGGACTGCTGGCGGCGCTGCGTTAATCAAACCGCGCGTTCTGAACAGGCGCGCTCTCTCCAATAAGTTATCGCAATGTCGAGGCAAAGTAGAAATGTCCTATTCTCGGCAAAAGTAGAAATGTCCGGTGTGGACGGGGCGGGAAGAGTTTGGATTGTAACGCTTCGCTTATCCCCGGGCAAAGCCGGAGGTCCTCCCTGCTCAGTGAGGTTTCATCGGCGTGAACCTGGAGAGCCCATTGCAGCGCCGCGGCCCGAGACAAACCCGGACCACGGCTGAAGCGCGCGTCTGGAAGTTATTTGATTTGGCGGCCGACTGCTGTTATGAAGAATGCAGCGGGTGTGATCGTGTTTTGGCGGAACTCTTTCCCGCCATCGACGACAACTCCTTTGGAGGTGATCGGTTCCTGCCCGGGAGGTCTCACAACCTGACTTAGAGAGCAATCGGGACCCACGGTGTAAGTACCCCTCCCTGGCCGGTCCGGGACGATACCGGAAATGGATCCCTTGACGTTGTCCACCTGGGTGAAGTTCCCCTCGCCGTCGAAGACCTGAATCACTATGCCGGTCATCTGCTCGAATTGACCGACGAAGGCAGCAGTGCCTGGTATCACGAATGGGGCGGGCCGAGTTCCGCTGATTTGGAGGCCGTAAGCCCCCTTCAAGGTCTCATTGCCGCAGGGCTGGTCCGCGGTGGAGGCACTCTCGGTCGTCCCCTGAAACACAGTGCCAGAATCGTTCTGGATCATCCAAAGCTTTCCTCCATTCGGCGAAAGGAATATGTCAAATCCAGGGCCGGGGGTAAACGCGAGTGTCCCCGTGCAGCCTGCTTCGACGGTGTAAGTCCCAACCCCACCGGGCGGGGTCCGCCCAACCGCGCCATTGATACTCCTCGATGCCGCGGGTACGGATAGAGTGCCGTCTCCCTTGAAATCGATGAATTCAACAATGGCTTTCGGTTGTGCAACGCCATTGACGATGTTGAATCCGGTCGCCGCGAACACGTAGGTCCCGCGTAACGATTTCAAGGTGCAGTTGTTCGCTGCAAACGAGACGTTCGCCATACCCAAGGCCATCGCCGCGACCACTATGCTGCGACCCAACATGGTTCCGTTCCAGCAAATTCTTCTTTTCATAGTTTTCTCCTATCCAAGCTGTTGCCCCTGCCATTCGGCGGGTTCCTCCATCTGGCGCCGAATCCGGGTAGCGCTCAATGCCGCAGGGGTCATTTGCCGATACGCCTGCTCGATCATCCCGAAACTCGTTGATTCCACGAGTATTCCCGGCAGTCCTCATTTGCCCCTGTTAGGATTGAGTTGGATGGGGACGCAACCAAAACCGGCCCCGCGTGCCATTTTCGGGCCATTCGAATTCGACCGGTCGTCAGGCGAGTTGTGGAAGCACCAAACCAAGCTGCGGCTGACGGGCCAGCCTCTCCAAATTCTGGAGGTGTTGCTCGATCGTCCCGAACACGTAGTAGGCCGCGAAGAGCTCCAGCAATTGTTGTGGAGCAACACGACCTTTGTCGATTTCGAGCACGGGTTGAATGCGGCCATCAACAAGCTGAGGCAAATCCTGGGCGACTCGGCGGATCAGCCGCGTTACATCGAGACCATGCCCGGACGAAGGGGCTATAGATTCATTGCGCCGGTGAGCCAGACTTCGCCCCGCCCCGCTCTGGAGATAATGGAGGCGCGTCCAAGCGATCCTACCGATGAAAGCGCCTCTGAAGAGGCTCTGCCTCCAAGCCACAGGCTCTCCGGCCGCGCTTGGCTTTGGCGTGCGGCAGCGGCTGTGGGCTTGGTGCTTGTGGGCGCAATTTTGGCGGTAGCTTTCTGGCTCACGCAGCCGCCTCCACGGCCGGCGACGATTGCGCAAACTATGCGCTTTCGAATCGCCATTCCCGAAGGAATGAGGCTCTCTCCGAGCCAGGGTTTTTCGCTTTCGCCGGATGCACGGACGCTGGTTTATCATGCGAGCGCGGCCGGCGGTCCGATGCTGTTATGGGCGCAGCCGCTGGACTCGCTTGAGCCTCGCGCTCTGGCCGCTCCGAGGAACGGAGGCGACGCGCCGGCGTTTTGGTCGCCCGACAGCAAATTCGTAGCCTACTCCAGCGAAGAGAAGCTGATGAAGGTCGATCTATTGGGTAATCCCGCACAAGTGATTGCCCCGGTTCCTGGCATTCTTTTGGGCGGCTCCTGGAACCGTGACGGCACCATCATCTTCGGGACCGAGACGAGCGCAATTATGCGGGTGGAGGCCACCGGCGGCAAACCAGTTCCCGTAACCGTCCGGGATCCGGCCCGCGGCGAACGGGTTCACTTATTTCCAACATTTCTTCCGGACGGAAAGCATTTTCTGTATTCAAGGCAATTCTCCGTTGTTGAGAACACCGGGATCTTCATCGGTTCCCTGGACGTCGAACCAAAAGAGCAGAGTCTCACCAGACTGATTGCGACGCCCTTCGGGGCGCAATTTGTGGTCTCACCGAATGGCATCGGCGTGGTTCTCTTTCTAAGAGAGACCACACTGTGGGCGCAGGATTTCGACGCATCCCGTCTGCAGTTAAAGGGGGAGCCGAGAGTAGTGGCGGAACAGGTCGGAGGCTTCCGGGCCCTCGGATTCTTCGCGGCTTCGAGCAGCGCTCTGGTCCACCGGAACGCGCCCGCCGAGCTTGCGCAGCTGACTTGGATCGACCGTAGAGGGCAACGCCTGGCGGCGCTGGGGCATTCCTTAGACCTTTTCGCCGCATCCCCACAGATCTCCCCGGATGGCGCCAAAGTCGCGCTGCCAAGATTCGTTGGGGGCAATGTCGATGTGTGGGTGCATGATCTGACTCGCGATGTATTCCAACGGATCACCTTCGATCCGGCCATAGAACGCGTTCCCATCTGGTCGCCTGACGGCAAGCGGATCGTGTTCAGTTCCGCGCGCGCCGGTCACTACGATCTGTACCAGATTCGTGCGAATGGAGAGGGCCGCGAAGAGCTTCTGCACGCCTCCAACGAAAACAAGTTCGCAACGAGTTGGTCGGCCGACGGGCGTTTCCTTCTGTACACTACCGAAACCGGGAGAGCGAGCCGCGGCCAAAGTATCCGTGTCCTGCCCCTGGAGGGAAATGCCAAGCACGTTCCCGTAGCGCTCCTCAATTCGCAGGCGGAGGAGAGATCCGCGGTATTCTCTCCCGATTCCCGCTGGATCGCCTACGTTTCCAACGAGTCGGGCAACGATGAGGTCTACGTGCAACCATTCTCGTTTCCACCGGCGACATCCGCGGGCGAGCTCAAACTACTGCTTTCGCGGAGAGGCGGGACCATGCCGCACTGGCGGGCGGACGGAAAAGAGATCCTCTATCACGCGGCGGATGGTGCCGTGATGTCCGTCGCAGTAACGACGGCGTCCTCGCTGCGCGCGGGCGTCCCGCAACGCCTCTTCCCGCTGGCTGGAATGCCGTGGGACGCCACCGGCGATGGCAGCCGGTTCCTGGTGGGCGTCCCGATCGAACAGGGCGTGCGACCGTTTACCGTCGTCCTCAATTGGCAGACCGAGTCCAGAAAATAGCGGCACGGACACCAGTCGTCGTCGTGTAAGCGTCTAGCCGTAGCGGCAACAACCTGCCTTGTCGTTACAGTGTAGAGGAGCCCGGTGCCGGGCGATCTGAAGCGTCCCTAGCTAGGAGCGCTTCTGCGTTAATTAATCACACCGCGCGTTCTGAACAGGCGCGCTCTCTCCAATGAGTTATCGCAATGTCGAGGCAAAGTAGAAATGTCCGGTGTGGACGGGGGCGGGAAGAGTTTGGATGCTAGTCTGGGCGTGCCGGTGAAGCGGAGACGGGCGAGCGACCCGATCAAGGAATAGCCGGCCGGAAGTCACCGCGGACGATGAGCAAGGCGCGCTCCTTCAGCTTCTGGATCTGGCTGGCAACGCTACTCCCGCCGGCGGCGGCAAACTTCTGTGGGCACGCCCACCATCCTTGCCTGGGATTTTCCAGCGGGCAGGCGTATTCTGCGCCTGGAGGCCCACTCACCATGAGCGCCCACGCCATCGCCGAGTCACTCAAGCAGCGGATACCGTTGTTAGATTATCTGGTCAGCCAAGCTTGGCAGCCCGCCCGGCGCATCGCCGGTGGGCGTCTGATGGGGCTGTGCCCGTTGAACGCCGATCGCAGGCCCAGCTTCCTGGTGGACCCTGGCAAGAGTTTGTTCTACTGCTATGGCTGCGGGCGCGCGGCGATGTGATCCGCTTGGTCGAGTTGACTCATGGCGTGCCCTTTGGAGAAGCGCTCGCGCTTCTCCGCCGCTGGTCGGGTCTGTATGCGTTGCTGAGCGATGCGATCCAGTTCTACCAGGTCCAACTGCATCGTCATCTCGAAGCCATCGCGTATCTGGCGCATCGCGGTGTGCGCCAGCCGGACGCAGTCGAGCAGATGCGTATCGGCTACGCGCCCGGCCGCTGTCTGCGCGCCCGGTTGATGCGCTTGTGTTACTCGTTGCGTGACTTACAACAAGCCGGCAGCGTGAATTCGCCTCGGTTTGAAGCCTTTCTCGCGAGTCTCTACGCCGACGCCGACGCACGCGAACGATTCATTACGGACCCCGAGGAGAGGCCGCGCGCGCCGGATTGGACGCCGCGCAAATCGAGGCGCTCGCCGCGATGGATTTCACAGGGCTGGCTTCGCCGCGCGGAGCTTCGACAGGAAGCGTGCCGGGAAAAAGGCGGGGAGATCGTAACGATCCGGGGAAAATGCCGTACAATCTGGAGTCGAGGTATCCCAGGATGAAACGATATTTGCTCGCCGTTGCTTTTGCCGCCTTGCTCGCCGCCGTGCCCCAGAACCCCGCCGTATCGGCAGTCAAAGAAATCGCGCCGGGCGTGTGGGTGCGCATGGGCGACCGCGACCGGAATCAACCCGCGAACGCCGGTTGGGTAATTTTCAAAGACTACATTCTGGTGATCGACGCCAACTATCCGTGGGGCGCCAAAGAGATTCTCCCGGAGATCAAGAAGACCTCTAGTAAGCCGATCCGCTTCGTGTTCAACACACACTATCATGGCGACCACGCCTACGGCGGCAGCGTTTTCACGGATCAAGGCGCGCAGATTGTTTGTTCGTCCGATTGCGCGGCCGAGTCGCTCAGTAAGGGACAAGCCGGCTGGGATCGAAATACGGCTACCGGCGAGTTCAGTCTGAAACCTTACAAACTGGCGCATCCCACGATTACCTTCGGCAACAACATGGCGTTTGACGACGGCGAACATCGCGTGGAATTGCGGCTGATGGGCCCCGGCCACAGTAAGGGTGACTCGGTGGCGTGGCTTCCCAAAGAGCGCATCTTATTCACCGGCGACATGGTGGTGAATTGGGGCTTCGGCAACAACGCCGCCGACGCGGACGCCGATCACGATAACTGGCTTCGTGCGTTGGATCGCATGGCGGCGCTGGTTCCGTCGATCGTGGTGGTGGGGCATGGCACGCTGGGCGGGGTATCGGATCTGCGCGCGCAGCATGCGTATATGGCGGACATGGTGGATACGGTGCGCAGCGGCATCGCAGCGGGGAAGAGCGTGGAAGAGATCGCCAAGACTGACTTGACGCGGCACAAGATCGGATCTCAGGCCGATCGCAATGCCGCTTCGCTCACCGCGATTTACAAGAAGGTCAAAAAGTAGGCGCAGGCGTATCGTAGGCTACGCTGTTAGTTGACGGGATAGGGGTCCCCGAACGCATGGACGAACAAGCCCGCTTAGTTGTCTTCTGCGGTAAGGGCGGCGTTGGCAAGACGACGCTTTGCCTCGCCGACGGCATTCGCAATGCGAGCGCCGGGCGCCGAGTGCTGGTCGTAACCTCGCACCCCCTCGAAGAATTGGCAGTCACGATTTCGCTCGACGGTCTCGCAGCCGAGTTTCCCACGGCGGCGCAGAATCTGTTCGTCGTTCATCTCGACGCCAAGGACTTGCTGGCCGAAGTCGTGCGGGCGAATTTTCCGATGGCCGTCCTGGCCACCGCCATTCTTGAGAGCACCCTTTACCACAACCTCATTGAAGTTGCGCCTGGCTTGAAGGAGTTCTACTTCCTGGTGCGCCTCCAGCAACTGGCCGAGCGGCGAGGGAAAAGCGGCGGCGGCGCAGGGTCTCGCGAATTCGATCTGCTGCTATGGGATGCGCCTGCCAGCGGGCACTTCCTCGGCACTCTGCGCGCCGCCCGCGGATTTGAAACTTACCTGCAAGGCCCGTTGGCGGTGGCCGGCGCGGAACTGGCGCGGTTTTTCTCGCAACGGGAAAATATGGCGTTGCTTCCGGTCACTACCTTGGAGGAGATGGCGATCACCGAAACGGCGGAGATGTGCCAAGCCCTGCGCGCCGAGTTTGGCATGGCGCCGGCGAGAGTCTTGATGAACATGGTCTCGCCCGCCGTCAGCGCGAGCCCGGAAGAGCTAGCCAAGCTGCGCCAGCGCGCGGCGACGGCGGATGGCGCAGGCGCCGGTCATGCCGCGTTGCGCTTCGCCGTTGGCCGCGGATTGCTCGAGGCCGAACGCGCTCAAGGCCTCCCGGCGGAGCTGGGCGCGCCGTCGTTGTCGATTCAAAGAGCGCGGCATTGGTCCAGTCCGATCGGTTTGCTCGCCACACTCGGTGAGCCGCTGGCGGCGCTCCCTGAGGGCCTATGAAGATAGTCGTTTATCTGGGGACCGGCGGCGTTGGCAAGACCTCGCTCGCAGCGGCGACCGCACTGGCGCAAGCCCGGCAGGGCCGCCGTTGTCTGGTGCTCACAACCGATCCGGCTCGCCGCTTGCGTACCGCTCTGGGCTTGGTCCCCGACGCGCTGGAGCAACGCGTCATCCTGGACCCGCCTGCGCCCGCCGAACTTTGGGGCGCGATGCTGGACGTTCGATCCACGCTGGACGACGCCGTTCGCATGTATGGTAAGCCGGGGGTGATCGAAAAGGTTTTGGCGCATCCGATCTACGCCACCATCGCCAGTTCGCTTTCGGGCATGAGCGAATTGATGGCGGTCGAACGTATCGATCAGTTGATGCGCCGTGGCTTTGACAACATCGTGGTGGATACCGCGCCTTCGCGGCACGCGCTGGAGTTTCTGGACAAACCGATGTTTTTCGCGGGCTTGTCGGACTCCGGCTGGGTGAAGTTGATCGGACGAACCTATCGCTTCGCCGCGGCGACGCCGCTTGGCTTTTTCGGCCGCCGAAGCTTTGATTTGTATGCAAGAGTGGAATCGCTCCTGGGCGCGCGCCTGGTCTCACAAATCCTGGAGTTCTATTCGCTGTTTGTCTCGATCGCCGAAGGCTACTCGGAGCGCGCGCGCAAGACCGTGGCGTTGCTCAAGAATCCCGGCGTCACCGAATTCCGGATCGTCACCACGCCGCAAAAAGCCGTGGCCGATACCAGCTACTTTATGGCGCAGTTGAGTGCCCGCGGATTCCCGGTGGAAGCAGTCTGCGTCAATCGCGTTTGGACCGAGGCGGCGGGACCGGAACGCGCCGATGGGCTGGAAGGCGAATTGCTCGATTGGTATGAAACCGTCCGTGGATCGCAACAGCGGGAAATCGCCCTGCTGCGGGATTCGTTGGGAACTGCCGCGACGAAGATCATACCGGTGCCGGAGCTTGAAGTGGATGTCGGCGGGATCGAATCGCTCGAACGGATTGCCGCTTCCGCCCCGTTAGCCGGGATCTGAATCAGCCGGATCTGAAGAATGGTGGCCGGGGACGGAGTTGAACCGCCGACACGCGGATTTTCAGTCCGCTGCTCTACCAACTGAGCTACCCGGCCACATGAGGTGGGGTGGTCCCCCTTAGTCTACCAAACCTTTACCGCATCGTCTTGACGTATTCGCCGGTCGACGCATCCACCAGCACCGAGTAGCCGCTGGTCGCCGGATTGCCCCAATAAATCCGCCACGCGGCGTTGCCGATTTCCTTGGTCTTTTCAAGCACCGGTGTGATCGTCGTGATGCTGGGGTTCTTCTTCATGAACTCGGCGCTTTTACTTTTCGCGGTGGCGATCGCCGCTTCGGTATCGATCTTCAACGCCAAAATCGGGAAGGGCACGTTCTGTCCGATCGGGCCCGTGTACGACTCGTCGTGGCCGCCGAAAACGTCTTTGTACATCCCCTCGCCTTCGATCACCGAATACGAGTAGGTCTTCATCGCGCGCTTCGACTCGGAAACGAATATGCATTTCCAGGCCGGGAAACGGCCCTCTTTTTCGGCAAGCGCGTTCATACGGATGGGCTCGCACTTGAAGGCTTGGATGTCGGGCGCCCATCCCTTGGCCGCGCCGTACATTTTGTAGTATGCGTTCTGGCCAGAGACCGGTTCAATGGCCTTTTTCTCGGCTTTATCTTTTCTCGCTTTTTCGGACGGCGAGGAGGAGTCCAGACAGGAGACGTGGCTGGCCAGCGCGGCGGCCAGGAGCGGCAGCAGGAAATTCTTGTGCATGGGTCGACCCTTTATTTTACCTTTGCCACGCCTGCGCGTGGCGGCGGCGTTAGTTACAATAGGGCTGGCTCGCCAACCCACGTTGCGCAGACCCGGGAGGCTCAGACGATGTCTATACGACTCGCGGTCACGATTTTCATTGCCGCCGCCACCGTTGCGGCGACACAAGCTATCGCTCAGGATCAAGCGCCTCCAGCCGCCGGCGGTGGTGGCGGAGCTGCCGGAGGCGGGGATGTCGGAGCGGCGGCCCCGGGCGGCGGTGGCACGGTTGGAGGTGGCGGTACCGTTGGCGGAGGACGCCAGCCCGGCAACACACAACCGGCGCAACAACCAAACTCGGATCCACGCCAGCAGTTTCCAGAAATTCCGCGGCCGATCTTTATCTCAGGCAAGGTAATGATGGAGGACGGAACGCCTCCGCCCGAGAGCGTCACGATCGAACGTATCTGCGGCGGCCTGGCCCGGCCGGAAGGGTACACCGATTCCAAGGGCCGCTTCAGTTTCGAAGTGGGCCGCAACCAGGGCATGTTCAACGACGCCAGCTATGGCAGCGAGCGCGATCCATTTTCCACAGGGCCCGGTTTTGGCGCTGGCGGCGGGGGTAACACCAACCGATCGGGTGGGATGTCTTCGGCCGGCGGTATGGGGCGGCAACAGATGGAGCGCGAACTGATGGGTTGCGACATCTCGGCGAAGCTGGTTGGGTATCGCTCGGAAGCGGTGCCGCTGGCAGGCCGCCGTTCGATGGATAATCCCGATGTCGGCACGATCGTCATGCGCCGGATCGCCAACGTCGAAGGCCTGGCCACCAGCATGACCACGCTCACGGCTCCGAAGGATGCTCGTAAGGCGTATGACAAGGGCCGCGAATTGATGAAGAAAAACAAGCTCGCCGACGCGCAGAAGGAACTCGACAAGGCTGTCGAACTGCATCCGAAATTTGCCGCCGCGTGGTTTGAGCTTGGCCGCGTGCACTTAACCGGCAATAAAAATGACGAGGCGAAGGCGGCTTTCCTGAAGGCGCTCGAGGCTGACTCCAAATATGTGAACCCGTACCTGCCGTTGACGCAAATGGCCGCCGCGGGGCAGAAGTGGGAAGAAGCCGCGGAGCTAAGCGGCCGCCTGATCCGTCTCAACCCCGTCGATTTTCCGACGGCGTTTCTCCTCAACGGCATCGCCAACTTCAACCTCAAGAAATACGGCGAAGCCGAAAAGAGCGCGCAGGAAGCGGTGAAGATGGACACCAGGCATCGTATGCCGAAGGCGCATCATCTGCTAGGCGCGCTGCTGGCCGAAAAGGGTGAACTGGAACCGGCAGCGGTCCAGTTGCGCGACTATTTGAAGTTCTCTCCACAAGCGGGCGACGCAGACGGTGTGCGGAAGCTGATCGGCGAAATCGAGTCGCGGCTCGGCGTGAACGGCGAAGCCAAGGCGCAACCGGCAGGCGCTGCTGCACAGCAACCGTAGGCCCACCGTATCCGTACAGAGGCGCGACGCTAAGGGAGCGCTCCTCACCTAGAGATCCTGGTCCATTCCGCCGGCGTCCGCACCGGGTATGACCTGTTTTGTCCCACCTGCTACCTCGAATGCGGCAAGCGCGCTGTCACTGATGCCAAGGGCGGGTTCTCGATCCCCGGCCTCAGTCCGGCGTTGAAGCCAAGCCCGGCTACTCGCTTCGCGGCCGCTTCCCCATCGTCAGAGCGATAGAGATACTGATTGAAGGCAACCTCACTCGATTTCAACGTTCGATAACTGCTCAGTTCCGCCATGCGCAAGCATGCGGTCTTCGCCAATCAATCAATCAAGCAACCGCTCTAGAAATTCAGCGCTTCCGGGAACACACGCAACACCACCGCGCGAAGAGCGCCCGGACATTTAGGGTGTTTGTCCAGCCGGGGCCACGCCGATTTGAGCACGTCCAACATGCAGTTGTCCAGCCCCTGGATCATCCAAAGATTCTCGCCGTCATAGCTTCCCGTCGAATTCTGAACCGGGCTCACGCGCCCATCCTGCGTTCCGCCCTTGAGTTTTTGATGTGTCCGAATCGCGATTGAAAGCGGATCGTTGGCAGCCCCCGTATAGAGAGCGCCGGGAACGACCGCCGCGAAGATCGCCTTGGCGGCAGGCGGCGACGTATCCTTGGTCGAGGCCGCTTTGCAGGCATAACCCAACTGCACCAACTGTACGTCTTCGATCTTGTTCGGGCAAAACGGACCCACATGCGAATCCACGTTCCACCAAAAGCGCGCATCGGCCATGAAGCCACTTGCCATTGTCTAAAAAAACCCTCCTCAATCGCAAAACGCGACAAATCGGCGAGCGGGGGATCGGAATCGCGGGAAACAGGCGATTCAGTATTTACCCGATTGAGTACTCAAGCGACACAATTCCTGTCTTATAGATCTTATGCCCGGTTAGATTCATTTTGATCCGGCTCGCTGAACCCGATAGCAGCGGAACGCCGGCGCCGAGCAGAATCGGAATGACCGCGACTTCTACCGTATCGACCAGCCCGTCTGCGGCAAGGCTGGCGAAAAGCGCACCGCCGCCGAATAACCAGATATCTTTTCCGGGGCTGTTCTTGAGGTTCGTGAGGACTTCCCGTTGGCCGTCGGCGACGATTGCGACTTCGGGATGATCCGCTGGCTGGAGCGTGCGCGAAAAAACGATCGTGCTCATACCGGGCATTGACCCGCGTCCCGCGGCCGCCAACCCTGCGAACGTTTTGCGTCCCACAACGATTGTGTCGAATTGCGCGAAGAGCGCGCCAAAGTCGATCTCCGGGTCCATCGTGATCCAATCCGCTTCGCCGTTAGGACCTGCAATATAGCCATCAAGGCTCATCGCCACGACATACCGGATCCGCCGCATTTCGGGATTGTACCAACGCCGGCGCCTGATCGAAACCAAGCCTGGGCGCCAGCCCGAGCCCGATCGAATCGTCGCCCTTCAGCGATCGCGCCGGGAACAAATCGCCGTGCGAATACCCCGCCAGCTTGAGCCGGGCGAATTCATAACGCTCGCCCGCCCGTGCCCGTGGCTTCGCTTGCGGAGCCGTCATTCGAAGCTCGCGCCAACGCCAGCGCCTGATCGCGCGTAGTCACGCGCCCTTCCAGTTGCGCGGTCTCAAGCGCATCCAACAGCCGCCCAAACTCCGGCCCCGGCGCCATCCCGAGCGCAATCAAATCATCGCCCGTCAGCAGTCTCGCCGGGAACAAATCTTCGCGCGAATACCTCTTCAGCCGATGCCGCGCAAATGCGTAGTGCTCGCGCCCCAAGCCCGTCGCTTCGCCATGCAGCCGATAAAGCTCCAGTTGTTCATCAAACCAATCCCCGCGCAGGAATCGCTTCAGCTCGCTCTCCCCCATCGCGTGCAACTCGGGAAAACGCCGCTGCCCCGCTACCAGGGAACCAACCCGCGCAATCGCGTCGTTGGAAAACCGCAACCGCTCCAGGGCCGCCGCCGGCTGAGCCACGCCATACAGCAACACCGCCATCGCAAGCGTGATCCCGCACCCGTGCGCCAGCCCACTCAGCATCCCCAACATCTCCGGCGTCACCACCACCTCAGGCGTGACCTCAGCCAGCAACCCGGCCTCGGCCAACAACTCCACGCCCCGCCGCGCGCCGCCCTCGGTAAGAATCCGCACCAGCTCCTCGCGCACCCGCTCGGTTGAGACCGTCCGCACCCGCCCCGCCAAAGCCCGCATCGCCTCAAACGTATCGGCTTCGATCTCAAACCCCAACCGCGCCGCAAAACGCACCGCCCGCAACAAACGCAGATGATCCTCGCCGAAGCGCGCCATCGCATCGCCCACTGTGCGAATCACGCGCGCCTGCAAATCCGCGCGCCCGCCCACATAATCCAAAACCGCGCCTGAACGCGGATCCATCATCATCGCGTTGATCGTGAAATCGCGCCGCCGCGCATCCTCGCGCGGATCCATTTCAAAGGTGACGCCCTCAGGCCGCCGGCCGTCGCGATAAACATGGTCGCTACGAAAGGTCGCCACCTCCACCGCCGCCGTGCCCGCGCCATCCTCCTTCACCAGCACCACGCCAAAGTGCGCCCCCACCAGGCCGGAGCCGGGAAACAGGCGCAGCAATTCATCGGGCCGCGCGCTGGTGGCCACGTCGAAATCCTTGGGCGCGCGGTCCAGCAGCAGGTCCCGCACGCAGCCTCCCACCAGATACGCGGTGTGGCCGGCCTCGTGCAAAATCGCGAGGATCCGGCTGGCCAATACGGGAGCGGTCGAAACTGTCACTGCTTTGTATCGTAAGATAAAAGTCGCGGGCGTCTCGCGGCGTCTTGCACGCATGTCAGAAACCTCAGAGCCCTACCCTACGGGCAAATCGATCCCCTCTTCGGCCAAAGTCGTTATAGCCACCACGGTCGCGCTATCGTTCATCTCGTTCTGGCGCGGCGCGGCGATTGTGTTGAGCGACCTGGCCTCCACCATGTTCTATGTCGGCGGCATCGCCGAACAGGCCATCGGCAAATCCGCGCCCTGGTTCGTGCTGGCGGTCATGATCTTCAGCTTCGCCGTGCGAAGTGTTTACATGGAAAGCTCCAGCATGTTTGTGCGAGGCGGCGTGTACGTCGTCGTGCGCGACAGTATGGGCCCCATGATGGCCAAAATCTCGGTGTCGGCGCTGGTGGTCGACTACGTTCTTACCGGCCCCATCAGCGTCGTCAGCGCCGGGCAATACCTGGGACGCCTGATAAACGAACTCGCCGAGTTGGGCCATGTGCAACTGAACGTCAACCCCAATTCGTTCGCCGTTTTCTTCGGCGTAATCGTCACTGCCTATTTCTGGTGGTGCAACATCAAGGGCATTCATGAATCCAGCGGTCAAGCTCTGCGCATCATGCAGATCACCACGGTGATGGTGGCAATCCTGTTGGTCTGGTGCCCGCTCACGATTCTGATGAACGGCAACCCGCAATGGCCGCCCGCACCCACGCCGCAAAATCTGCACTTCACCAAGGAGTCCGTCGGTTGGCTGGAGGGCACCTTCTGGCCGCAACTCGCCTTTGCCGGACTGCTGATCGCCTTCGGACATTCGTTGCTCGCCATGAGCGGCTTTGAAACGCTCGCGCAGGTCTATCGTGAGATCGGTTATCCCAAGCTCAAGAATCTCAAGATCACCGCTAACATCGTTTGTACCTACGCGCTGGTTTCTACCGGGCTGATTAGTATCTTCGCGGTGATGATTATTCCCGACGCGTCGCGGCCGCAATATTACGCGAACCTGATCGGCGGCTTGGCCATGAGCCTCACCGGCCCCTATCTGCTGCGCCTCTGCTTCCATATCTTCGTTGTTGTCGTGGGCGTGTTGATTCTTTCGGGCGCCGTCAATACTTCGATCATCGGGTCCAACGGCATTCTAAATCGTGTCGCCGAGGATGGCGTGTTGCTCGGCTGGTTCCGCAAGCCGCAAAAGAAGTACGGCACCACGTTCCGCGTGATTTCGCTGATCGCGCTGGCGCAAATCGTCACGATCATCGGCAGCCGGGGCGACATGTATCTGCTCGGCGAAGCCTATGCGTTCGGCGTGGTCTGGAGCTTCTCGCTGAAGTCATTGGGCGTGCTGGTGCTCCGCTTCCAACGGCATGACCAAGAGTATAAGACGCCGCTCAACTTCCGCATCGGCGGTACGGAAATTCCGGTGGGCTTGGCGTTGGTCACGACGTTCCTCTTCCTGATCGCCATCGCCAATCTCTTCACTAAAAAAATCGCGACAGTTTACGGGCTGTCGTTTACCGCCGTGCTGTTGGTGCTCTTCATCGTCAGCGAGCGTATCAATTCAAGGCGCCGCGAGAAGGGCAAGCCGCTCGAAGAGTTCAATCTCGACTATCACCCGGAGGTCAACTCCACCACTGCCGCCGCCATTCAGGCCCGGCCCGGAGGCGTGTTGGTGAGCGTGCGCGACTATTCCCGCCTCTTTCACCTCGAAAAGGTGCTGCAGAAAACCAACATGCGCCGGCATGACATCGTCGTGATGACCGTGCGCACCATGGGGTCCGGCACCGGCGAGTATAACTTGACTGACTCGCAGTTATTCTCCGAATACGAGCGCAAGTTATTCACTCACGTAGTAACTGTGGCGGAGAAGGAAGGCAAACACGTCGAGCTTTTGGTTGTGCCCGGCGTCAATCCGTTCGACGCCATGGTGCAGGCCGCGCATAACTTGAAAGCGTCGCGCTTGGTGACCGGCATTTCCGCGCGTATGCAAGGCGAAGAACTGGCCCGCCAAATCGGCCAGGCCTGGGAACGTCTGCCTGAGCCGCGCCATCCGTTCTCGCTGGAGATCATCTCGCCCGGCCGCCCGTCGATGTACGTAAATCTCGGCCCCCATCCGCCGCGCCTGTGGCCGGAGGATCTCGATCGCCTGCATGATTTATGGCTGGGCCTCAGTGCCGATGAGCGCTTCGGCTCGCACCTCCATCATCGCGACGTAGTGGGCGTGGCGCTGCGCCGTATGGAGCGGGATCTCAAAGGGACCGATCGCGACGAGGTCGTGACGGATCTGGTGGGCGAACTCCGCACCAGCCACGGCGACCCGCCAAAGCCGGATGATGACGGCGACTCCGCAGAGTAAATTTTTCTCCATACTGCATTCTTTACCGACATTACCGAAATCGCCGACACAACCGACACTGCCGACATTTACCGGCATTTACCGAGCCGCGACCGTGAGGGAGCGGTCAGCAACTTTCAAACTTCGCTCGCAACAAACAGCGCCAAAGGCTCGCCCTGCTCCTCGATTACATAATGAAGCACCTGCCTGACATTCACCGATCCCGATTCGTCGCCATGCAAGCGCGCGCCTTCGCAAGCGAAGGTAAGGAAATATCTCAACGATTTGCCTCGGTTCAAAGATCGTGGTTTGCCCGGCGCGTCGTGCGTCGAGACGGATTTTCGTGACAAAATAGGTTTGAAGCGGTAAGACTGCAACCAAGGACTTTGATATGATCTGCAACGCCACCGATCTCTCGCCCGGCCAAAAGGCCGCGCTCGAAACGCTTCTTGGACGCCGTGTTCAGGATAGCGAAGCGGTCAGCGTCCGCACCTTCGAACCCGCTGCGGTTTCTCCTCAGCGGAAACTGGAGATCGCGAACGAACTGAGAAAATACTTTGTGGAAGTGGACGCTTCCCGCAAACCCGTTTCGGACGAAGAGGCGGAGGACATCGTCAATGAGGCAATGCGAAGCCTTCGCCCGGGCTATCGTCCCCATCGGTGAGAATCGTACTCGACACCGCTGTTCTTGTTCGAGCGCACGAAGGGGCCAAGGGGCTTGCCCGCGATCTGCTCCTGAGGCTCATCGAGTCCGATCACATTTTGCTGATCTCAGACGAAATGCTATACGAACTTGCCAAGGTCTTACGGTACCCGCGAATGCTGGCACTCCACGGCCTTTCCGAGGGCCGGATTTTCGACTACGTCGGATTCCTGCGTGACGCCACTGAAATCATCCGCCCGAACCCATTGCTGATAACGCCGATTCGCGATGTCAATGACACTGTCGTCATGCAAACGGCGATCATCGGCGAGGCAAACGTTATTTGCACACGGGACCAGGATTTCTTCGAACCTCCTGCCGAACCCTTTTTGCGAAGAGCCGGTATTGAGGTCTTAGATGACATTGCGTTGATGCAACGCTTGCGATCCTGAAGCTCTGCCGCTTCCGCCGTACGTGTACTCGCTTCCCACCTGCCGATACCGAGCCGCGACCGCCAGGAAGCGGTCCGTCCGCGAATGCCGCAACATGGTTCCGAGCCGCCATGCGCCAGCATGCGGTCCGTCCGAGTATGCCCTCCAATATCCGCGATTTGCCGAGCGCAACTTTACCGAAGCCGCGACCGCGAGGGAGCGGTCTACAACAACACTGACAATGCTCCCAGCACCCAAATCCCCACTTCAGAAAAATCCGTTGAGAGCATCGCCTTGACGGCCGCTTCGATACCTTTTATGACTCTTATTCTACTCTCCCGCGTGGCGGCGCGCTCCAGCGGGCGACTGCCCTTTTCTTTTCCTGACTGGAGAGCCTGCAAGGATTCCGCACCCCCCATTTCCTCAGCCCGTGTTGCGGGCGATATTGGAATGCCAGTGACGGCCACGATGTTCAAGCCAAGCGGGCACTCTTCGGATCATAGACCAAATTCGTGATGGAACCATCGCGGATACACTGGACGGCTTCGTCAATAACGTTGAGCGGAACCAGGAACCACTCCGCTGGGCGCACCGGATTTCCGAAACGATCCTGAATAGTAAGGTCCAATTGCGCTGCCGCGAAGATGCGGTGGAACAGGTTCTCTAACTTCACGCGATTAATGTTGGACAGTTTGTACGTTGCGACAATTTCCACCTCGGCCAGCAAATAAGTGGCGTCGTGAGCCGCATTAGCGATGCGGGTTTCCACCTTGCCCCCGGTCACACCGATCTTATGAATCAATTCGCGATGTTTGGCAACCAGCGGGTGATCCGACTTACTCCGCAATACATAGATAGTGCCGCTCTCGATGTCATCCTCTTCCCAGCTTTCGCTGAAAAGCGGTCCAGGGCTGGGATTGGTGAGCCTCCTACCCGTCTCGTCCTTGTAGAGGGCGCGCTGCAGCGACCGCATTAACAGGTTGCTTTCGGTGCCATTGGAGTAGATCACACGCATCCGCCCATTCGTCTCCCCGTTCGGCGTCTTGGTGGTCTCCCCAATCTCTGCCACGTAAACCATTTGGCCGCCGAGAATAAAGAAACTCCGCGTTGCGATACTGGCATTCTTACCGAAGCGCCGCGCCTCGCGAATCCCGGTTTGGAGATCTTCTTGGGCTTGCAGGAATAGCGGCTGAAAAACGGAGAAATCCCTGCAAGGCGTACCCCTCGCGATTTCGTCCAGGTCGCGCCGATCCTCCCGTGAACTAACATGCTGCAAGCGCGTAATATCGCCTTCCACCGGCCCCAACTCGGCTAGCAGCGCCGCGTCATCCAAAACTTCGGGCAACCCGGTTGGCACAGACAGCAGGCCATCAACGTCCAGTCCGGCGAGTAACTCGCGCGCCTCCGGCAGTGCGCGCAACCGGTCCAGACGCACGGCGTACAAACGCTCAAAAATATCCAGCCCCTCGCCGTGCCGTGGCGCCCGGCCATTTTCTTTCGAGAAGCGCTGAATATCCTCGAAGCCTGCAATGATGCGCTCCTCGCGCGGCGTGCGCCCGCCCGTCCTGGGCGGCTCCACGCTTACGCCAAGTTCAGCCAACAATTCGTCATCGGAAAGATCGGCCATGTTATCCTGCCGCTGCTTTCTGCTGAGCGGCGAAACGAGCCAGTGCCGCGATGCCCTCCGCCATGCGCCTTTCCCATGCGTCATGGGACGTGATGTCCGGCAGCCTGCCGCGCTCCCGCTTGAACTGCAACGCGCGCTGTGCCAAGTCCCGAGCCTCCTCGATAGGGATACTGACCCGTTTAGCCGCAATGCTGGCTTGCACCTGCCGGAGCGTCTTTTCATCCATCGCCTTCGATAGCACGGCATAGGCGGAGTCGAACGGATTAATCCGGTCGATCAGGTCAATGTCCAACTCGCGCACATCCATGGCGATCCTGCGCACGCCTTGAATCAGCGACATGTTGGCTGCTTCCATTCTAGAATTGTCACCGCTAGTAGTGATCACTTGTTGCTTGGCCTGCTGTGTGATGTTCAAGGCCGCCACGGCATGTTGGCGCACCGCTTCCTGGTCATCGTCGCTGAGTTCGGGATAGCGGTCCCGCACGATCTTGCCCATACGCAACTGCGTCAACTCCTCGGGCACCGTGTTCTCCCGGTCGAACAACCCGCGCTCTAAAGCGGTCTTGTCCTGCACAAAAGCGGTGATGACTTCGTTCAAATCCTCCCGGCAGATGCGGGTGGCTTCAGGACTGGCAGGCTCGATCAAGCCTTTGATCTCCAGGTGAATCTGGCCGGTACCTTCGTTGACGCCGAAATTTCTCGCACCCTCCACATAGCCGCCCGATCCATAGTCGAATCCATCCTTCGCCCCCGCATTTTTTGGGGTGAACTCAAAACGCGGAGCCAACACTTGCTCCATCAGCAAGCTCGCGGCAATCGCCTTCAGCGTGTCGTTGATGGCATCGGCCACCGCCGCCTCAGTGGCGTCCGGCTCAGCGATCAGGTTGGTGAAGCGGGCCGTCCCTTTGCCGGGAGCGTCGCGGGTGGCGCGGCCAATAATCTGGACGATCTCTGTCAAACTGCTGCGATAGCCAATGGTCAGGGCGTGCTCGCACCAAATCCAGTCGAAGCCCTCCTTGGCCATGCCGAGCGCAATGATGATGTCAACATGATCGCGATTGAACCGCTGCACCGGGTCCTTCAAGGCCGCCAGCACTTTAGAACGCCTGGCCGCATCGCCATCGTCCACCAGATCCGCCACTTTGATGGTTCGCACCGCCGGGCCTTCGGAGACTTCAATCAAGTGAAAGCCCGTCACCGGATCGACACCCTTCCAAGTTCCGAGCGCGTCCATGATCTCCTCCACCTCTTTGTGTTTATCCTTCAGGCTCTCGCGGGAGTTCACATTCGGGATATGCACGATCGTCTTGAGTCCGGGGTCCAGCACCTTCATGATCGCGTCCAGATACCGCCCGGTGTAGAAGAAATAACCAAGATCGAGCGACTTCAAAAACTCATAGCCGTTGAGTTGTTCGTAGTAGGTGTAAGTGACCGTCTCGAAACGCGCCTCATCCTGCGGCCCCAGCACCGCTTCCGCATCGCCACGGAAATAGGAGCCCGTCATCGCGACGATATGCACCTTGTCGCGAGCCATGAACTGCTCCAACTGATTGCCCAGCCGGTTGTCCGGATTGCTGCTGACGTGGTGAAACTCGTCGACCGCCAGCAGCCGCCCGTCGAAGGCGGCCACTCCCAAATCATCCACGGCGAAGCGGAAGGTGGCATGTGTACACACCAGGATGGGGTCGCCGCTGGCGAGGAATTCGCCCAGCGCCTTCACCTTGGATTGGGCCACGCGAGGCTCATCCACTCCCGGAGCGTTGCAGAGATTCCATTGCGGCTTCACCGTCCAGTCCGCCCAGAAACCATGCGCGCTCAACTGCTCGTCGGCAAAGCTGCCGCCAATGGAGCGCTCCGGCACCACGATGATCGCCTGTTTGAGACTTTGGTTGTGTAGCTTGTCCAACGCGATGAACATCAGCGCACGCGACTTCCCGGAAGCAGGCGGCGATTTGATCAGCAGGTATTGCTCTCCGCGGCGCGCATAGGCACGCTCTTGCATGGGCCGCATCCCGAAAGCGTTGGCCCGGCTGGATGCTCCGGTGCGGGCGGTGGTGATGGAGACCGAAGGAATGGTCCTTTTGTTTGTCGGGTTATCCGCCGTCACGCTAATGTCTTCCTTTTCTTTTTTGCTGCCGACGGGGCCGGACTTGCCGGTGCCGCTGTCATCTTCGTATACAGCTCAAACAATGTTTCCAACCGTTCGGTGTCATTGCGAAAGCGCCGGCCGATGTAGATACGCTCCAGCACCTCGTCATTCTGTTCATGCGCGCGACGCAGGTTTTCTGGCATATTGTCAGGGTCATAGAGGTCTGCGATGGTTGCTGGAAAATGTGCTTCGCGAGCCAACAGGATGTCCTCTGCGCAGCGGGTGAGATCGGCCTTGTTTTGATGTGTCAATGTCGCGACGGGGAAGGTATTCCAGCCAAGGGTATTGGAATACCGGTATCGCGTTTCCAACTTGCCGCAGACGGTCGCAATCCAAACCAGATGGAGGCGCGAAGCGATCAAAGCCATATTCCAGAGCGGGGCGTCGTAGAGGGCGAACAACAGGTCACTGACAATCACGTTCCCGCTGAACAAATCTACCGGAAGATATGGCCGCCTTTCAGACGAAACCTTTGCCACTGCTAGGGAATAACTGCGTGCAGTTCCGGCAATTTGAACGAATCGATGAGGCCTCTCGGCGAACTCGCGTGTTGATGAGGCATTGCTTCTTAGGCGAAAGTCACGAATATTCTCCATGACGCAACTCAGCACCGGATGCTTCTGTGCGAACTCGATATCGGCGTCATCCATCCATAGACACCAACGTAGTTTTCCCTGGATCATTTCCTCCGAGCCAAGATAAGGGTGTATGAGCCGAGCGAGCTCTGGGTGGTCCCGTAGCATAGTCTTGCGCTCATCACCCGAGAGAATAAAATGACCACCATCTCTTGGCATGTTGCCAAACAGCATTTGCGAGATCCCTGACGCAGGCTGGCGTAGCTGCTCGACTTGAATATTCGGGCCTGCCACCAAATAAGCGTTGATGCTCTCGGCTTCCCTTGCGGCCGTGCCGCCATTGTCCACGGCAGAAAAGAGAAGTCTGATCTTGCTCGCGCGCCTGGAAATTCCAACGATCACGACTGTGACACCGGCATTGTGGGTCGCCAAGTTTGCCCATTTGAATGAAGTGTGGGCGAACGCAATCTCATGGCCCGTTGCGAAAATCAGGGGCCATAGAATTGGAACTTGCTGGCCTTGGCAGATGGAGTTGGTAGACACGAAAGCCGCCGCCGCATTCGTTCTAATGCCATAGCCGGCGGCTTTCATGAACCAGCCAGCCACATAATCCAGCGATTTCCAACTGCTAACCCGATCCTCAAAGACCGCACCCAAATCTGCTTTTTGTTGGTCTGATTGCCACTTGCTTCCGAGATAGGGAGGGTTCCCGCAGATATAGGTCTCGCCGCCTTCGTTTTCGAAGTCAATCTCGGCTTGCTCAAGTGGCGTCGAAAACAAGTCTTCGGCCACAAGCTTGACGGGGCCTTTATGGGGTTGCCAGAGGCTGACCCAGTCCAGCCGCAGCGCGTTGCCGCAGGTGATCCAGTTCATCGAATCAAGCGGCAGAAACTCGGCGCGGGCTACCAAAGGACCGCGATACAACACATCGCACTGGAACTCCGCAATAATAATCGCCAGGCGCGCGATCTCGGCTGGAAAATCGCGCAGTTCGATTCCGCGGAAATTAGTGCGCGGGATTTCGGAGTGTAGGATTGGCTCGCCGCGGCGCCGGTTGAGTTCTGCCTCAATGGCGCGCATCTGTTTGTAGGCAATCACCAGAAAGTTGCCGGAGCCGCAGGCCGGATCGAAAACTCGGATCTTCGCCATGCGCTTACGCAGGTTCAGAAGCATTCGGGCGTTGTCGCCCGCCGCCTCCAACTCCGCGCGCAGGCCGTCCAAGAACAGCGGGTTGAGCACTTTCAGGATGTTGGGCACGCTGGTGTAGTGCATGCCAAGCGCGCCGCGCTCTTCATCATCCGCGACCGCTTGGATCATGGAGCCGAAGATGTCCGGGTTGATCTCGCGCCAGTTCAACTCTCCCGCGTGCAACAAGTAAGTGCGAGCCATCCGCGCGAAACGCGGCACTTCGGTACTGCCGGAAAACAGCCCGCCGTTGACGTAGGGGAAGATATCAGCCCAGCCGGGCAACTTCGCGTCGGCGCGATCGGCAATCTTGGTGTTCATGGCGCGGAACACGGTGCTAATCACCTCATGAGTGTTCGAAGAGTCGCGCGCGCTCATCTGCTCTACTGTTTTCGTGAACAGCCCCGTGCCGTTGAAAATGTCGGTATCCTCCGCGAAGAAGCAGAAGATGAGGCGCGCCATGAAATGGTTCATGTCCGGGCGGCGCGCCTCGGTGGCCCACTCGGGGTTGTCTTTCAAGAGCTCGATGTAGAGCTTGTTGAGCCGCCCGGTGGCTCGGACGTCGATGGGATTGTCCTTGATCTCCTTGATCGTGGAAATGCCCGCCAGGGGGAGGAAGAAGCCGAAGTGCTGCGCGAAATCGGGGTAAGCGGGCGCAATGGTGTCGCCGCTGGTGAGGTCTTCGGCTTCCAGCGTTTGGCCGTCAGTAGCCAGAATGAACTTCGCTTTGGCCGGGGCGGTTTTGGGGCTGTCGCGGAGCGCTTTCAGCGTCTCGCCCACCATGCGGGGTTCGCAAACGGCGAGGTGGATGTTATTCCTCTGCAGTACGCCACCGGCCAAATCGGATGCGTTCGATTCGCCTTTACGCAAACGCTTGATGGTGGTTTCTTTGTTGCCGAAGGCAGCCAGGAAGGCAAACGGAAACTCGGCGGCGTCAAACGGCTGACGCGCCAACTCGGATACTGCCGCCTCGATCTCTACTGCATTCATGTGGTCATATGTCCTGGTCGGAGCCGGGGTGGAGTGCCAGCGAATGCGTTGGCAACAGCAAAGGGCTTCCAAAATGATAAACGATAGCGGTCGCCTGATATAGCCGACTCACAACGCAGTTACGTGCATGGCATCCTCGGGCCATGTTCGCGTTTCGGCAGATGGTTAGCCCACCGGCAACCCCGATGCGTAGCGGCGGCGGGCGAACGGGCCGTCACTCCTCAGGCAATTCGGTCTCCGCCGGGTCTGGCCCAAGCTCCGCCTCGATCTCTTCAATGGTGGGCAGCGTTCCCTTAAGCTGCTCGGGGAGCTTTTCAAGATGTGTAAACTCGGAAATTCCCATCGGAGTGGTCGTGCCTCTGAGCGCGTATTCGGCAATGATTCCGTTCTTGGTCTTGCAAAGGATGAGGCCGATGCTGGGCTTGTCGTCAGGGTGGCGCACCATGTCGTCCACGGCGGCAAGGTAGAAGTTCATCTTCCCTGCGTACTCTGGCTTGAAGGGCGTCATCTTCAAATCGATGACCAGATAGCAGCGCAATTTAAGGTGGTAGAACAGCAGGTCGATCCGAAAGTCTTCGCCGCCGACATTTAGCGGATACTGCCGGCCCACAAATGCAAAACCGACGCCGAGTTCAACCAGGAACTTCTGGATGTGCCCGACAAGCCCAATTTCCAGGTCACGTTCCCGAGCGTCCTGGCCAAGGGTGAGAAAATCAAAGTTGTAGGGGTCTTTCAAAAGCTGTTGCGCCAGATCTGATCGCGGTTCGGGCAGCGTCCGCTTAAAGTTGGTGACCGCTTTGCCTTGGCGTCGATAGAGGCCTGCTTCGATATGGAGAATGAGGACGTTCCTGCTCCAGCCATTTTCGATAGCGGCTCGCACGTATCAAAGGCGCTCCTCTGGAGCCTTTATCTTGTCCAGAATGATGCAGTTATGGAACCAAGGCAATTTTGCAGCAAGCTGCTGCAAAATTGATTCCTCCGGCCATGCCTCCGCAAACGCCTTCATGTAGCCAAGGTTGCGCGGCGATAGCCCCTTCATTTCTGGAAACTGCTCCGTGAGATCCTTCGCCAGCCGGGGAATAATGTTCTTGCCCCAACCCTCTTCCCGTTGCCGAACCAGAATCTCGTTTCCAATGCTCCAGTACAGCAACACCAATTCCTGATTGACGGCCAGCGCGGCCCGAACCTGGGCGGTCTGGATGCGCTCTTTAATGCTAGTGAGGAGCGCTGCGTATGTTTGCGTACTGGGGTTTTGTTCCGCCATATGTCACCCTCTGTCGTACCAGATTCGTTCTGAGCCGCCATGCGCAAGCATGCGGTTTGCGGTGTTTAATGCCGCCGGCTAATAACCAGGGTCGAGCCAGAAGTCGTTCACAGCCCTGGTCAAAAATTATATCCCGCTTCTTTTCCGATGTTTCCCCACTTTCCGGCCCTGAACATCTTCAAGCATTTTTAACCGAACCGCTACACTCGGACCGGTTATGTCATCCAAACGCCGCCGCGCCGCCTCCCGTGCCAACGGGAAAAAGTCCCACGGGCCTGTTACGCCCGAAGGAAAAGCTCGCTCCGCCGCCAACGCCCCCTCCCGCCACGGTCTCGCCTCGCCTGACCGCGCCGTGCACGCCGTCTGCCTCAGCAACGAAAACCCCGCCGAGTTCACCCTGCTCCACGAAGCCCTGATCGCCGAACTCGCGCCAGCCACCACCATTGAGCACCTCACCGTCCACGAAATGGCCGTTTGCCGTTGGCGCCACAATCGCGCCCTGGCTATGGAAACCGCCCTCCTCGACAACCAGATGGACGACATGATGGATGACCTCGCCACGACTTACGACGCGATCGATGAGGCTACTCGCGGCGCGCTCGCCTTCCGTAAGTTGGTTGAGAAGTCACCCTCCCTGCCCATCCTTTTACGCTACGAAACCCGTCTCGCCCGTCAGTTCGATCGCTGTCTCACGCGCTTGGCCACCCTCCGCGCCTCGCGAGAAAAGGTCGAATTGCCAGCCGAACCCAATCCCACAAACGAACACCAAAATCATGACACTCAACTTCAACATCCAGCACCTATTTACGCGGCGCAACCGCCTCAAGATCGCGAGCGCCGCGCCGGCCTCGCTTCCCCTGCGCCAACACCCCAAATGGAAAGCCTTTCTCGTCTTGATCAACAACATGATCCTGAACGGCAACCCCAGCCTGCACCCCCAATTCCTAGAGCTGCTTGATCAGGCTGACTCACTCTAGCCGCCCGGCTCCGTTCCGAGCCGCCATGCGTCAGCATGCGGTCTTATCCGGCGGTGAACCGCTCCGTTCCAATTCGTTCCGAGCCGCCATGCGCCAGCATGCGGTGTCCAGAAATCTGAAACCGTTCTAGAAAGGAGACAATCGGCACTTACTCATGGATGACTCGCGCTACATTTTCGATGTTATCGGCTTCGCGCGCGACAGGCTCGCCTTCCATCCGGGCCCTGACCAGATTCCAGCCCTCGACGCCGCCGTTCGCCGCGGTCTTCTGAACTGCTGCCGTCAATGGGGTAAGTCGACCGCCATCTCTATTCGCGCCGTTCATCAGGCTTTCCATCACGAAAAGTCACTTACTATCGTTACTTCGCCGTCCGCCCGCCAATCGGCTGAGTTCGTTCGCAAAGCCGCCGGTTTCCTTGGCGTCCTCGATATCGAAGCCAGGGGCGACGGCGACAACCCGATCTCGCTGGCCCTCCCAAATGGCTCCCGCATTGTCGGGCTTCCTGGACGCGAGACCACCATTCGTGGCTTCTCGAATGTTGCGCTCCTCTTGATTGACGAAGCCGCGCGTGTGCCCGATAGCATCTACCATGCCGTCCGCCCAATGGTTGCCGCGAACCCGAATGCCGCCATCTGGCTCATGTCCACGCCTAATGGCCGTCAAGGTTACTTCTACGACCAGTGGACAAACGGTGGGCCCGCCTGGACCCGCGTCCAAACTCCGGCCCCCGAATGCCCTCGCATCCTTCCTAAGTTTCTCGACGAAGAGCGCAAGAACCTTACCGATCAGATGTTCCGCCAGGAGTATCTCTGCGAATTCGTGGCCGCTGACTTTGCTTACTTCGCGCCCGATGCCATTGACGATGCCTTCCGCCATGTTCCCAGGGAGAGTAACAACCCGTGACCATCGAAAAGCCCGGCTCCCGTTTCTTCCTGGGCCTCGACTTAGGCCAAGCCCGCGACTACTCGGCGATCGCCGTCGTCGAACGCCTCGTCGAACTAACCGGCGCCCGTGACGCCGTCACTTACATCGATCAGACTCGCACCCGGATTATCGTTCGCCACTTAGAGCGAATCCCGTTACGAACCGAGTATCCGGACGTCGTTGAACGCGTTCGCGCCGTGGCGCAAAGTTACCGAGACCGGAACTTACAAATCGTGATGGACGCCACCGGAGTCGGCGCCGCCGTGCGCGACATGTTATCGAAAGCCCGCCTCGGGGTCCCTATGACCGCCGTCACCATAACCGGTGGCCAGCGAGTAACTGTCTCCTTCGGGGACTACCACGTTCCCCGCCAGGACTTACTCGTCAACCTCCGCGTCCTACTCGAAAAACGCATGTTGGAAGTGGCCGTCGCGGGCCCCGCCACCCAAGCGTTACAGACCGAGTTGCACCGCTGGGGCTGCCGCTCCGCCCACGATGACCTTGTCTTCGCCGTCGCCCTCGCCTCCTGGAAAGCCGGCGGTCAACCGTTCAATCTCCACGGCCCCGGCCCGCTTCCATTTATCTACCCGGAGCTTCGCCGATGAGAGCGTTCGATTCATTCACGGCCGATATGCTCTTTACGTCCGCGCTGGTTTCGACAGGGCTGATCGGTATCTTCGCGGTGATGATCATCCCCGACGCCTCGCGCAGCCAGTATTACGACAACCTGATCGGCGGCTGCGGCGCGGTCAATACGTCGATCATCGGGTCCAACGGCATTCTGAATCGTGTCGCCGAAGATGGCGTGTTGCTCGGCTCGTTCCGCAAGCCGCAAAAGAAGTACGGCGCCACCGCATGGAACGTTCCGGCATGCGCTGGACTCCGGCCATGGCTGAAGCCATCGTCAAACTCCGCTCTCTTTACCTCAGTGGAGACTTCGACGAATACTGGTCTTACCACGTCGCTCAAGACCAACTTCGCCTATATCCCAAAGACCATTGGACCGTGGTCGCAGAATAGACACACCCCATTTCGACGCGCTCCCCATCCTCGCAGGTCGGACCTTCGGAATTTTTTGCCCTCGCATCAATCCAATCGCCTCGTCCGTCCCGTATAGCCCATCAGGAGACGCAAATGCACCCCATATCTAAATGGATCACGCCCGCTGCACTGCTGGCCGCTTCCACCACCTCGCTATTTGCTTCGAGCCATCGCGAAGCCCTAGCCGTCCTCAACGAACCGTGCGCCGACAACACAGACACCTACGCCTGGGTGTCCAACGGCTCGCACGACAAGCTGTACCTGATCATGAACTTCAACCCGCTGCATGAGCCCGGACAAGGTAACCAGGGCCTGCGCGCGTGCAACGGCTACCGGTATGAATTCCACGTCGGGCAGGGGACCAGCCTGAAAGACCAGTTGGTCTACCGCGTCGAATTCAAGAACACCCTCAAGCCCGAAGCGGCGGCCAACGCCAAAGACCCGCTGGGCGGCGGCAACGAACTGTTGTGGCAGCTCACCGGCGGGACCGAGACGATGACGGTGACTCGCGTCTTCCCAGGCGCGGACGGCAAGGATGACCCCCAACGGACTTCGGTGATCGGTCTCGATCTTCCCGTGTTGCCGAACAACCACGGGCCGCAGACCGACCGGCTTGTGTACGGCCTCGGAGCTTTCAAAGGATATGATTCCGGCGATGCCTCCAGCCGCGAAGTCGGCCTCTACAACCAGGCCTTCGTCGACAAATTCATTCACCAGCTGGGCAATGGCGGGCGCGTCATCGCCGGTCAGTTCGACGATCCGTATCAACTGGACGAGAAGGGCATCTTCGATCTCGTCAATCTCGGCCGCGCCGATCTCGGCGGAATCGCCGGCGCGCGCAGTGGACCCATCCGCGACGTTTTCACGGGCTTCAATGTGTTCTCGCTCGCGATTGAAGTCCCAATCACCGAATTCTTCAAAGAAGGCGCGCCCCACAATGGCGAACTTCGCGCGGATTCAACCGACGCCCTCCTGCGCATCTGGACTTCGATCAGCCGCCAGAGGGTACAGACCGTCGACGCCTCCAACATCATCACCGGCGTGCAGGGCTCTGGCGATTGGGTCCAAGTGGGCCGCAACGCTCTCCCGTTGTTCAATGCCGGCCTGATCGGCACGCAGTCGCAGACGCAGTACCTCCACACCACTCCGATGATGGACGTCACCAATTTCGGCGCCAACATCCTGTTCCCCGTGCTCGTTCGCGATGCCGAAGCCCTCGGAATCTATAAGGCCCTTGGCCTTCCCGCAGCCGCCGTGGAGTCGCTGAAAGGACCCCGCGTCGACATCATTCGCGCCATCAACCTCGGCCGTCCGATCCCGATCGCCGACGGTTCTACGGGCGACGTCATTACCCTTGACGCATCCATCGACTCCAGCTTCCCCAACGGCCGCCGTTTGGGTGGTGGAACGGCAGCGAATCGGCATCAGGTGAATGTCAACACGGTGTTGATCAGCTTGATTACCGCAGGCGACCCGGCCGCCGGTTTGTCGAAGGGTGTTGAAACCAACGACAAGAACTTCCTCGACCGGTTCCCGTTCCTCGCTCCGGCCCACCAGGGTCTGTTCCAGGGACATGGCGGGACCAACGCCACTCCGGTTCCGGAAATTCCGCCAGTCCAGTAGCAAATAGAATAGAAGGAGAGGCGGGGGCAGTCGAACTGAACTGTCCCCGCACCTGTTTATTTTTATGAACCGCCGCCACTTGATCTCCCTTGCGCTGCTCTGCTCGCCGCTCCTCCTCGCCCATGATATGTGGATTGAGCCTTCAACTTTCTTTCCCAAAAACGGCGACATCGTCAGTCTGCGGTTGTTGGTGGGCCAGGAGTTGTTGGGCGATCCCCTGCCGCGATCGTCGGCTCTGATCAACCGTTTCATTCATGAAGACGCAGCAGGCCGCAAGCCGGTGATCGGGCGCGAAGGCGCGAACCCTGCGGGCTTTGTACGCGTGGCCGAACCCGGAATGCAGGTGGTGGGATATTGGAGCAACCCGAGCGCGGTGGAACAGACGGCCGAGAAGTTCAATCGATACCTGAAAGAAGAGGGCCTCGACTCGATAGCGGCTTTGCGCGCCCGCCGGGGTCAAAAAGGCGACGTTGTCCATGAGTTATTCGCCCGTTGCGCCAAAAGTTTGGTGCTCTCCGGAGCGCCCAACAAACTTCAGGCTGACCGCGCGCTGGGCTTGCCGCTTGAGTTAGTGGCCGAACGTAATCCCTACTTACTTGGCGCAGCCGAAGAGTTACCGGTCCGCCTGACGTATGAAAACCGCCCGCTCGCCGGTGCGCTGGTTGTCGCCATTAACCGCCTCAACCCGATGGAGAAACTCTCGGCGCGCTCGGGCGTCGATGGCCGCGTTCGCCTTAAACTGCGCTCGGGCGGCATGTGGCTGATCAAGACCGTACACATGATCCCCGCTCCCGCCGGCGCCAACGCCGAGTGGTTGAGCTACTGGGCTTCGCTCACCTTTGAACTACCGGTTACCAACGCCAAGGGGCGATAGCTTAACCATGTCGTTGCGCAAAGTGCTTCCGATTCTCCTCGCCCTGTGCAGCTTGGCGGCGGCGCACGAGATCGGCTCCACGCGCGTAACAGCCCGTTTTCCGGGCGACGGCACGTATGCGATCGAAGTAGTAACCGATGGGGCAGCCCTGGCCGGAAAGCTTCAGGGAGCCGCCATTGACAGCGCGAAGTTTCGGCAGCGCATAAAAATCGCCTTCGATGACACGGCCGTCGACCCCTCGATCTCTTACTCGGTCACTCCCGCTCCCGACGCCACTTCCGCCCCAGCGGCAACCATTCGCTTGACTGGCCAGATCCCGGCCAATGCACGTCAACTCACGTGGACTTTTGGCTGGACTTTCGTGACTTACTCTTTTCAAGCTGGCAACGCTACCGAGTGGCTGGAAGGCAGCCAACCAAGCAAACCGGTATCGTTAGCCGTGCAGACCCCGCCGCCCGGCAGACTCGACATCATCGGCCGGTATCTGACGCTTGGCTTCACGCACATCGTCCCGCACGGCCTGGACCATATGTTATTCGTGCTGGGAATCTACTTACTCAGCCGCCGTGCCCGCTCGGTGCTCCTGCAAGTCAGCGCTTTCACGCTCGCGCATTCCATCACGCTAGGGCTGAGCATTTACGGTGTCGTCAGCGTGTCGCCACGAGTCGTCGAACCGATGATTGCACTGTCGATCGCCTACGTCGCCATCGAGAACTTGTTCTTGTCCGAACTAAGATCGTGGCGCATCGCCCTGGTCTTCGGCTTCGGACTCTTGCACGGCCTCGGCTTTGCCGGAGTGCTACAGCAACTCGGCCTCCCGCGCGCGGAGTTTCTGACGGCGTTGCTGTCTTTCAATGTAGGTGTCGAAGCCGGGCAACTAGCCGTCATCGCCGCGGCGTTCCTGCTAGTCGGCTGGCGCTATTCCGATCGGATCTGGTATCGCAGCCGCATTGTCATCCCGGCGTCGCTGATGATTGCCTGCACAGCCATTTACTGGACCGTTGAGCGATTGATCGCTTAGCGATCGCGGCGTTCGCCTCGGCACAATCGCTCCGTAAAAAGGCCCCCTCACGCAGTCCGTCGAGCGGGATAACACTGCCATAGAATTGCAGCCGGGCAGAACGCGATCCCGCCTTTTCGCGCGCCCCTCGAAAACCGGCGAAATTTTCTTGGCACCATTCTCTCGTCTTTTTCGCTTGTACAAGTAGACCAACAAGAGGAGGTCGCGTTCGTGAGAAAACAACTACTTGCTTTGATTTTTGCGGTGAGTTGCCTGCTCGGGCAATCTGCTCCAGTAATTCCGGCCGCTCCCGCTTCGGACACAGACGACCGGGACAAACTTAAGACGAGCTTCACTCACTTCTTCCGGCCGATCATAGGTGCGGGGTTCAATTGGCGAACCGACGACGTGATCGATTTTAAGGTTGATTCCACTTCCAACCGGCTCCTGACGGAGAATGACAGCAAGTTCCGGGCCGCCGGAACGCTAGGCTTCTGGGTGCCTTGGTCCACATGTGGCATCAAGTGGGAGCACTGGCTCTACGAGGAAGCTATCGATAAGAAGGGAGCGGACAACGGTGCGAGTCCGGATCTTCCCGACTGCTATACGACTGGATCGGGGTTTCGGCGATGGCGGATGCGGAGCGGCTTTGTGGTCAATTTTCAACTGAACCAGGGGGGCAACTCGAACGCGTTCAGCTTGGGCTACGGGTTCATGGTGCGCCCCGGAGTAATCTTCCAAGCGAGTTTTACCCGCGCAAACGGAAAGGAACTAAGTCATGGCTTTCGACGCGCTGCGGGGGCCGCTGTCAAAGCGAACTCCGCGGACGACACTTTCAGCCTTTGGCGGGGCCGATTTTTATCGGACGAATCCAGTCTCAGGAACGACAAAGACTGGGACGGATTTCCCCTATTCTACGGGACGCCGGCCAAACAGGTGTTTCCGGGCAGCCCGATTATCGACAGCTACAACGGCAGCATTACATTCGGCGTCAGTATTCCCTTAGACCGGATTCTCCGAACGGCGGCCAAGTGATTCCATAAGTCGAGAAGTAACGTCTACGCGGGGTCGGTTTGACTTGTGAGAAGAGACCGGAAACCCGAGTCGAATAAGCGGGCAGGACGCGATGTAATGGGTCACGATCTTTACCGGGTGATCGAACCACATTCCGGCCGAGAAGTAGTCGCGCTCATCTCCCCCTTCTCGATCGTGTCAAGGCGGTCCTCGGCGTCAAGGCTTCGCTGCGCCGCGCCAATTGGCGCGGTCTTGACTTCTCCGGGCCGCCTTGGAGCCTCATCTTCGAAGGAGAAAACAGCGCGCTTTGGGGCGCGAATTTGGCATTGGAGAGGGGAAAGATCGTGGCCCATTACACGCCAAACTTTTCAGACCGATCTACGGACGAATAAGCCGGGAAGTCACGGCCCCAGCGGCCCCAACTCCTCAAGCCGTTGCCCCAGCGCACTGTGATTGCCCCAGATTCAGAACTCCTGATCTCATCCCCTTGCAGTTGAGGCGGCAAGGAAAATGAGTTGGGCTGAAGCTGAAGTTGCGGGAAGCAGGAAGCCGGGAGAGACT
>JAYUSQ010000245.1:0-12795 GCA_043755595.1 Acidobacteriota bacterium | reverse complement strand
ATTTGCTATCGTGCCGAGACGGCCATGGCCTCCCTGGTGCGCCCGGCTCTGGCCCGCACCGATGATGCTCGATCCTTGCTTCGTCAGATCTACACCACCGAGGCCGATCTCTTCCCTGATTATCAGGCCAATACTCTCACCGTCCAGCTTCACCATCTCACCCACCAAGCTCATGACCACGCCGCCCGCGCTCTCTGCGCCGAACTCGACCAAACCGAGACCCTCTTCCCAGGGACTGCTCTCAGGCTTGTCTACCGAATCGGTTCGGCGTAATTTCCTCCGAGATCGGGAGTTCTGAGCCTAGAGGCGTTCTACTTTCGGCACACCCGGTGTCGCCGGAGGCACTGGCGGAACGGGAACCGCCGCACCGCCCTTCAGCACATGCACTGTCCCGCGTTCGGTATGGAGCCGCAACACCGGACCCACACCCACCGTGCCTTCAATCTTCGCCGTCTTGCCCGATCGATCCTGCCGAAGCGGCTCGCCGTAGCTGTTGTCGGCTTCGCCGCGTGCGGTCGTGGCTTCGACGGAGAACTTTGCGGCGTCCGGCAAAGCGAGCGTGATGTTGCCGCCACGCGTCTTCACGTCCATCTTGCCGAGCGGCATACGGCCCGGGCGGATATCGATATCGCCCCGATCCACCGATACTTCCAGCGACTCGGTAAAGTTGCTCAGCTCCACGTCCTTCGATTGACCGCGCAGGATCACTGGGCCCACCACGTCGTTGCCGCTGAACTCGCCCCGCGACATCGATACCGTGCCGGGAATCCGCTCACACCGCAGTTCCGCGCGTTGATCTTCCACGCGCACCGGCTTCGCCAGATTCCGGAATGTCATCTCGCCTCGATAAGAGCCGTTCACCGTTACTTGTCCGGCCACGCTTTCGAGCTCCACATCCTGCCCGCGCCCGGAAATCTCTACAGTTGACTTGGCGTTCGCCACGCGAATGACGTCGCTGTTGCGCGTGTTCACTTTCACCGCGCCGCCCGCATTGGCGATGCGCACGCCGGCGTTATCGCTATCCACGGTGACCGCGCCGCCAATGTCGACGATTTCGAAATCGCCATACCGCCCGCGCGCTTCGACGGTTGCCCCGCGCGGCACGGTAATCTCCAGATCGGCAGTTACTTTGGAGGAAGACGGCGCGCGGTCCTGATTGGTGCGCACGACGATCAGGTCACCCTGACGGACAATCTGTAGCTTGCAATCCCTGCTCACTTTTTCGGCGTCGGACTGCTGAAACGAGCGCACCGTCATACGGCCGGAAGCTTTCACGCCATCACCGTCGGCTCCGACAATTCGCGCCGTGCCGCGCAGATTCTCAATCAACACGCGCGGAGTTTTCCCGGCCTCGGCCAACACTTGTTCGGCTTGCGGATAATCGAAGCTCTCACCCAGCACGTCCAGCCCGCCGTTGCTGAACCGCACCGGCCACCGGTCACGATATTGATGCGCTGTGAAGACGGCCGAGCCAGCCAGACAAAGAAACACAATGAAGGTCCACTCGCCGCCCGAGACGCCATTTTGCGGCAGCGGGCGGCCTTCGCTCTTCCACCGCGTCAGTTCGACCACGCGCAACAGACCCCAGCCGATCAACGCCACGGGCCACCAATTGGCCACGAAGTTGATGACCGAAAGCTCCGGCAACATATTGTTCAGCAGGAACAATGTGCCAATGACGATCAGCACTATCGGTCCGATCAACGATGCGCGTCTCATGACTGTGTTCCTCCTTCAGGTTGTGATAGCGGTGGTTGTGACGGCGCTGGTTGAGTGGGCGTTGGATCCGGCTGCCCAAACGGCCGATAGGCGATCGTGTTTGGAATTGGCGGAGGCGGAGGAGGCCCAGCCTCATTCGCCGCAGCCCAGGGATTCTCACGAATCGCCGCGCGCTCAGCCAGCACCAGCAGGCCGGCGGTCACCAGCAGAATTGGCCACGTCCGCCAGAAACTGAAATCCGAGCGATGATCGGCCAACATCAGAAAGCCGAGGACGATCAACAATACCGGCCCGCGGACGGCTCGCAAATAGGCGCTACTCATGGGATGCCTCCGGTTGAGACGGGCCTTCGCCGTAGGGCCGATAGGACGTAGGCGGAGGAGGTGGAGGCGGCGGCGCGGACTGCGACGGCCTCAACCGTTCACGCAGCATGACGAGTCCAAGTCCGAGCAGCCCGACAGGCCACAACCGGACGATTTGCGACATGCGCAGGATATCGAAATTGCTCAACAGGAACAAAACACCGACGCCGATCAGAACCATGGGCCCCACCGGAAGGCCGGTCGCTTTGCCGGTCAGCGGCACTATGCTGGAGAACTCATCCACCGGCAATCCGCGTTGCCGCTTCTGCGCCGTGTGATACGCCTCAAACGGCATGTAGAAATAGAAGCCGGCCACCATCATGACCAACAGTGGCGCCGGTTCATGACGCCCTTCGTTGGCGATGCTCATCAACAGGCCGAAGATGAACACGTGAATCAAGCCCTTGGCGTACTGACCGTTGTAGATGGCGCCGACGCCGGGTATAAGTCCCAGCAGGAAGGCGAGGCCCGGAGAGACGCCGGGCTCAGGCACAGGCGCTGCGACATACGGAGGCGGCGGTGCATAGCTGCCAGAGTACGACCCGGTCTGTGCGGAGGACTGAGCCGCCGTCCCGCACCCGGTGCATTGAATCAAACCTGCAGCCTTCTCCCGCTCATTGAGCGGCTGTCCGCAATTGCGGCAAAACGAAGCCACCGTGCTCATTTACTGCTCTCCCTCTTGTCATCATCTGTCGCGTCCAGCGGTGTCGCGGCCGGAGTCGCTGGCTCAACCCGTCTATTTCTGCGCCCCTGTTCGGCTGATGCCTGTTCTTCCTGTGCGGACCACTCGCCCAACCGGCTTTGAATCTCGTACACCAGCCGGAGATTGTCGACATACTTCACCAGCCGGTCGTACGCCCGATGCGCCTTCGTATCGATCGACGCCAGAATCCTGCCCGGTTCAAGATCAGCCGCCGACAAAGGGCGTTGCGGAATGCCCGCCATCTTGCCGATCATCGAAAACGAAAGAATCGTCATCGCCATGCCCATGGCGAATCGCGGCTGCAGGATCGGCTGGAATAACCGGCTAAGCCATCCCCGGCGCAACGGCTCCACTTCCGGATTCCGCAGCTTAGCTCCGTGTGTCTGGTAGAGAATGCGCGTCACTAACTCAGGCGGTGCTTCGAGCGAATCAACGCCCGACATGAACTGCACGGCCGACTGCGAATCCGCCAGCGATTCGGCGCAGGCATCGCAGCTTGCGATATGCGTGTCGACCTCAGCCCGCTCGGGTTGGCCGAGCGCGCCGTCGACGTAGTCGCACAGCAGAGCTTCAATATCTACGCACTTCATAACCGTCTCAACTCTCTATACCGAAACCTTCATCCGTTTTAGAACTCGCCCCAGTTCGGCGCGGCCGCGATTGATGCGAGACTTCACCGTGCCTTCGGGCACCTTCAACACATCCGCGATTTCGCGATATTCCATCTCTTCGAGATCGCGCAGCACCACGGCTTCGCGCAACTCCGGCGAAAGCTTCTGTAACGCCGCCTGCAATACTTCGCTGGCTTCGCGTTCCTGCACCATTCCTTCGGTGCGCGAACCCACCGCCGAAGTTTCTTCCAGCGTCGCCAGTTGATTTTCAATCGAATCGGTGGATCGCGCCATCCGGCCCTTGCGGTAGTTGTCGATCAGCAAATTACGCGTCAGCCGCGCCAGCCAGACCTGGAACGAGCCTTCGCCCGCGCGGAAACTCTTCAGCGATTGAAAGACCCGCAGAAACGCTTCCTGCGCGATGTCCTGCGCCTCGCCATCGGACCCGGTGAAACGGAAACAGATGCCGTAGACGCGCCTGGAATGCAGGCGAACGAGGTCTTCCCAAGCAGCTTCCTCGCCGCCCAGGCATCGCTCTACCAGTTGTGCGTCAACGTCCAATAGCGTCTGCCGTTGCCAGAATCCCTGCCCAGATCCGATCGGTAATGTGATCGCCGCCCCTTGCATCGCTCCGATTTGCCTTCCACTATTAGGAACGAAACCGTATCATTGGAAGTTCGATCGATCTGCGGGCTCCTGCTATTCTAGCCCTTCGCACGCCGAAAACATGGAATCAACACCAGTCAAATGGAGGCTTTGGGCCGGTTTGGCCTTATTAGCCGTCGTGGCGCTCGGCGTTTGGGCCTGGAAATGGTCCCAATCCGGCGGATTCCAGTGGGAGCTGTTCGCTTCCACCTTCCGGTCGTTAGAACCCGGATGGCTCGCGGCGGCATCCGGGATCGCTTGGCTCACCTACTTGGGCCGTGCTTTGCGCTGGCGGGTCCTCATCCGGCCTTTGAAGGCTAACCCCAGTCTTTGGAATCTGTTCTCGGGCACCGCGATCGGGTTCACCGCTCTGGTGCTGTTTGGACGGCCCGGTGAAATGGTGCGGCCGTACGTGATCGGGCTCAAGGAAAAGCTCTCGTTCTCCTCGCAAATGGCCGCCTGGCTGGTCGAGCGCATGTATGACCTGATGATGGCCTTGATGATTTTCGGCGTCGCGCTGTCGCAAGTGAAGACAAGCGGGGTGCAAGTGGGGGAGGGGCTCCGTTGGGTGCTCGCGGTGGGCGGGTATGTGGCAGCGGGGGTGGCGACTGTTTGTCTCGTGATGTTTGTGGCAATGCGCCGGTTCGGAACCGCCAGTGCGCAGCGTATTATGGATGCTGGCGCCGTCCTCCCAGAGCGATATCAAGGGCTGCTGCGCAGGGTCGTAGGGGCGTTTGTCGAAGGGATCCAATCCACCAAGGACACGGGTGCGGTGTTGGCGGCGCTTGGCTATTCCGTTCTTGAATGGGCACTTATCGTCGCTTGCTACGCGTGTATTTTCCGCGCTTCCCCGGCTACCCATGCCCTTGGATTGATGGACGTGCTCATTTTCGTTGGGTTCGTTTCGTTCGGAAGCGTGGTCCAGATCCCCGGAGTAGGCGGGGGCATGCAGATCGTAACAATTGTAGTCCTTACGGAACTTTTTGGGATGCCAGTGGAGGTTTCTGGCGGGATGGCGATCGTCCTGTGGTTAATTACATTTGTAGTAATTGTGCCCTTTGGGCTGGTACTGGCTTTCCATGACGGCCTCAAGTGGGGTAAACTACGTCAGATCCGCGAACAAGCGGACGAGTAAAGGCCAACTTATTTAATGACTTGCCCATTTTGCAGCCACCGCGAAGACAAGGTCATAGACTCACGCGAGAGCAAAGAAGCCGATGTTGTGCGGCGCCGCCGGGAGTGCCTATCCTGCGGACGCCGCTTCACCACGTACGAGCGGATCGACGAGATTCCTTATATGGTGATTAAGAAGGGCGGGCGGAGAGAGAAGTTTGAGCGCCAAAAAGTGCTCAACGGGCTGCTAAAGGCTTGTGAAAAGCGCCCCATCAGCGTTACCAAGCTGGCCGAAATCGTGGACGCCGTCGAAAGCAAGCTGTCGGACAACGCGGATCGGGAAGTCACTACTACAGCAATAGGAGAAATGGTGGCCGATCGGCTCCAGTTGCTGGACAAGGTCGCCTATGTCCGGTTTGCTTCGGTTTATCGTGACTTTCAGGACGTCGACGCCTTCCTGGGTGAATTGCAAGCGCTGGTTAAGCAAAAGCGCCCCGGCTAGCCGCTACACTGAGGTTAAGAAACTGTTGGGGCTCGGTGAGCATCTACCTCTAGTGAGGTATAGCAGCGCACTATTAACTGTTGTAATAATATTACATAAGTCCCGTTACTTTTCATCGCCAGATAACGTATTGAAAATAGGGGGTTAGAACCCGTCCGGTTGATGATATACTTCTGTACCGCCAGTTTTTGACTGGCTAGGGCTTAGCCGCGCCAGTTCGAGCGGTGTTCAGGATCTACCGGTCTGCAGGAATACCGGGCGCGTTCCAGCGCGCCGAATGAGCGTGGGTTATATGAGGTTGGTGTACATTGGACCAATTTGAGGAACAATACCTAGGCGACGCGCATGAGCCGCTTGGGCTTCCTTTCGACGAAGAGACTCCATTCTTCAATCCGGAAGAAGTTCACGACGGCGAAGATTTTCAGGCTGCGCAGCCTCAGGAAGAATCGATATATACGGATGACCCGGTTCGCGTGTACCTGCGCGAAATGGGCGCCGTACCTTTGTTGACCCGCGAAGGCGAAGTTGACTTGGCCCGTAAGATGGAGCGTGGCAAGCTCCGGATGCAAAAAGCGGTGAGCCGATCAGCTTTGGTTCAGGCGCTCATTCACGAAGTCGCCGAACATATCCGCAAGGGTACTGAAGAGGTCGACAATATCGCGGATCTGGGCGACGTGGAAGAAGGCACTAGCGCCGATCTGAAGCGCCGCAAGGAAGTGACCGCGCAGTTTGCGGAGTATCAAGCCGCGTTCAAACGCCAACAGCAGGCCGCCGAAAAGGCTGAAGCCGTTGCGGCTTCGAACAAAAAACTCAAGCGCAAGTGGAATTACAAGTGGGCGCGCACGGTGGTCGAGACCGCGCGTCTGATTCGCCAGATTCCATGGGTGACGGTCAAGTGGCGCGACTTTTCGCGGGAGCTGGATCGCGCTGTCGAGGAGATGAATCACCTCGAGTCGGAACTGAAGAAGCTCGAAGGCAAGAGCAGCCAGACCGCGCAAACCAAGGCGCGTGAGTTGAAGCGCGAGGTCCGCAAGCGAGAACAGGCCGCCAATGCGACGCTGACTGAGCTTCGCCACACGATGTCGGTGATCCGGCATGGCGAGATTGAAGCCGAGCGGGCGAAGAAGGATCTGGTTGAGGCGAATCTTCGTCTGGTAGTATCGGTGGCCAAGAAATACGTCAACCGTGGGTTGCATTTGCTGGATTTGATCCAGGAAGGCAATATCGGTTTGATGCGGGCCGCCGACAAGTTCGAGTATCGTCGCGGCTACAAGTTCTCCACATACGCTACGTGGTGGATTCGTCAGGCCATCACACGCGCGATCGCCGATCAATCCCGCACGATTCGTATTCCCGTTCACATGAACGAGAGCATGAACAAGTTCCTGCGCGCCACGCGCGAACTGGAAAAAGAGCTCGGCCGCGCGCCAACGAATGAAGAGATCAGCCGGCGCATGGACATTCCGGTGGAGAAGGTCCAGAAGCTGAAGACGATCTCGCGTGATCCGGTTTCGCTCGAAACTCCGGTCGGGCGCGACGGCGAATCCGCCTTGGGCGATTTGATTGAGGATCGCTGGGTGGGGTCGCCGGTGGACGCCGTCATCGACACCAACGTGCGCGATGAGACGGCGAATATTTTGAAGACGCTTTCTCCGAAAGAGGAGAAGGTGATCCGGCTGCGCTTTGGCATAGGGTGCGATCGTGAGCACACGCTCGAAGAGATCGGCCAGCAGTTTGACGTGACGCGAGAGCGGATACGGCAGATTGAGGCAAAGGCTCTGCGGCAATTGCGGTCGCCGGAGCGGGCGCGGCATTTGCGGGCTTTGCTGGCAGCGCGGTAATCGGCTGCGCGAAAGCCTCGGCATTAGGCAACCGATGCGATCATGTTTGAGTGACCTTCGCCGAGGAACTGACCGCACTCTTACCGCCCGATCTTCCGAACCGCGAAGCCTGCATCGCCGGCGCCGCGCGGCATCTGGAGTTGATTGACGAGGCGAATCGCCATTTCAATCTGACCCGCATTGTCACTCCGCGCGAAGCCGCCATCAAGCACGTGCTCGACTCGGTACTGCCGTGGGCTCTCTTTGCCGGAGCCAAAAACATCGTCGATGTCGGTTCTGGCGCGGGTTTTCCCGGCATTCCTCTAGCATTTGTTTTTCCCGGGGTTCACGTCACGCTGCTTGAGGCAACGCAGAAGAAGGCGAGGTTTCTCGAATCAGCCGTTGACGCGTTGGGCTTGACGAATGTGTCGGTAGCTCCCGTTCGAGGCGAGGATTGGTTGAAGCTGTACCCGGCAGATCTCGTCACCGCGCGTGCTGTCGCTCCGCTCGAACGCGCCGTCTCGCTTTTCGCCCCAGCCTTGCGCAAAGGGGCGCGCGTGCTGCTCTACAAGGGCCCCGACGCAGTTGGCGAGATCGCGCAAGCCTCTCAACCTGCAGCCAGAGCCCGCTGCCGTTTCCGCATCATTCAGGAGTATCAGCTTCCAGACGGACTCGGAACACGCGTGATCGTCGAAATGAATTTGGCAAATCCACCGAAGTAAGGCGGCTGCTGAGTTGGCGAGGTCTAGCTGGCCAGAAGCTCCAGTTGGTTTCGCAGTTTGGTCGTGCCATGCGGATTCTACTCTTCACCGTGCCGAGGGGCTGCCGTAGAAGCTCCGCCAGATCGCAATGCGTATGCCCCTGGAAAAAAGGCCAATTGCAACAACTGGCGTCCTCTGGAGTGAGGACCATGAGTGCCTCTCGCAGGTGTCTGTGCCGCTCGGCGGCCTCGGTTTGCCCGCCCGGCGAGAGTCCGGGAGCTGCAAAGGCGAGAAGGTCCAAGCCCGGCTCCTCTTGCTGTTGACGCCGGGCCTGCGAGCGAATCCGCATTGATGGCCCGGCTGCACGCCATCATGACCAGCCAGCCGAAAACTCCACCACGTGAAGACTACGGAGTCGACGAGCCGGCTGGATTCATCGTAAAGCGCGGCGAGGGCCGCTGATCTTCGAGCGGCACATCGGGCGACGTAGTTAAGCCAAGCGGCGCTCTGGATCGCCTTCGGGGTGGGCGTCGCCGTTGTGCCTCCCTGACCGAAAATGGCTGGGCCGACCATCCCCACGGGGCTATAAGTTGCCTGCATCTCATGTTTTCTTCCTCGGTGGAGAGGGCAGCCAGCCGTTCGTTGTTCGGCTCGGTCTGAAGTTGGCGATTCGCTTGCCCGTCGGCGTCGCCGGCTCCCTTCTTTCTACTCATTCCACAACGACTGATGCACCGTAGACATCAAATCGCAGATCAGGTTCGCGGCGACGCGGAAGACCGTGTGATAGAAAAGTAGATCCCGAGTGATGAAACGCGCGTGATCGCTTACTCGACCCAAAGGCTAAAGGTTTTACTACCTTTTACTACGTTCTGGTGTATATTGGATCTATCAATTTTTCGGCTTTGGAGGTCTTTGTGAACCGTGTCTTGTTCCTGGCAACGCTGATGGCCGCCGTGGCAGCCGCTCAAGTCCAGTCCGGCCGTATCGTCGGCGCGGTCACCGACCCGAACGGGGCGGTCGTGCCCGCTGCCGAGGTCGTGATCACCGCCACCGGCACCAACCAGTCGCAAACGCTGCGGACCAACGACGTCGGCAACTACGCCGTCACCGGCCTCAACCCAGGTTTTTATTCAGTCCGCGTTACGATGCAAGGCTTCCAGACCACGTCTGTCGGCAATGTCGAGATCGTCGTCGGCCAGTCCGTCCGCGTCGACGTCGCGCTCAAGCTCGGAGAGACCACCACCACTGTGGACGTCACTACCGCCGCGCCGTTGCTTGACACCGAATCCGGCACGCTCGGCCACGTGATTACCAATAAACAGATTGTCGACCTGCCCCTGAACGGCCGCAGCTTCTATGAACTCGCGCGCTTGCTGCCGGGCGGGGCGCTTCTTCCTGGAGGCGGCAACCTGCTCCGCATCCGTGCGAACTACATCTCCGGCACCGCCATCAGCGGCGTCGGCGGCAGCCAGACCACTTTCCAACTGGACGGCGTCGATGTCACGGACCATCATCAAGGCGGCACAAACATCAACACCTCGATCGACGCCCTACAGGAGTTCAAGGTCCAGCAGAGCGCCTACTCCGCTGAATTCTCTAACGCCGGCGGCATGCTGAACGCCACCACCAAGTCCGGCACCAACAGCTTTCACGGCAGCCTCTTTGAGTTCCTACGTAACGACAAGCTGGACGCTCGCGACTTCTTCGCCCGCCAACGCGAAGTGCTGAAGCGCAATCAGTTCGGCGGCACTATCGGTGGTCCGCTTTCGCTGCCCGGCTACTCCGGCAAGGACAAGCAGTTCTTCTTCTTCGCCTATGAAGCGATGCGTGAACGCCAAGGTCTGGTCTTCAACAACATCGTGCCTTCGGCCGAAATGAAGGGCGGGGACTTCAGCCGCGCCGGTCTGCCCCGCATCTACGATCCGCTTTCGCTCGCCGGCGGCGCACGCACACAGTTCCCCGGCAACATCATTCCGGCCAACCGCATCTCTCCGCAGGCCGTCTTCTTCAACAAGTTCATCCCGGACCCCAACAGCGGCGCAACCAACTTCATCCAGGCGCCGGCCCGCCAGCTCGATACCGATCAGATCACGTCGCGCTTTGACCGGCGCATTACCGACAAGCATCAGTTCTTCGCCCGCTACAGCTTCCATATCAATAAGCAGAACGATCCTAACGCCTTCCCCGGACTGGGCTACGCGCCGCTTCAAACCAATGCCCACAATGTCGCCGGGAGTCTCTCCAGCACGCTCGCCCCCAACGTGATGCACGAGCTCCGTTACAACTGGATGCCTATGATCGTGGATCTCATCGCCTTCCAACAGGGCGTCGATATCAACGGTCAAGCCGGCGTGCGCGGCTTTGAAGAGACTAAGCGGCCTGGCATCGCCGGCGCGTTCCCGGATTTCAGCTGGTCCGGCTACGCGTCCATGAACGGCTCCGCTTTCGACCAACGCCCCAAGACGCAGTCGCTCACCGTCCACGAGATTACCGACAACCTCACCTGGATCAAGGGCCGGCACATCTTCAAGTTCGGCGGCAAATTCCGTTACTGGCAGCCCCTGTTTACCGACTCAAAACAGCATGTCGGCCAGTTCACCTTCAATGGCAGCAACACGCAGAACCCCGCCTCGCCCGGTGGCACTGGCGACGCCTTTGCCGACCATGTGCTTGGGCTGCCGCGTCAGGTCACGCGCGCCTTTCCCGCCGACACCTTCGGTGGCCAGGCGAAGTACTGGCACTTCTACGCGCATGACGACTTGAAGCTCGGCCGCAAGTTAACGCTCAACATCGGCCTGCGCTACGAGTACTCGCCGTGGCTGAGCGGCTACCGAAATCAGCTAGGCACGTTCGACGGCGCCAACGCCAAACCGCTGATCGTGGCGAGCAACAGCGACCAACTCGACCAGAAGGCCAACTTCGCAGTGCCGACGGCCCTCGCTCTTTTCCGCGATCAGATCCGGACTTCGAGCCAAGCGGGCCTGCCGCTCTCCATCACCGCTACCGACAAGAACCAATGGGCGCCCCGTCTTGGCCTCGCCTGGCGTCCGTTCGGGGAAAAGACTGTGCTGCGCGGTGGCTACGGGCTCTTCTATGAAGTGGAGACCAGCGGTGCACGAGTCAACAACAATATGGTGCCGTTCCGGCTGGATGAAACCGCTTTCAACGATGCCGCGATCCCCATCCGGCCCCTGGGCAACTTCTTCCTGGGTACCCCTCTAAGCACCACGGCGCAGCCCAGCATCGGCGCGGCCCTTACGAAAGCTCGCCAAGGGTATGACCAGCATTGGAACATCGGCGTGCAGCGCCAACTCAACTCAGTCACCGTCCTGGAGATCGACTACGTCGGCAATAAGGGAACGTTTCTAAACGCGAACAATGCCGTCAACAATCCGCCGGCGGGCGCGGGGGCCATTCAGGTCCGGCGTCCCTATCCACGCTACGGCGGCATCAGCTACTTCACGCAGGACGCGTCATCCACCTACCATTCGTTGCAAAGCAAGCTGGAGCAGCGCTTCGCCAAGGGCGTCTTCTACCTGGTCTCCTACACCTGGTCGAAAGCGACACGCTTCGCCAACACACCGGCCGTTGGTGGCAACACGGCCTGGGAGCGAGCGTTGGCGGGCTTCGACATTCCTCACAACCTCGCCTTGAGCACCGGTTTGGAACTGCCCTTCGGCCAGGGCAAGCGGTTCCTGGCCAACGGCAACCGCGCCGTGGACGGCCTGCTGGGCGGCTGGACCATGCAGGGCATTTTCGTCATCCGCAGTGGACGCCCTTTCACACCCACCATCTCGCGCGACGTCACCAACAATGGCATCGGTGGACAGCGGCCGAACCGCATCGCCTCCGGCAAGCTCGACAACCCCACGCTCGACGTTTGGTTCGACAAGAACGCTTTCACCGTGCCCGCCAACTTCTTGTACGGCAACTCCGGCGGCGGCATTCTGCGTGAAGACCGCTTCAAGAGCCTGGACTTCTCGATCTTCAAGCAGTTCCAGGTCACCGAAGGCACCCGCGTGCAGTTCAGGGCGGAGTTCTTCAATCTGACCAACACGGCCAGCTTCCTGGGGCCTAACACCAATATCGATGTGGCCGCTGGCGGCCGCGTCACCGCTACGGCGAACACGCCACGCCAGATTCAGTTCGCGCTTAAGTATACTTTCTAGATTGCTTTGACGCAGCCAAGGAATTCGTTCTCAATCCGAAAGCCTGGGTGGATCCGGGCGCTGCCGAGTGGGGAACCGCCGCAGCTTACTACAACGACTATCGCTTCGCTCGCCGTCACGATGAACAATCGTTAAAAACGAATGCGTAACAGTCGCTCTATTTCGCGCGCGACTTCCCGTTGGATCGCCTCGGCCGTTCTTTTTCCTGTGGCGATACCGGCGGCTCCTCCACTGGCCGCAATTGGCAAACATCTTCATTCACTTCCAGCAATTCGCCGCTGAGTTCGCGGAAACGATGGTATTCAGCAACCTCGCGCTGCGCCTTGGCCAAGGCGTCTGGCGAGGAAAAGGTTTCGGTGACGGTCTTGCCGTCCACTTTGCGAGTCAATCGATAGTAGGGCCCGTGGCCTGAATCACCGGGCTTGTGGCAGTGGCAATTCGGATTGCCAC
>JAYUSQ010000244.1:0-4014 GCA_043755595.1 Acidobacteriota bacterium | reverse complement strand
TGAGCGCCATTGTTTGCGGGATCCCTGATGCCGAAGAGCCTTCCATTTTGATCGAACGATTGCGAGAAATCTCCTGTTCGCTCCAGCGCGGTGGGCATCGTCAGCCTGGTAATGGCCTGAGGTTCCCGGCTCGGATTGGTTTCCACGCTTAAAAAGAAGAACAATTTTTGCCGGGCGGTATTGAATACTTTCGGAATCATGACCGGTCCACCGATCGTAAAGCCCTCCGTGAGGTAGCGGTACCTCGGCTTGACCAGACCCGTAGCGTTATTGAAGAAGTTCTGAGCATTGAACATCTCATGCCGTTTGTACCAATACACGGACCCGTGAAACTCTCTAGTCCCGCTCTTGCTAACAACGTTGACCACCGCGCCGCCGTTGCGCCCGTACTCGGCTTGATAATTGTTGAGCAGAACTTTAACTTCAGCCACGGCGTCTAGGCTCACCGACGTCGTGTAGGCGGCCGAACTTCCGTTATCCTGCCCTTGCTGGCCGTCTATCCCCACTGTCAGGGCGCCGTTGCGCACCCCGCCGACATTGGGCAGAGTGGTGCCGATTCCGCCTCCGCCGTGGACCGATTCCGCATCATTTGAGGTACCGACTCCCGGAAGCAAGCGTAGGAAACCCGTAACATTTCGTCCCCTTTGCGCAATGATTTCCAACTGATGCGTCGTCAGCACCGCGGAACTCTCGGCGCTGGCCGTCTGTACCACGCCGGCTTCGGCCGTGACGCTTACCGTCTCGTTAACGGAACCGACGGTCAGTTGAATCGTGCCGAGTGAAAGCCTTTCGCTGGCCGAGAGCACGTTACCCTTTTTTTGGTAGGCTTGGAAACCCGGGCTCTCGATCTTTGCGGTGTAGGTGCCAGGCGGCACGCTGGGAAAAAGGAAGTTGCCAGCCCCATCGGTGGTCGCCGGCCGCTGGTCGCCGGTACCCTCGTTAATAAGCGCAACCGAGGCGCCCGAAACAGCGCCGCCCTGGGCATCCAACACGGTGCCGAGAACAGTGCTCGTGCTACTTTGGGGCCACGCCAGCGTCGCGGAAACAAACCAAAGAGCCGCAAGGAGAAAGGAAACGTGTGATGTCGTGCGGTGATGGCAAATCGAACGGTAAACTTGCATTCGGAATATTCGGAATCCCCTTGAGTGCGTTGCCGCGACGAAAATTATATCATTATCGGGCGTCGACAAATTCTTGAAGCCGCCCTACCAGCTAAGCCGCGCGTTAAGCTGAATCACTCTGACTCCGGCAGTGCCGGTATAGCGGCCGAAGTTACCCGAGGTGATATCCGTTGTCACTCCCGAGAAATTCGTGTGATTGAACAAGTTGAACATATCCCCGCGAAACTGGAGGCGCACCCTTTCACTGAATGCGAAGTTTTTACCCAGCGAAAAATTCAAGTTCCAACGGCCAGGCAGGCGCAGTGCTCCCGCGCCTATATTTCCACGACGAGGCGTGGCGCCCGAGGCCGCGATGATGGGTAAGCGAGCAAACGCGGATCGATTCAGATATTGCAGCGTTGTTCGACTATCCGCCAGAATGGGTTCCCCTCCCACATAGTCAGGCCGGCTGTTCGCATACGAAGAGGGCTGCGTTATGGTTAGTGGCTGGCCGGTGCTTGCCTGAAAGATTCCAGTCACTTGCCAACCTCCCAAAACGTGGCGCGGGACGGCGGAAAGACCCTTTAATCCGGGTAGATCGTAAACATAGTCGGCGATTAGAAAATGAGTCATGTCTCCGGCCGAGGGGCCGCGATTCGCACGGATGTCGAAGAAGTCCTGTACCGAGTTCGTACTGTCCCCGCTAAAGCCCGCTCCGGTATCGCCGCCCGCATAGGAGAGCGCTTTACTCCAGGTGTAGTGCACGCTACCGGTAAAGTTCCGCGAGTACCGCTTCCGCAGAGATGACTGCCAGGAATAATAAACGGTGTTCTGTACGTTGTTATAGTATCGGCCTTCGCCGATGTTCGGATTGGGCCGCACCCCGGTGACGCGGTCCACCAGATTAGAAGCTCTGTTCAGCCGAAATTTTACTCCCCGGTTTCCAACAAATGCGCTTTCCACCATCATCGTGGAAGTGAGTGCGCGTTGGACTCCCAGATAGACGTTCATGCTGTAAGGGTTCTGCGCGGTTGGCTCAAAAACTTCGGTGATTTGCACTTTGTTTTCGGCTTCGAGCCGTGGGCGAATGTCGTCGTTAAACACCGGGAATCGAATGCCGCGCCGGGCGGCTTCGAGCTTGCTGAAGACAGCGCGAATCGGAGTGATCGCCGAAGTGCCGACGGAGTTTACGTAATCGTCCCAAGGCTGCGGCGCGAACATGACGCTCAATCCGCCGCGGATTACAGTGTCCCCCTTGCCGCCCAGGCTGTAGCTGAAGCCGACACGCGGACCAAGATTCACCCCAGCATCGTTTTCAAACGGGTTGAGTGGGTCTCGCACCGGACCGAAGTTGAAGTTAGAGTCGAGCAGTCCGTCAAGGTTAAAGAGGCCGGCCGGCGCACGGGGATCGACAGCCCTTGCGATTAGTTTGGAAAAGAAGTCGTAGCGGATGCCCAAATTGATAACGAGTTTAGGAGTGACCCGCCAATCGTCTTGCGCGAAGAAGCCGGTTTCAAAACTGTGGGAAGTGAAATTATTAACGCCAAAAAAGAACTGTGCGCGGCTTGGGATGTTAGCCAGCAGATCGGCCTTGGTTTCGTACCGCAGCCGCGGATTTTCAATATTGAAACGTCCAGGGTTTCGACTGTTGTAAATTCCGCCGAACTTAAGCGAATGCTGGCCGGCGCGGCGGGCATACTTCTGCTCAATACTCCAGACGGGGCCGAAGTAAGTGACGATCTCGCTCCCACCGCCATCGTCGAATCCTGGGGCGCGGATGGAGGGGATGCGCCGCCCCCCTAATGTGGATTCTTTGTTGGATGGATCCAAGCCCGCATCCCAGAAACCATCGAGCCGGAAAACGTCATTCCAGTTATACCCAAAGCGAGTTTCCGAACTCCACTTCGCTCGGGCGGTTGTGAAGCTAGCGGTGCCTCGTTCCTGAATCCCCTGCCAGGAGCGATTATTAACCGCTGAAACTCGAGGGGTCACCCGAAAAGGACGGCCGCGAACGTACGTCATAGCCAAACTGCCGCTTTCTGTTATTCGAACGTCGCCTTTGAGAACGGCATGATTGTCCTGCGCCTGCGAGGAACCGCCACCGATATAACGGCCACCATCGGCGGCGAGGTCGTGGGGTTGGTTAGGAAGTGGCAGACTATCCAAAAAAGACTTGTAGGCCGGGACGGCCGCAAGCATTTCCGTGCGGAGCCGGGCAGTGGGAACATCGCCCTGGACGATCTGGGAAGTGCGTTCCCGGTATCCCTCGGAGGCGCCAAAAATGAAGATCCTGTCCCGCTTGATTGGTCCGCCCAGGGAGCCGCCAAATTGATTGAAGGTGAGCGGAAACTTGCGCGCGGCAAATTGTAAGCGCGCGTTAAGATCGTCGGCCTGGAAATTTTCGAAGAGGCTGCCGTGCCAAGTGTTGGTGCCCGATTTGGCGATCAGATTCACATTGCCGCTCAACTGGTGAGCATACTCGGCGGCGATTACGCCCTTAGTGGTCTGAACTTCCTGGATGGCCTCAATGCTCATGGTGTCGATGTAGTTGAACGACTGATACATAGAGGTGCCCGGATTCTCCGGGTTGGACGTGGCGTCAGTGCCATCCACGGTGATCTTTACCCCGCTGCGGCCAAGCCCGTTCATGCGCACGCCGCCGTTATCTCCGGTGGTGATGCCGGTGCCGAGGCTCAGAATGTTGGAGAAATTTCGTCGGGCGATGGGAAGCTCCATTACTTCTTTTCGCGAGATACTTTCGCGCTGCTCCGCGGCTACAGTATTGAGCAATTCCGCGGAGCCTTCTACCGTTACGGTTTCTTTGACGTTGCCGACTTCAAGCACAAAAGTCCTCCGGACGTTCTGAGCCGCCGCGAGCTCGATCCCGGAGCTGGCGTACCGCTTGAAGCCCGGC
>JAYUSQ010000243.1:0-39243 GCA_043755595.1 Acidobacteriota bacterium | reverse complement strand
CATGCACTTGATTCGTGCCGGACTTCGTCACCCAATTGATTACGCCGTTCGAGGTCCGCCCATACTCGGCCGAGTATCCGGAACTCTGCACCTTGAACTCCTCCATGCCCTCCACGCTGACGCCGTTCATCGCCGGGTCATTGCGGCGCTCACTCTGTGCTTCGGCCCCGTCGAGCTGCTCACTCTGCCCGTCCAGCAATCCACCGCCGATGCGTGGATTGTTGGCCGGCCCGATTACGCCGGGCGTCAGGATCACAAAGGCGAGATTGCTGCGCACGCCACCGCCGATGAACAGCGGCAGGTCGCGAATGGCGCGCGCCGGTAGCACCTTGCCCAGGTTGGTTCCCTGTAGTTCCAGCAAGGGAGGCGCGGCCGTCACGTCCACGGATTGGTCCACCGCGCCGACGGCCAGCGTGACATCGAGGCCCGCCACGGTGGCGACGTTCACGCGGATGCCGGTTCGTTCCACTGAGCGAAAACCCGTCATGGCCACGGAGACCGTATAATTTCCGGGGGGAAGATAGGGGAGGCTAAAGATCCCGTCGGCGCCAGAGATGGTGGGTTGCCGAAGGCCGGTATCCACGTTGCGCGCGGCCACTTCGGCACCGGCCACCGCGGCTCCGGACTGGTCTGTCACGGTGCCGCGAATCGTACCGCGATCCTGTGCGAGAGCATCCGCCGCGCCGGCCAGTGCGATCATGATGGCGCAAATGGATTTCAATGGGTATTTAATGGGAGGATCTCGCTTTCGGAACTCCAAAGTTTATCAAATTCCTGGCGGTGATCGCCATCGGCCCCGTTTAATTGGGTGTGCGACCCAGAAGTGACGGCTAGCGGTTTTCCTTTTTTTCTGACACAATTCTGTACGTATAGGTACGCACAGAAAGAGTTTCTACATGCCTGATACACTTGCCACCCTGGAAGCCAACCGATCCATGCTCCGGGAGGAGTTCCTCGGCTTGGGTGATCTTCGGCCTGGCTCGATTACGGTCGTCGTCCGCCGTTGCGGGAAACCGTCCTGCCATTGCGCCAAACCCAACGACCCCGGCCATGATCCCCAATTCCGCCTCACTCGAAGAGCGGAAGGTAAAACAGTAACCGAGACGTTCCCCAATCCAGCCGCACTACGCAAGGCCCAAGATGAGGTCAACGAGTTCCATCGGCTCCAGGATCTCAGTGAGCAACTGGTCGGCATCAACGAGAAGATTTGCCGGCTCCGGCCAGTCGAACAGGCACGAGGCGGCTGGACGGAACAGGAAAAAAAACGGCTGCTGCAATCCATCGGGAAGTTGCACGGGAAATCAATCGGCTCCTGAGCCGGATCTTTGCCCAGCGCAGCAACAGCGGTCAAATCGATCTGGAAGCGGTGGAGAACGCTTTACGCGCCGCCCTCCACCAAGCCGGAGCAAACGCTCTCAGCGAACTGCTCCAGTACGAAGCGCCAGCGGCGGATCAACAGCAGTTGCCTTGTCGCTGTGGGCATCACGCACGGTACCGGGAATTGCGCTCCAAGCCGGTGCTCACGATGCTAGGCCCAGCCCGCATCAGCCGCCCGTACTTCTTGTGTTCAAAGTGCGATCAGGGACAGTTTCCCGCCGATGTCGAACTGGATGTGGAGGACACCGAAACCTCTCCTGGCGTCCGCCGGATGCTGGCGCTGGTGGGCCAGGAAGCACCGTTTGATCATGGCCGTCGGCAAATGAAACTACTCGCTGGCCTGGAGGTCACCGCTAAAGCCGTGGAGTGAACGGCGGAAGCCATTGGAGAAGATGTCGCCTCAGGCGAGCAAGAGTTGATTCGGCAAGCCATGCAGTTGGATCTGCCGATCATCGCCGGTGAGTCCATCCCGGTACTGTATGTGCTCATGGATGGAACTGGCGTGCCCGTGGTCAAGAAAGAAACAGCAGGCCGGAAAGGCAAAAACGACGGACAGCCGGCTCATACGCGAGAAGTGAAGTTGGGATGCGTGTTCACGCAAGCAGGTTGGGACTCGGAAAGGCTATGCGATTCGCGATGCCGATTCCACCACCTACACCGGGGCCATCGAGACCGCCGCCGAGTTCGGCCCTCGTCTCTATCGGGAAGCCTGGAATCGTGGCTGGGACCACGCGGAAAAGAAAGTCGTAATCGGCGATGGCGCTGAATGGATCTGGAATCTTGCACAGGAGTATTTTCCAAGCTCCGTCCAGATCGTCGACCTCTATCACGCCCGCGAGCATCTTTCCGGATTAGCACGGAAGCTACACCCCAACGATCCCGGAATCCAAAAAGTCTGGCTGGAAGTCCATCAAGATGCCCTGCTCGATGAAGGGAAGATCGAAGAGTTGGTTGCCGCTCTGCGGTTGATCGATCCACCAACCCCGACCTACTCGAGAAGGTTCGTATCGAAGCCGACTATTTCGAAACCAACAAAGAACGTATGCGGTACCCCGAGTTTCGCGCTCAGCATCTCTTTGTCGGTTCTGGCGTCATTGAAGCTGGATGCAAGACCGTCATCGGCTCTCGTCTCAAACGCTCCGGCATGTTCTGGACCGTCCGCGGCGCCAACGCCATCATCGCTGCCACCTCAATGGTCGCTTCGAGAGCTACTGGGAGGGTCGCCGCGCCGCTTGAGCTCCACTTCTATGTCGCACACCCGAAAAGTCTTGGGACTAGCTGGCGTTTAGCGTCACCAGCTTCAGTTGGCCGCAGGCGGCAAAGATATCGCGTCCGCGCGGCTTACGTACGAAGCAAGGGATCGTGCGCTCAACGATGGCGCGGAAGGCTTCCACTCGCTCCACCGGAGGCATTTCATAAGGAATTTCGGGGCCGGGGTTAAACGCAATCAGATTCACCTTGCAGCGAAGGTTACCCAGGAGCGAGACCACCCGTTGCGCATCGGCGTCGGAATCATTGACGCCGCTCAGCAGCACGTATTCAAACGTCAAATGTTCCCAGTTACGAAGCGGGTAGGCGCGGCAGGCGTCAAGCAGATCGCGGAGATGATACTTCCGCGTGATCGGCATCAACTGGCGGCGCTGGTCTTCCGACGATGCGTTCAGAGAGATCGCAAGTTTAGGCCGTACCGGCGACGCCCCCAAGTCGGCAATTTTTGGAATGATGCCCGCAGTCGAAATCGTGATCCGCCGTTCAAACAGGCCTACGCCTTCAGGGTCCACCAAAATCCGCGTCGCTTTGAGCACGTTCGGAAGATTGAGCAGCGGCTCGCCCTGGCCCATCATCACGATATTCATTTGACGAACGCGCGGATCCAAGCCATGCAATCCGGCGATCACCAGCACCTGTCCCACAATTTCCGAGGCGGTGAGGTTACGTTCCAGCCCCATGAGTGCGGTCAGACAAAATTTGCAATCCACCGGGCAGCCGACCTGCGATGAAATGCAGAGCGTGTCGCGACGCTCGTCCGGCATGTATACCGCTTCTACGGTCTTGCCATCGTCAAGTCCCAATAGATATCGTTCGGTGCCGTCGGTCGAGATAAAACGCCGCTTGACCACCGGCAGTCCCAACTCGAAACGCGAGACCAGTTCCTGCCGCAACGCCACGGGCAATGAAGTAATCTTGTCGATCGACGCCACGCGCTCATGATATAGAGCGCGATAGATTTGGCGGGCGCGAAAGGCAGGGTGGCCGGAACCAAGTATTTCGGCGATATCGGCAGCTTCAAGGCCGATCAGGGAGCGGCTGGGAGCTGAAATCGACATCGAGTTAGTTTACCACCCGGGGCTGTTGGTACACTGATTGGTCAAGCGAATGAGTTCCCGCAGAATCTCCGTTTTCCTGCTCGGTTTGTGGTTGGGCTGCCTTTTATTCATGGGTTGGGTCGCTACGCATAACCTCGGTTCGGTGGAGCCGATTCTGAAACAATCGGATCGCCAGCTCCAACGCGAAGTCAAAGATATCGGCTATGATCGCGTGAAAACGTTGCTGCGTTTCGAGGCAGCCGAACTCAACCGGTTCTATTTTTATAACTGGGAATGGATCCAGATGATTTTGGGTCTCATCACGTTGGTGGTGTTGCTTGATGCGACCAATGGCAACCGGCTCACCGTGGTGCTAATGACCGGCGTGATGCTCTTGTTGCTGGTGCAGCATTTCCTGGTGGAACCGGAAATACTGGAATTAGGGCGGGGGTTTGACTTTGCCGCATCCGATCAAATGTTGGACGAGCGGCGCGCCTTCCGAACCTATCACGCCTACTATTCGTCGATCGAGGTCATGAAATTCGTGACTCTTGGCTTTATCGCCGTGCGCATGCTGATGCACGGATCATCGGGAAAACGGCGGCGAAGGTCAGTCAAGGTCGACGCGATCGACGATGCCGATGACTGACATATCGATGGGTGAATCGGGGCGTCCGACGCTCGTCATGGCGCTGAAGCCTTCGGTGACCAGCAAGACCCGGTCGCCCACGCCTGCATCCACGGCATCGAAGGCCACCACCGCGCTCCCTCGATCCGCTCCGTTCTGTTCGAGGAGTTGAACCAGCAGCGCTTTACGCCCGGTGTGACTCGGGTGTTTTTGCGTAGCGACCAGTTCACCGATGACTCGTCCGATCAGCATGTTTGGATTCTCAATCGACGCGGCGGGCGGCGGCGGCGCGGTCTACATTCAACTCATCCACGATTCCCACGATCGTCATGTCGGCGGGCACTTCCAGAGGCAGGAACGGAAAGCTCGATTCTTTGCCGCGGCACCAGTAGATCAATTCGCCGGCCCCGGCCCCGACGCAGTCCAGGCAGATCACTTGACGGCCCGTGGCAGCCAATTCCGGCGTTAACGGTTGCACGATCAGCAAGCGCTGCGCTTCGAGCGCAGGGCTTTTGATGGTCGCCCAAACCCGCCCGACGACGCGCCCAAGTTGCACGGTGTCACTTGCCTTTCGCCACGGCGGCGGGCAATGGCTCGTCCAAACTCACCGCGTCGACTATGCCGACAATCGCCGTGTCGACCGGTGTGTCTTTGCAACCTTCGGCCATGCGCGCCGAACTGCCGGTGACGGCCAGAACCAGTTCGCGATTCCCGGCGCTCACGGTGTCGACAGCTACAAGGTAGCCGCCCTCGGCTTTGCCTTCCGGGCTGACGGGCTGAATCACGATCAGCTTTTTGCCTTCCAGGCGCGGGTCCTTACGGGTAGCCACGACAGTGCCGACAACGCGCGCAAGAATCATAAGGTCGAAAACCGCCCTCGGCTATTTGCCGCTCTGCTGCGCCTTGCCGATGGGGAGCACGTCCTCAAGGCTCGGATGCGGGCGCGGAATCACGTGTACGGATACGAGTTCACCAACCCGCCGTGCCGCAGCCGCTCCGGCATCGGTGGCCGCGCGGACAGCAGCCACGTCGCCGCGCACCATTGCCGTCACGTAGCCCGAACCGATCTTTTCCCAGCCGACCAAGGTTACCTTGGCGGATTTGACCATCGCATCGGCGGCTTCGATCATAGCCACCAAGCCCTTGGTCTCGATCATTCCTAGTGCTTCGCCCATTTTTTTCTTATGTTTCCCGGACCTATTGAGAGTAGCAAATCGCCTGCGCCGCGCGCTTTGGATCTTCGGCGCAGCGGTCGACCCGGTCGACCCCACCCATTGATGCCACAGGAGGCGTTTCCGCCTAGAATAAAAGAACGCGCGCCTCTAGGGCCGGTGACCGACGACTTTTTCCTGCTTAAGGAATAAATTGCAAGCACTGGCAAGGATCAATTTAAAAGGATCTGCGAAAGATGGGGACAGTTCGCTGAGACAGGCGAAGAAACCAAACTTCACAACCGGAAGATTTCAGAACCCCGCGCCCAGAGGGAAGCCCAGCTCACGCGGGCGCGTGCCAAATTTCAACCCCTCTTTACCTTTCTTGTCGCGCTGTGTCATGCCTTCAGAGGGCGAAGAAAATTACTTGAGCGCTCACGATTGCGTTTGGCTGGGCTTGGCTGACGAAGTATGGGGGCCGAATCTGCCGTCCATGCGGCTGTTGTCGGAATTCCGGCCGGATCTCCCGGCGGCCTAAGCCTACTGTACTAATTGAATGGAAACCCGCCCGCTAGCTTGCCCCGCCGCTTCAATGTACAACTCCGCCGGGCCATTATTCACGGCGTCGGGCAGTACGATCTCCACCAGATAAAAACCGACAAAACCCGGAGCCAACGTCGCGCGAGTCACTTCAACAGGCACGCGGTCCACAAACACACGTACCGGAGCCACTACCTTCGGCGTGTTCTCGGCAGGCGCGGGCGCGCCGGTTGGCCACTGCGGCAGAACGCGCCCCAAACCCGTCGCCAAGATCTGCAATCGCGTGCCTGCGCGTGCGGCAGCGCCCGGTTCGAGCAATACGCCTCGGTTGGCGTCCAGCAATAACGGCGCGCCATCGCGATCGAGGAAGATCGCCGGCGAGGCCGCCGCGACCGGCAGGGCAGTCTCGCGCCGCAAGTTTGAACCGGCCGCCAAAAGAGATAGCACCGCGCCGCCCGGGCCCACTTCAAAAGGAACTTGAATCTGCGACTCGCCGCCCGACGCGCTCAAGACTGGAGCCTCCAGATTGCCGATCCGAGCCGAACTCACCGAAGCTCCAATCACACTAAGCAGCGATCCCGGAGCGGCGGCGCGTGTACTGCGATCGGCGGCGTTAACCACACGCGGATCGCGCAAACGATGCGGCGCGAGAGCGACAAAAACACCGGGCCCATCGAGCGCCACGAAAAGTTGATGACCGCCCTCGTCCAGCTTCACATCCCACGCCGGCGCATCGGCCGGTAACCCTGCCAACCGGCTCCAAGGCGCAGCCGGGGCCGCACTTCGCAGATCCAGATACGTCATGAATACGCCGGCTCGCGTCGCCACATACACCGCGCCTGAGCCAACATCGGCTACCAAGCCTCGCACTTCGCCGCCCGCCGCCACCGCTAGGTTCGCTGTGATATCGTCCCAGAACAGCCCGCCGTTGAACGTACGGAAAACACGAGCCCCAATCGAAGCCAACGCCACTCGCGGTTCGTCGGCAGGCGCAAACACCGCATTCACAGCTTGCCCGGGGTCGCTCAAAGTCTGCATACGCCAAGTCAGTCCCCGGTCGGCCGAGGTTGAGATCCTCGCGCCTTCCGACCCAGCATACAGATAATCGCCGGCGTCGGCCAAGGCCGTCACGCGCGCGCCGGATCGAATGCTCCACGTGTTGCGAGCCGCAATGTCGCGCCGCTGAAACTCCGCTGCCGTCAGATTCCAGGCGCCCTTTTGACTTGGCGACCAGAGCGCTTCAATCCCGCCCTCAAGCCCGATGCGCAGCCGCGTGCCTGTCTGATACAACTTACGCACCGGCAGATTCGGCAGGTATTCATTGAGCCCGGCCCAGCTCAAACCTCCGTCGAGTGAACGCCAAACACCAAATCGATTGGCCGCGACTACTTCATCGGCGTCCCTCGGCGAAACCGCCAAGTCCAGAAACCCATCGCCCAGCACCGAGGCGCCCTCAAAATGGGAAACATTGCGCCAAGTCCTGCCTTCATCTTGAGACCGGTACACGGCTTTGCCGAATGCGTATAGGCGAGCCGATGCTCCTTGCCCGCTCGTGCGTATACGCGCCGCAGGCTCAGGTTTTGACGATGCCCGCGAATAGTCGACTGCCCCTGGAGCCTCGGCGGCTGGCGCCACCTGCCAAGTCTCAAAATCGGAGGTCTCAAACACACGGCCGCCCGGCGTACGAACAAATAGGCGTTCGCCGCTCATCGAATACCAAACCCGCTCCACACTGCCGGTCGCGTACGACGCCAGATTCGCATCGATCACGCCTGCTCCGGCACGGCGCCAATCCGGGTTCTGCGCACCGAGCAAGGACACCGACAAGACGAGCGCTGCCGCCAACCGCGACTCGCTCCACCGGATTGTGGCGTTCTGACCCATGGTCTGAGACTATTCTAGCCCGACTCCTTCCCAATTATCGGCTGTTCGGCTCCGAAACTCCTTGAGCCGATTCACTTTTGTGAGCCGTTCCGTTCGGACCCCGCATTGCCCTATGCAGGTTTGAGGTAAACTGTTATCTGCCCGGAAGGTGTAGTTCGATCTGGGCAGAAGTTGCTCTTAGTCGTTATGACGGTGTGCAGCCCGCTGCGGGTTGCGCCGATGCTATCGTAGAGTTGCTTGTGTCCAAGCGAGAAAGAGGCCCGTGCAAGCGTTCACGTCCAGATTGGCGTTGGGAGGACTGGTTGCAGTCTTCGCGCTCGGCGTGTGCCCTGCACAGCAGCAGCCTTCTCCGCAAGGATTTGGACCGGGCGATCAGAAGCCGCTCAACGTCGCCGCTAAGGTTCTTCAACTCGAAGGCCGCGTGTCGGTGCTTAAGGATTCTTCTCCTTGGGCTCTCAACATCGGCGATACCGTTAGCCCCAAACAAATCATCGTGACGGGGCCTGATGGCCAGGCGCTGTTTGAGGTGAACGACGGCAGCACCTTCTGGATCTTTCCGAATTCCAAGGTGACTTTCCGCGGCACCTATACATATGAAGAGTTGCTGAACGTTTGGCTGGGCAAGATCAAAGTTCATATTCAGCGTTGGGGTGGCCAGCCCAACAACAGTCGCGTAGAGACGCCGACAGCGGTTATCTCCGTGCGCGGCACGACATTCGATGTCGATGTCGATCCGGCCGACGATTCAACGTTGGTCGCGGTTGAAGAAGGCGCCGTGGCCGTTCGCCATCGGCTTCTGCCGACGGCTGAGCCTCGTGAATTGCGCACGGGCGATCAGCTCCGTGTCTATAAGAATGTGCCGATCGCCAAGGCGAAGGTCGACAAAGGCAACGCGATGCGCAAGAGCGCTAATGCCGTAGCCGAGATTTATTACTCGATCATGATGCGCGGTCCGCGCCTCGGTGGCGGTGGCAGCGGTGGCGGTGCTCCGGTTCCTGGTGGCGGTGGTGGCGTTCCCGCTCCGCTCCCTGGCGATACCGATGGTGGCGCGGGCGCTCCGCCTCCACCACCCCCTCCTCCTCCTCCACCATCGACCAGCGCTCCCCCGCCGCCCCCTGGTGTGTAAGACAGGTCGCCCCGTCGCGATAAAAAAGGTCTACAATAGTAGCTAGATCAACTCGTCACTCCGTAGTTGCAAGTGGGTGGTGAGCCGGTCGAGATCCGAGCCCCTTGGGCAGTCGTGCGAAGCGAAACTCGCCGATCGTTCCTGGGTGAGCAATGAAAGAGAGGCCGTATGAGATCATTCGGCGTTCAAGAACTAATTATCATCCTGGTGATCGCGATCTTTCTCTTTGGCGGTAAGAAACTACCCGAGATAGCCAAGGGGTTGGGCGAGGGCATCAAAAACTTCAAGAATTCGATGAAGAGCGACGACAACGACAAGCCTCAGGAAAAGAAAGAGGCTTGAAGGACTCTTAATTTTGTGGCGGGATCATCCGATATCATGTTGAAGATATGACGGATGCCCCTCCGGCTGTCCGCGTAGAGGATCTGCGGAAAGTTTATGGCGACAAAGCAGCCGTCGACGGACTGAGTTTCCAGGTGCCGCGCGGCTGTTTTTTCGGTTTTCTCGGCCCTAACGGCGCCGGCAAGACCACCACGATCCGTATGCTGATGGGTGCGGCCCCGCCCACTTCAGGCACCGTAGAGTTGCTTGGTCTTCCGATGCCGGAACGCGGCATGGAAATCAAGCGCCAAATCGGCTTGGTGCCGGATGAAACTCTCCTCTTCGATCACCTCACCGGGGCCGAATACATTGAATTTGTCGGGCGCATGTACGGGCTTGACCGCGCGTTATGCCGTAGCCGTGCCCGTGAACTGCTAGAGCTGTTTGAGCTGGACGCTCAGCCCCGCAAGCTGATCGCCGAGTATTCCAAAGGCATGCGGAAGCGCGCCGCGATGGCGGCGGCGCTGATCCACCGCCCACAACTGTTTCTCATGGATGAGCCCTTTGAAGGCGTCGATGCCGTGGGTGCGCGCCTGATGAAGGATATTCTGCTGGATCAGGTCCGCAACGGAGCGACGATTTTTCTCACCTCGCACGTGCTCGAAGTGGTGGAGAGGCTTTGTCAGCGCGTGGCCATTATCGCCGAAGGCCGTCTCGTCCTCGAAGCCGACATGGCGGACGTGCGCGCCGGTGGCTCGGAGACGCTCGAAGACGCTTTTGTACGGCTCGTCGGAGCCGAGCGCGGCCCGTCTTCGGTTTTGAACTGGCTCTAGTCCATCATGCTGTTGATCCAAGCCCGCGCGATTCTATGGGCGCAATTCCGCTCACTGATCAATTTCTACGGGCGCGGCAACTACGGCATGTTGGCCTTTACCGTGACGATGTCATGCCTCTGGTATGGCTTGCTGGTATTTGGCGGCGTAGCGTCTTCAATGGTGGCGGCAGACGCGCGCCAACTGCCGATGCTCCGGCGCACGGGCGGCGAAGCGCTCTTCTTTATGTTTCTCTACTGGCAGGTGGTCCCGATCCTGCTAGCTTCGACGGGCGCGGGAATCGACTTGCGCCGCGTCGCCGTTTACCCCGTCTCGCGCGGGCAGATCTTTTTCCTCGAAGTTCTGCTGCGCCTCACCACCGGCGTCGACATGCTGATCCTGTTGATCGGCGCGTTTGTAGGGCTCTGTATGAACCCGGGCGTCCGTGGCATCCGGCCCTTGGTCTTGTTGGTTTGGGTGATCTTCAACCTCTTGCTGGCGACTGGACTTCGCGATCTGCTCGGGCGTCTGCTTGGCCGCCGCCGCGGGCGCGAGATCGTCATGATTGGGCTGGTGCTGCTGGCCGCGCTCCCCCAGATGCTTTTTGTAGTAGGCGCTCCCCCGTGGGTGCATACCATGCGCGCCAAGCTGGAATTTGCCTGGTGGCCGTGGAAGGTCACCGCGCGCCTCGCTGTCGACCGTTTCCAATGGGCTGACCTCTTCCTGGTTTTCGCTTGGACCGCCGCCGCCGCCGCTTTCGGATGGTGGCAACTCAATCGCAGTCTGCACTTCGATGCCGATGAAGCGCGCGCGACCCCGGCCGGGGCCGCCTCCACACTCACGCACCGTTTGCTTGAGCGGCTCTACACGATCCCCAGCCTGCTGTTGCGGGATCCGTTGGGTGCGCTGATTGAGAAGGAACTGCGTTTCCTCAGCCGCGCGCCGCGCTTCCGCATCGTGTTCCTGATGGGCTTCTCATTCGGCTTGCTCATCTGGCTCCCGTTGGCGTTCCGCGCCGGCAGCGATTCCGATAGCTTTTTCGCCCGCAATTATCTGACAATGGTCAGCGCCTACGCACTGTTGCTGCTGGGCGAAGTGTCGTTCTGGAATGTCTTCGGCTTTGACCGCGGCGCGGCGCTCAACTACTTCGTGCTGCCCGTGAAATTCTCGCGTGTGTTGATCGCCAAAAACATCACCGCGGCTGTCTTCGTGTTTCTCGAAATCAGCGTGATTGCACTGGTCTGTTTTCTGCTGCGAATGCCCGTAACGCTGGGGAAACTGGCCGAATGCTACGCCGTCGCCGGAGTGATGACGTTGCTACTGATGGCGATCGGAAACCTGGGATCCGTCTATTCGCCCAGGCCCGTGAACCCGGGCCACTCGTGGCGCTCGGCGTCGGCGGGGCGATTCCAGGCGTTGTTGATGTTGATCTATCCGGTGGTCTCGATCCCGGTCCTGCTGGCGTATCTGGCGCGGTATGCATTTCAGTCGCATTGGGCGTTCATCGGAGTGCTGGCCGTAGGCGCGGTGATCGGCGTGATCGTCTATTCGGTGGCGCTCGACTCGGCGACTGAGGCGGTCGAGCGCCGCCGTGAGCAGGTTCTGACGGCGTTAAGCGCAGGTGAGGGGCCGGTAACGACGTAACCGGCGAGCTACTCCAAGGGATTGAGGATCGTCGCACAGAGATCGTCGAAGTCCATGAGGTTGCGGGTCGCCAAAGTCAGACCGTTCACCAACGCCGTGGTTGCGATCAAACCGCCGGCCATGCTGAGCGGGCCGCCTGCCATCTGGCGTTGGGCACTCAAACCCCACCGCTCGGCCACGGCTCGCGTCACGGGCAATATCCGGTCTGTACAAGTGGGGATCAGATCCGCTTCCAACCACTGCTGAAGCTGGGAACGTCTCTTGTTCGCGGGCAGCAGAGCGATCCCTTGCCCAGTTCCCCAACCGTGACCGCACTTAAATGAAGCGAATCGTCATCCTATCCTGTGAACGAACTCAGGCATCGACCCGAGGGTCCGCGCGAATTCGGATGATTTCGGACGGCACGTTGCTGTCCAGCAGAAATCCGGTCACAGCGCGATATCGCGGCCAGAGTCGCGGCTGAGATCAAGGTCCTCCGCCAAACTCTTACCTTTACCTTGGCAAAGACGTCGGCCAGCGTCGGCTTCGGAATAGCGCGAAGGCCAGGCGCCAACGGTGCGTTCCGCTCTGCCAGTTCAAGGAGCCACTGGTCGACGGTCAGACGCACGCTTGCGCCTGCCTCTGAAAACGGGCGGCGCGGTCGGAGGAGATTTCGATGGTTAGATTCATTGGCTCTGGGGATGCGCTCCGACAGCGGCAGAGCGAGGAGAAGGGCACAAACACGAAGAATCGAGGCGTGGACGAGCCGAAACCAAGGGTGTCACGGACCTATCGGTTGGAGTATCGATTTGATTGCTCTTGTTGCCGGACAAGCTCGCGCGAACCTGGTGCCTTGCCGGAGAAACGGCGGCCATTCCGTCAACTGCGGCGTGCGCTCACTTCGGGGGTGGGCAGCCCTCAAACCGCATTACCGGAAAGCCACTAGGCGCCGAAAGAACTGGAGCGATTGGGCCCAGGCGATACCTCAAGTCTCTGTCCACGCCAGCCAAGGATTGTAGCTAACGGCTGCGGAGTTCGCATGAAGGTGGAAACGGATCGCATCTCTCAATTGCCTGCGGGCCAAGAAGCAGGACCTTTGCAAACTACTACCGCCTTGAACGCGCCGTTGTGGAAGAAGACAGGTTGTAGTGCCGCATTCCGTAACGGCGACGTTCTGAATTTAATTTGTAGCGGTCTGACGTGGAACCGGTGACCTCTTCCAGTCCGAAATCTTCGTCCTCGCCTGGACCGTCGAAAATCATGTTGCCTTCACCCACACCGAAGAAAGGAGCGATCTGCGGTTCGCCGGCCACATGCATTTTGAAGTCGCTGAACATCTCGTTGGAGTGCCCGGAAACGGCGTGGCAGGAAACGCAACCCGCCTTGCCGAAAAACAGGAGTCCGCCCTTCTTCTGCGGCACGGTCATTGCCTTGACGTAACCGCGGGCAAAGCGATCAACCGGGGCGTCGGCAAAGATCAGGTCAAAGGTTTTCCGTCTCTTTGCCGGGCAGCGGACCGCCTCGATTGGGCCAAGTGCGCGCCTGAATCGAATCGCCTGGGAATCTCCGACGCCAGGAACGAAGGTTGTAAGAAGCTATTCCTCGCGGCGATTCCCGCGCCCACTCCGCGGCGTCTGACTATGCGCCGGTTCCGGTAGCGGCCGGGGGCAGAGCTTATTCCTTCTCAAGCACCTTGGCTCCCAGCGCTCCGCCTATCATCGGAAGCGCCGTGAAAATGATGAACAACACCATCACCAGCATGGTCACCAGGGTCACCAGGCCGGAGGGGGAGTCAAGCACCCTCATGATTTCTTCCAATTCTCCTGGGCTCCTGGCAGACGAGAGCTGCTTGCGTAGCACTTCAGTAAAGCCGCCTTGCGACGACATAGCAAGGACGCCCGCAACCGAGAGAATGAGCGCGAGCACGAAGCTGAACATGCCGGTCATCCAGCCAATGCGGACCCCGCCACGGACCGAGGGCAAGTCTCCGGTGCGGCGATGATAGACATACACGGCAATGAAACCGGCGGCGATCAGCGTCACCAGCTTCCAAAAGATATTGAGGACCGCAGGCACTGGGAGCAAGCCAAGCAGAGTCCCGAGGGCCGCCAGCATCACGGCCACGCGTACGGCGGCGGGATTGTGAAATCCAATTTCCGGCGGCAAATGCGCGGCGGCGGCACGCAGGCGTTCCGGCTGCTGTTCGATCATGAATGGCGCGGGATCCGGAGGAACAACCGGTTCCTCGTGCGCTTCGGCGGCGGTCAACGGCCGCGTGGGCCGTCCGCATCGATGGCAAAATAGCGCGCCGTCCACCAAAGTGGTCCCGCAGGTACATCGTTCGTCCACGACCTTCAGTTTGCCATGATCCGACGGCAATATACTAACTTGGAAGAACTAACCGTCAAGAAATCGACCCGAGGAGGCTATTACCCATGATCTTCACGCTGGAAGCGCTCGAAGCGCAAAAAGGCGATTGCCTGGTGCTGAGCTGGGGCAAGACCGGCGGCAAGATCCGGCACATCGTGATCGACGCGGGCCCGAAAGGGGTGTGGGCCAGTTCGCTGTCGAAACGCTTGTTGGAGTTGCGCAAGGGACAGAAGACGCCCAGCGATGAGGCGCTCCCGATCGAAATGGTGATGATCAGCCATATCGACGACGATCACATCAACGGCATCCTGGATTTTTTCTCGGTGCTTGAGAAGAATAAACTGGCGATGCCCTACCGGGTGAAGACCATGTGGTTTAACAGCTTCGATGAAATTCTCAATAATGGCCCGGATGAGCTGAAGTCGCGCCTGGCGTCATTCGGCGGCGATGTGGCGGCGGGTAAAGTGGCGTCGAACCTGTTCGGGTTGGGAGAGGGAGCCCGGCATTCCGAAGCGGTCATCGCCTCGGTCGCACAGGGGCGGCAGTTGCGTTCGCGCGCCCTGGGACTGGGTATTCTGATGAACGCCGGCTTCAAGGGTTTGGTGATGAGCCAGGATAAACGGGTCACCTTTTCATTGGCCGATGGCTTGAAGTTTCACATTGTCGCGCCGAGTCTGAAGCGTCTCAAGGCGCTGCATGACGACTGGGAGAAGAACGTCGAGAAGAATCCGACCGACGCGAAGGTGGCGGCTTTCACCGATCGCTCGGTCGCCAATCTTTCGAGCATCGTGATCGTGGCCGAACTGGAAGGCAAGACGATGCTGCTCACCGGCGACGCGCGCGGCGACGATATCCTAGCGGGTCTGGCCGGCGCTGGGTTTATCGATAGTGCGAAAAAAGGTAAAGTACATTTCGACGTCATCAAAATGCCGCACCACGGAAGCAGCCGCAACATGACGATGGATTTTCTCAAGCGCATCACCGCCGATCACTACGTGATCTCAGCGAATGGCGAGCACGACAACCCGGACGTCGAAACCGTGGATTGGATTGGCCAGGCGCGCGGCGGTGAGTCGTTCCGGCTTCACCTCACCAACGAAAAGATGGTAGAGCCGAAGACGCAGACCGATGTTGGCGCGGCGGTGAAAGCGGCGCTGGCCAAACATAAGATTTTGGATCAGACCGCTTTCCGGCCGGCCGCCGGTCTAGGGGTGCGCGTGGAACTATTCGATCAACTGGCCTTCTGAGAATCCAGGGAGCAGATAAGGAATTTCATGCGATTACTCTTTACGCTAGTGGTGGCTTCAGCGCTTTCTGGAGCCGAGCCGCCCGCTGCTTTTACCGCGTCTCTCGCGAAGTCCGATTTCACGCTGACGGCGGATCCCAACCACGCGTCATGGAAACGGGTCAAGCCGCTACGGGCGGCGGTGGATCCATTCGGCAAGCCGGCAGGCGATGGGAACGCCTTTGAGTTCCGAGTGCTTTGGACAAAGGAAAATTTGTACTTCCTGTTCACCTGCCCATATGATTCGCTACACCTAAAATCGAATCCGTTGGCGAGCGGAGAAACCAACAAGTTGTGGGACTGGGATGTCACGGAGATCTTTATCGGGTCGGACTTCGAGAACATCACGCGCTACCAGGAGTTCCAGGTGTCGCCGCAGGGCGAGTGGGTCGATCTCGATATCGATCGGGTCAAACCCTTGCCCGAAGGCGGGTGGAAATGGAATTCCGGCATGAAGGCGATGGCGCGCGTCGATAAGGAGAAGAAGATTTGGTACGGCGAGATGATGATTCCAATGCGATCGATCGACAAACGCGAGCCGAAGGCCGGCAATGAACTGCGGATTAACCTTTATCGGTTGACGGGCGTGGCGCCGGCTCGCAAATCGACCATGTGGACGCCGGTCCACCAACGCAGCCATCATACGCCGGAAGCGTTTGGGCGAATGGTGTTGGGCCGGTGAATACAGCGGTGTCCGCGCGAACACTAAGAATTTCGCACGTCGGTTTGCGCGGCGTCGTGGGCGCGGGCGGACTCACAGCCAGGCACGTGATCGATTTCGCCAGCGCTTTCGGGACATTTCTTGAGCCCGGCGGCGCGGTTGTGGTTGGGCGCGATCCGCGTGCGTCGGGCGTGATGATTGCCGAGGGCGTCAAAGCGGGCTTGGCGGCCACCGGACACGACATCATCGATCTCGGCGTGGTTTCAACGCCGGTGACCCAACACGCAATCCGGCGATTGGGCGGCGTGGGCGGAATTTCGATTGGCGCCAGCCACAACGCGGCCGAATGGAACGCGCTCAAGTTTTTGGGGCGGAATGGCACTTATCTTTCGACGGCGGAGGCTTCCGAGTTACTCGACATCTATCATTTGCGGCGGTTCCGGTTTGTGCCCTATACGGGGATCGGCGCGGTGCGGGCGGACTCAACGGCGCTCGATGCGTACTTGGATGAACTGGCTGCTTCGTACGATTTCGACAGATTACGGCGGTTCAAGGTGGTGGTGGATTGCTGCAACGGAACGTCGGCCCTGATTCTGCAGCGGATGAACGAACGCTTCGGGTTTGAGTTCATACTAATCAATGGGCGAGTCGAAGGCGTGGAGTTTGCGCATGAACCAAACACCAGTTCACGGATAGTGGGCTTGCAATTGGCTCCGCTGGTAAAACCATTGGGAGCGGACGCGGGATTTCTGTTCGACGTCGATTCGGACCGGGTGGCGATCGCCACCGAAGCGGGTCAAGCGGTTTCCGAGGAGATGGTGATGCCGCTGATTGCCGACCATGTGCTGCCGCGTTCGCCGGGCAAGCTGATCATTGCGAATCTGTCGACAACGGCGCTGCTGGAGGAGATTGCCGCGCGGCATGGGGCGACAGTGGTGCGTGTTCCGGTGGGCAGGCAGGCGGCGATGGACGCGCTGGCTTCATATCGTCCCGAGCAGATCGCGTTGGCAGGCGAAGGAACGGGCGCGGTGATGCTGCCGCGATTCCGCTTTGTTTACGATGGCATCACTTCGATGCTCGATATTCTTTCGATGATGGCTGAGCGAGCACAACCGATCGGCGCCATTCTGGCCGGTTACCCGCGTTACCGCATGCTGAAAGGGCAAGCGGCGTTGATTTCACGTAACGTGCCAACGCTGTTGATCAGCTTGCAGCAAGAGTACGCCGATGGCGTGGCGAACACGTTGGATGGGTTGCGAGTGGATTGGCCGGACCGATGGTTTCACGTGCGGGTTTCGCAGACCGAATCGATTGTGCGAGTGATTGCCGAACAGCGCGGGGATTTGCCCCGGGAGCTTTACGATGCCGTGATGGAGCGAGTTTTAGGCCTTTGAGAGTAGTTGCCATGCGTGAACATAATCTGAAAATCGGCGTCTCCGGCATCCGTGGCGTAGTGGGTGAGTTCCTGACGCCTGCGTTGGCGGCGGACTTCGCACAGGCCTTTGGCACGTACGTAGGGGGCGGGCGTGTGGTGGTGGGGCGCGATACGCGTTCCAGCGGTCCGATGATCGAACACGCGGTGGCGTGTGGACTGCTCGCTTCCGGCTGCGAGGTGGTGCGGGTGGGGATATTGCCGACTCCGACGATTCAAGTTTATGTGGGCGCTACGCATGCCCGCGGCGGCATCGCGATCACCGCTTCGCACAATCCTCCCGAATATAACGCTCTGAAACTGTTCAATCACGAAGGGCTCTTTTTCAATAGTTACGAACGGGCTGAGTTGATGGACTTGCATCATCAGAGCGATTTCACTCATGCCTCGAATCAAGCGATGCGTCCGATGACTGCCGACCTGGAGCGGCCCGTCACGATGCATTTTGCCCGCGTGCTGGCGCATGTCGACGCCGCTCGCATACGGGCACGGCGCTTTCGAATCGGACTCGATGCCGTGAACGGCGCCGGTTCGCTGGTTTCGCAACGATTCCTGGCCGGCGAATTGGGGTGCGAGTTGGAGGCGATCGCGGTCGACCCAACACAGCCATTTCCGCGCAAGGCCGAACCCACGCCGGACGTGCTCGGCGAAATCGCGGGCATTGTGCGAGAACGCGGCTGCGCGGGCGGCTTTGCGCAGGACCCGGACGGAGACCGGCTTGCCATCATCGATGAAACCGGCCGCGTGCTGGACAACGACGATGTATTAGCTCTGGTGGTGGATGCGGTGCTGGCGCGGTTGCCTGGAGACGTGGTGGTGAACTTGACTACTTCTGCGGCGATCGACGATATTGCGCGAGCGCATGGCCGGCGCGTCTACCGCACGCCGGTGGGCGAGGCGAACGTGGTGGAGCGCATGCGAGCCGTGAAAGCGGTGATTGGCGGCGAAGGGGCCAATGGGGGCATTATCTTCCCATCCGTGCAGTATTGCCGCGATAGTTACACCGGCATGGCGTTCGTGCTGGATCGTCTGGCGGCCACCGGTGAGCCGCTTTCGGCATTGGCGGCCAAGCTGCCACGCTATTTCAGACGGAGTGGCAAAATCGCTTTCGAGCATGGGCGGCTGGGGCCGATGATGCAAAGCGTGCAAGGCGCTTTCCCGGACGCAACCTCGGTGGACCGTACGGACGGTCTCAAGCTGCTGTGGCCGGATCACTCCATACATGTTCGCGCTTCCAATACTGAGCCGCTCGTGCGGATGTCGGTGGAGGCGTGGGACGAAGAGGTTTGTCAGGAACTGTATGCAAAAGTTGCCGCAGCCATCGGCAACTGACCCAGCTTACTTCTTCGGCCCGGGGGAGCGAACGCCTTCGGTTTCGGTCCGGAAATCGGTCTCTCCGTCACGAACCCAGTTAGTGCGCTTGCGGATAAGAGGAATGATGACCTCTGGCTTTTTTGCCTTGATACCTTCAATGTTGATCGCCTTGGCGTCCACTTTAGCTTCGAGATCCTGGATTTCCTTCTCCATGCTGCTGATCGCCTCGCGTTTTTCAAGCAGAGCTTGGAGGCCATGGGGGCCGCTCAGATGCACGACGGCGTAAACGCCAACAGCGAAGATCAGCATGGCGAAGACGGTTCGGCGAATGGTGGGCGACACGGGAGCTCCTTAGAAATATACTAGAACGTTCGTACCAGCGTGACAAGTCCCGAAGGCTGGGTTAAGTCGCCCAAGCCAGCCACGCATTCATCACCACGCCGATGCCCGCCAACGCCGCCGTTTCGGCGCGCAGAATTTGCGGCCCGAGAGACACGGGCGTCCAACCGGCGGTCATCAGACTGGCGCGCTCATCCGCTGTCCAACCGCCTTCGGGTCCCTGTAGCAGCGTCACACGGGCCCCGGTGTGGAGCGGAGTAGGCAGCGCCTTCAGAATCGGTGCGGCTTGCGGATCCTCATCCAGGAGCAGGCGGAAATCGGCGCCTTCGCGAGCGGCGGCGCTCAAGGGAATCGCGTCGCGCAATACCGGCAAGGCGTCGCGGCGAGACTGCTGCGCGGCTTCCATCACGATGCGCTCCCAGCGCTCGCGCCGATTGACGGCCCCACGTTCGAGACCTTTCTCGCTGCGTTCGGAAATCACGGGCAGGAAGGTCTCGACACCGGCCTCGGTTCCTTTTTCGAGGATCCATTCCAGCCGGTCGAATTTGATCAGGGCAAAAGCCAGAGTCAAGCGAACGGGCAACGGCTTCGGCGGCACCGGCTCACCCACGTCGAACACCACCCGGCTCTTACGCGCTTCGACTACGGTTGCCAGCCAGATCGAACTGCCATTAGAGATCTCGTAGACCTGCCCGGGTTCGACTCGCAACACGCGCACTAAGTGATGCGCTTCGTCGCCGGACAGCTCCGCCTTTTGGTTATGAATGTTTGAAACGAAGAACCGTCGTCGCGCCATGCCAGAATATTGTTGCCTCTATAGTTTAGATTCTGGGGGAAGCGGGCGGGAAAAGTAAATGGCGATCACCGAACCGAACCAAAGTAGCATCAACACGCAGCCTTTCCAACGGGCGCGAGATTTGTCCGCTGCCGTTGCGGGCCGTCAAGTCAAGGAAGAGTGTCGGCCTGCAATGGACGTCTGGACCCGTGATAAATGCGGTATACCACAACCTGATTGTCTTCGGGCTGAACGTGAAAGACAATCCGATGAGAGAAATAGATGAGATGCCGTATCTGAAATAGGAACTCTTCTTAGCCCTGGATCAACGGACTGCGGTCCGGTAGTTCTTGCCTGAACAAGTCCGCGAAACCACCGCTCTGCGGCGTCGGGGTCTTTTCTGACGTCACGAATGAAACGAACGTAGTCCTCGGCATCGACCAGCGCCGGTCTGTGACCTATCGCCACCTCATCACGTGCAGACGGATGCATCGGCGCGCCTTGCGCGCAACAATCGATTTCAAACGCAGCGACAGCGCGAATCCCAGCAGATGGCCAAAGGCGAATCCCACTTCGCTTTGGCCGTGGGAATCCGAGGTGTTCAGATCCTCAGGATTGCACCCGCTCCTCGCAGTGCCGCGGCATTTCCAAAGGCTCAATCATTCCAATGAACCGTCCGGCTGGCGCACCGGCACGGGCGGCAGTTTCATTCCCCATGGCTTCCCGTAGCACCACCAGTGACGCTTCAACATGCCACCCTCGGCGGGTGAAGTTCCGCGCGGGCGAGCGTGGTTAAAGATGACCCGACCTGAAAGGTTCAACGGTTCCGCCGGTTTGCGCCCGCTCACACCAACGTGTGGTCGTTTCCCGGCACGGAGGAGGATAATGTAATCGATGGAAATCACACCTAGTGGCGATCGCCTTTTGGTTTCCTGCCGGTCTGCTGAAACGCCTTGTGGAATGGGTGTCTTCTCGACAGGACAAAGGATGCCAGAATGCGACCGAAGAGTCTTTCTCTTGTCGTCTTCGTCCGCGCCCGCAGCACGCATCAAGCTGTTTGACCATGACGGAGCCATGGCGTCGTTTGCGCCGCGATAAATCTGGACGAAGTCAGAAAACTCGCGGATAAGCCCCGCAGTGTAGCGGAAAGCCGGCCGTTTCGCGGATTGAAGCCCGGAACCGCACTGGCCGGCCGCAGCGACTCGCCTTGTACCCCGTTCATTGGGGCATGATGCTAGTATGACCAAGTCGAAGATCGCTATCAGTTTGCCCAAAGATCAACTGGTGAAAGTCCACCGGGAAGTCCGGGCTGGACGTGCCGATTCGGTTTCAGGTTACATCTCTCAGGTCCTGGCGGAACACGAGAAACGCGAGTCTCTCGGCGCACTGCTGCGGGCTCTCACCGAACAATACGGTGAACCGGCCGAGGAAGACGTTAAATGGGCCGAACGCGCACTCACACCGCGGCGGGGAATAGTGCTGGATGCCGGGGCGCTGATCGCCTTGGATCGCGGGGATAAGCGAATGATCGCCTTGCTCCATCGAGCGCTAGCGCAAGGCCGGACTTTTCGGGTGCCCGCGGGCGTCGTGGGGCAAGCTTGGCGCGATGGCCGTCAGGTTACGTTGGCGCGATTCTTGCGGAGCGAGGAAGTGGAGATTATTCCTCTTGACGATCAATTAGTCCGAGCCTGTGGAGAGCTCTGCAGGGGCCACCAATTCGCCTGATGTTATTGACGCTTCGGTGGCGATCCTTGCCAGGGAGCGGCCAGACCCCATCGTTACAATACAAGTGACCCAAATGACCTACGGCGTCTTTATCCGGCAGCCCAGATTATTCCGGTTTGAAATCCGCGGACGCCGCCCTTCCATGATTGAGTTGCCCTGCACAAGCCGTTATCGGAACAGCATTGGCGCCAGGCCTGATCAGACAGGCATTGTGAAAGAGCCACGCCAAATACAGTACTCCACCGGCTACGCTCGACGCCCGCGACCTCCTACGGCATCTGCCCTCAAGCTACCGGCTGCCGGCTCGTTAACCCTACGCCTCAATCCCCATCTGTGTAAGCCGGTACCGTAGCGCATTGCGCGTCAACCCGAGCATGCGCGCCGCCTGCGACTTATTGCCCGCCGCCCGGCGCAACGCCTCCCGCAGGATCGACTGTTCGAATTCATCGAGCGTCATTCCGTCAGGCACAAATGTCACCGGGCCTCCTCCAACTGGTGCGGCTGACGTCGAAGCGCGCCCCGCCAGTACGTCCAACTTGATATCGGCCGCTTCCAGCCGTCCGCCGGCTGAGAGCAAGACGCTACGCTCAATCACATTCTCCAATTGCCGCACGTTGCCGGGCCACGGGAACGCCACCAAGCGAGCGATCGCTTCCGCCGACATCGCATCCACCGGCAACTCATGCGTCTCGGCCGCTTTCCGTAGGAATCGTCCGGCCAGTACGGGAATATCTTCGGCCCGCTCGCGCAAGGGCGGAATCCGGATCGGCATCACGTTGAGCCGATAAAAAAGATCCTCGCGGAACGTCCCCTGTTCCAGCGCGACTTTCAAATCCACATTCGTCGCCGCGATTATCCGCACGTCGATCTGCTTGGTGCGATTACTACCTAGCCTTTCCAACTCACGCTCCTGCAAAATCCTGAGCAGCTTCACCTGCACCGCCATCGGCACATCGCCGATCTCATCCAGGAAAACGGTGCCGGTGTCGGCTTGTTCAAATTTGCCGGGCTTCGCTACCGTCGCGCCCGTGAAGGCTCCTTTTTCGTAGCCGAACAGCTCGCTCTCCATCAAGGACTCGGGGATCGCGGTGCAATTGATTTTGACGAAGGGCTTGTCGCGCCTCGGCGATTGATAGTGAATCGCCCGTGCAATCAAATCCTTGCCCACGCCAGACTCGCCCACCAACAGCACGGTCGCGCGGGTCGGCGCTACCCGCTGCACCATACCGAGCACCTCACGCATGCCTTCGCTGCTGCCGACAATACTTGACACGTCGTACTTGGCGCCGAGTTGTTCGCGCAGTTGCCGATTCTCGGTGCGCAGCGATCGCACCTCTAGCGCCTTAGCGACAACAGTGATCAAGTGATCCATCGAAAACGGCTTCGGCAGAAAATCCTGCGCTCCCGCCTTCATCGCCTCCACCGCCGTTTCCACTGAGCTGAATGCCGTCATCACTACAACCGGCGCGGTGATCTGCCGTTGCCGCAACTGCGCGATAAACGCGAGCCCATCCATCCCCGGCAAACGCAGGTCCGTCAGAATCATGTCGGCGCGTTCGGCGGCGGCCATGGCCAACTCAGCCGTCGCGGCCATCTCGATCTCATAACCGGCCGACCGTAACTGCAACTCGATGACACGCCGCAAACGGTCTTCGTCTTCGACAATCAGAATGCGCGAACTCATGCTTGGGTGTCCGGTAGCAGCACACGGAAGATACTGCCTTGTCCGGGCTCACTCTCCACCGCGATTTTACCGCCATGCTCGCCCACGATTTTCGCGCCGATGGCCAGGCCCAGCCCGGTGCCCGTGGGTTTGGTGGTGAAGAACGGGTTAAAAATATTTTCGCGTTGAGCCGGATCGATGCCAACGCCGCGATCGATGACCGACGCTTCCACGCCGCCGGGCGCCGCCCGTGTTTTCACCGTGATCGTGATAGGGGGCGCCGCGCCCGGCGGGCTGGCTTGCGCGGCATTAAGAAGCAGGTTGAAGAAGACGCGCTCCATCAGGTCGGCGTCAAACGGAAACGGCTGAATATCGGGCGAGTAGTTGCGGATGATCGAAACTGGAATCGGCATCGGCGGATGTTGATTCTGCAATCGGACAATGGCGCGGTCGATCGTTTCATTCCAATCCGCCTTCACGCTCGTGAGTTGCAGAGGCCGCGCAAAATCCAGAAAGCGCGTCACCAATGAATTGGTGCGGTCCACTTCGTCGCGAATGTAACCGGCTACTTCCAGGGGCACGGCCTGACCCGGCTCAAGACTTTTCAGCAGCAGTTCGGCCGAGGCTTTCATCGTGCCGAGCGGATTGCGCAGCTCATGCGCCAACCCCGCCGTCAACTGTCCTAACGCCGCCAGACGCTCCGAGCGCCGCACCGCAGCTTCGGCGGCTTCAAGATTCCGGTTCGCCTCGGCCAGTTGCCCTGCCGTGTACATATACTGCTGCGCTTGCGCTCGCGCGGCCCCAGCCAGTTGATACATCAAAAGCGCGAGCACGCAAAACAGGAGCACACGCAAAGCGAGTTCACGAATCTGATCGGGTGGAACCGTCTGCTTGCCCCAATCGAGAAAGAGCAGGAATGAAAGATAACAGCCGCCGGCGAGCAGACTCACCAGGATCGTGCCGACCGCGCGAAGAGCTGTCGCGGCCGCAACCACAGGCACCATGAGAATCAGATAATAGCTTGAGGCGATGCCGCCAGTGACTCCAATCAACAGCCAGGCCAACATCAACTTCAGCAACACCGCACACACCGCGCCTGTGTGCGTGGAGAACCAACTCACCCGCGGTTCAACCACCTGAAACAGCGCGAGGCCAATCAAGACCTGGATGCCGGCGCCAGAATGCACCGGCCCCGTCACGGCGAGCGCGGCGTACAGAAGGAGCCAAACCACGTCCAATGGACGCAGTCCGGTCCCGGTCGGTTGCGGCGGCGTAGCGGGCATCAGGCGTCTCTCCAGTCCCTCCCGATTGTGCCAAAATAGTTTGAACTCTCGAAGTTTCTTTATTTTTTAATATTGTCGCTTGCTCTCCCCCATGAACCCCAGTAACCCCAACCCGATGCCTGATGAAGTGATCACCCCCGCCGAGGAATCGTTCGCCGACATACTCAGCGAATTCGAACGCGGCCACTCGCAGCAGAAGCCCGCGAAGAGAACCGAAGAGCCTGGCGCAGGCACCTTGGATGGCACCGTCATCTCAGTCAGCCCGCTCGGCGTCTTCGTCGATATCGGACGTAAGAACGAGGGCATTCTGCCGCTCGATGCGCTGAAGGGCGGCCAGGGAAACATTAAGGCGGGCGACCCGATCAAAGTGAGCGTCGGCGGCCGCGACGAGAATGGCTACTACACGCTCTCGTTGTTCAAGATCATGGTGCCGAAAGATTGGAGCGGCCTCGAAAAGGCGTTCGAGGAAAAGGCCACGATCACCGGCACGGTGGAGGAATTAATCAAGGGCGGGCTGCGTGTGGACGTCGGCGCCAGGGCGTTTCTTCCTGCGTCGCGCAGCGGCGCGCGCGATCAGGCGGAAATGGAGAAGTTGGTCGGCACGCAGATTGAGTGCCGCATCACCAAACTCGACGTCGCCAAGGAAGACGTGGTGGTGGACCGCCGCGGGATTCTCGAAGAGCGCTCGGCCAAGGTGAAAGAAGAGTCCTTCAACGCGCTGGTCGAAGGCTCCGTCGTCGAAGGCACGGTCCGCAGCGTCATGGAATTCGGCGCATTTGTGGACCTCGGTGGCGTGGATGGCTTGGTGCATGTCACCGAGATGAGCTGGCAACGCAACATCAAGCCGGGCGAAGTGGTCAAGACCGGCGAAACCGTCCAGGTCAAGATTCTCAAGATTGATCGCGACAAACGCAAGATCGCACTCGGTATGAAGCAATTGCAGCCTGATCCCTGGACCGTCGCCATGGCCTCAATTCAAGTGGGCCACCGGCTTCGAGGCAAGGTGGTGCGCCTTACCGATTTTGGCGCGTTCGTCGAATTGCAGCCCGGCGTCGAAGGCATGATTCACGTTTCGGAGATGTCGTGGACCAAGAAGCAGCGGCGTCCGGACGAGATCATTAAGAAGGGTGAAGTGGTCGAGGTGGATGTTATCGGCCTCAAGCCCGAAGACAAACGCATCGCCCTCAGCCTCAAAAATGCCTTAGGCGATCCGTGGGTCGAGGCCAAGCAGAAATATCCCAAAGGGACAGTGGTCGAAGCCGCCATCACGAGCGTCGCCAACTTCGGGGCCTTTGTCGATCTCGGCGGCGATATTGAGGGCATGATTCACGTCGGCGACATCACCAACGAAAAGCGGCTGGAGCATCCCAAGGAAAAGCTGGCCGTGGGTCAAGTGATCCGCGCGCAAGTGACCGAGCTCGACGACGAACGTCGGCGCGTGCGCCTGAGCATGAAGACGCTGGAGCCGACGTCGGCCGACGAATACATCGCCGAGCATCACGTCGGCGACCTCGTCACCGGCCGAGTTACCGAAACCCATGCCAACTCCGCCAAGGTGGAACTGGCTGAGGGTGTTCGTGGCGTATGTCGTATTAAGGTTGAGGAAAAGCCTGCGGTGGCGGCTGCTGCAGGCGAGACGCCGGCGAAGTCCTCATCGCCCGCGGCCGACGTAGGTTCGCTATCGGCGATGCTTGCGGCGAAATGGAAGTCTGGCCCTGCGGCCCCGGCGGCGAGCGGCGGTGTACCCGCTACGGCCGACACACACGGTTTGCGACAGGGACAAGTGCGCCAATTCCGGATTGTCGCGCTGGTTCCCGATAAGAAGCAGATCGAACTCGAAATCGTCTAAAGGCACCCGCTCAAATCAGAGCTTAAACGAAAACGTCAACGTGCTCTTCGCACGCGTTGGACGGCCGTCGACGCTGAACGGGGCGAAGGTCCATTTCTTAACGGCCGACGCCACGGCGGAGTTAAGAATCGCGTTGCCCTTACTAACCGCGACGCTTTCCACTTTGCCGTCCAGGCCGATCGTAACTTCAGCCTGGACGTCGCCGCTCAACCGGAACTGACGGGCCGCGGCAGGGTACTCGGGCTCCAGATGGATGCGCGCCGCTTCGCGCGCGGCGCTGCTGGAAATAACGATAGTCTTGCCTTCAGTGCTCACCGTCGGCTCGGCTGCCGCCATCGCGCCAACCGTAAGCACAGACAAAAGTCCCGCTCTCAGCGCTCCAATCCAGAACCTAATCGAAAACTTCACGGTTGAACCTCCTCGGCCTGTTCATAAGACTTATCGTCAGGCGTTTCCAACCCCGACATAGCCCACGTCTGGCCGCCGGTCCATTCCAGGGGGCAAAAAAACCTTACGCAGATGGCTCAAAGACCTGAAAAAAGCTGGAGTCGGGGCCGATTCTTCCGATAGCTAGACATGGACGAGACGCCCGCGGCCAACCCAATGCGCGCTAAACCACATTCGTTGAGCACTAAGCTTACGCTGGCGATCGTGACCACGACCTGCGTGATTCTGGTGATTACGATCTGGTTCAGCTACACCCAGGCGCGCAATGCGCTCGAACAACAGAGCAACACCGAAGCGCTCAAGCAGGTCCAATCGACCGCCGATCAGTTTGACGCGTATGTCGACCGGGTGGCGGTTCTTCCCCGGGCCATCGCCGCGCGGGGTGAAGCATTGGGCGAGACGGCCAATAGCGTTGTTCCGTTCCTTTCGCGTCTGTTAGATAGCCTGTCGCCGGAGGAGGCGTTCGGCGTATATCTGGCGAAAGAAGATACTCCGGCCGCGATGGCGTGGGTTGACCGCAACAGTCTCCCGAACGCCCTGACGCCGCCTGGCGGATCGCGCACCCGTTCAAAGGATTGGTACACAGGCGCGAAGAGGACCAAACGGCTTTATGTTTCAGAGCCCTATTTCGATGCGGGCGGCTCAGAAACGGAAATCGTCAGTGTGACAATGCCGCTGTACTCGCCAACGGGAGAATTTGCCGGAGTCGCAGGGGCGGATTTGTCGCTTGATCTGATCCGGGCCATTGTCGGGTCGCTGCGCTTTCGCCCGGACTACGCAGACAAAGTCGCCGGCGAGCAAAGCCAGAACAAGGACTACTCATTCCTGATCGCCAGGTCGGGACGGATCATGGCGCATCCCAATGAGGAATTGGCGATGCGCCGGAAGTTCGGCGGAGCCGAAGTTTCCGAGATCGAGAACGGCCGTGAGATATCGTCGCGCGATTCGGGGTTCGCGCACGTGGTGGATAAGGGCGAGGCCCGGCGTGTCTACTGGGCGAAGGCTGCCCTGACGGGCTGGAAAATCGTCTTGAGCATTCCCGAAACCGACATTACCGGATCGGCGAGTCAACTGGCGATGAGGACCCTTGCCGTCGCCGGAGTCGCCGTGTTTTTCATGGTGCTGGTGGTCTGGATGATCGGGCGGCGTTTGACTGAGCCGATTCGACGGCTGACGGTGGCGGCCCAGAGCGTAAGCCTGCAGCGATACGAAGCGGCGGGGGAACTGGAGGCTGTGGCGGTTCGCGGAGACGAACTCGGCCAACTGGCGCAGGCGTTCGGCAAGATGGTCGAAGAGATCGCCGGCCGCGAGGCTGGTCTGCGCAGCGCCGAAGAGCGGCTTCGGCACAGCGAGTTGCACTACCGGTCGCTCATTGAGAACACCTCCGACATCATTGCCGTATTGGAGCCGGACGGCCTCTTCAAATATGCCAGCCCATCAATCGTACGGGTGCTGGGAGTACAGACCGAGGCGAACAATCGCAGGCTGGGTGAATTTCTGGACGAGAGCGGGAAGCTGGCGCTGGCGGGCGCGATCCAAAACGCTACCTCGGCCTTTGGCGGGAGCGCTCAGGTGGAAGTCGACGCGCGGCATACCAATGGCGCCGGCCGGATTCTGGAAGTTTCGCTGCATAACATGATGGACAGCCCCGCCGTAAACGGGCTGGTGGCCAACATCCGCGACATCACCGAGCGGCGGAAGGCAGCCGATCTGGGCCGCGAGAAGGAAGCGGCGGAGGCTGCCAACAAAGCCAAGAGTAACTTCCTCGCCAACATGAGTCATGAATTGCGCACGCCGTTGAACGCCATCATCGGGTACAGCGAAATGTTGCAGGAACTGGCCAGTGACGACGGCAACGAGGAATACCTGGGCGATCTGAAGAAGATCCATTCGGCGGGCAAACATCTCCTCGAACTGATCAACGACGTGCTGGACATCTCGAAGATCGAGGCCGGCAAGATGGATCTCTACATCGAAAGCCTTTCGGTCGACCAGATGATTGAGGATGTGCGGGCGGTGATCGACCCCCTGGCCAACAAGAATTCCAATGAGCTGGTGATCGAGAAATCGACGGAACTGGGCGTGATCCGGGCGGACTCAACCAAGGTTCGGCAGAGTCTGATGAATCTGCTCTCGAACGCCTGCAAGTTCACCTCGAACGGAAGGGTGACATTACAGGCTGTCCGAGAGGGCGCCTGGATCACGTTTAATGTCATCGACACGGGCATCGGGATGACCAAGGAGCAGATGGGCAAATTGTTCCGGGCCTTCCAGCAGGCCGATTCTTCGACCACGCGGAAGTTCGGCGGCACGGGGTTGGGGCTGGCGATCAGCCGTCACTTTTGCCGGATCATGAACGGCGATATTACAGTCGACAGCGTACCGGGGCAAGGAACGACGTTCACGATGCGAATCCCGGTGGAGGTGATCGCGCGCCCGGCCGAAGACCAGACGGCGCCTGAACTTGAAGCCCTCGCGGCGGCCCAATCACTCCCTGCGTCGGCTGCACTGGTGCTGGTGATCGACGACGATCCGGTCGTGGCAGACCTGATGCGCCGCACGCTGGCAAGGGACGGATACCGGGTTGAATATGCCGAGAATGGCGAGAGGGGTCTGCAACTGGCCCGGCAGTTGCGGCCGGACGCGATCACGCTCGACGTCATGATGCCTGGGATGGACGGCTGGCAGGTGATGACCCGCCTGAAGTCCGACCCTGAATTGGCGGATATCCCGGTGATTCTGCTGTCCATCGTCGATGACCGCAAGACCGGCTTCGCATTGGGGGCGACTGAGTATCTGACCAAACCGTTCGACCGGGAGCGGCTCTCGGCGGTGTTGGGGCGTATTTCGACGCAACGGGGATCGCGGATGGCGCTGGTGGTGGACGACCAGGAGCAGAATCGCGAGATCCTGCGGCGGGCGCTTGAAAGCGATGGCTGGACCGTTGAAGAAGCGGGTAACGGACTGGAAGCGCTGGCGCGGATCGATAAGAGGAGGCCGGACGCCATTCTGCTGGACCTGATGATGCCGGAGATGGACGGCATTGAGTTTGTGGAGAGATTGCGGGTCAGTGAACGGAATCGGACGATCCCTGTTTTAGTGGTGACGGCGAAGGACATCACGCCGCAAGACCGGCAGCGATTGTCGGGCGGAGTGCAGGCGATCATGCAGAAGGGCTCGATCGAACTCAGTGAGTTGGTGACCCAGACAAGAGCGTTATTGACGGCGAGAAATCGGCCTGCGGGCGCCGCGCGCGCGGACGTTTCCGAGCCGGACGAAGTATTGGCGGCGAGTTAGAACGGAGCGGCCGGATGACGAGAATTCTGATTGTCGAAGACAACGAAATGAACCGGGACATGCTGTCGCGGCGGTTGGAACGGAAGGGCTACTCGATCAGTATGGCAGTGGACGGAGGCGCCGGGGTCGAAAAGGCGATCGCCGAAAAGCCCGATCTGATTCTGATGGACATGAGCCTGCCGGTTTTAGACGGATGGGAAGCGACACGCCGTGTGAAAGCTCATCCGGAAACCCTGCACATTCCGGTGATCGCGTTGACCGCGCACGCCATGGCGGGCGATCGCGATAAGACGATCGAGGCGGGATGTGACGACTACGACACCAAGCCCATCGATTTGGCGCGTCTTCTTTCGAAGATCGACGCTCAGATGGCGAGAGTGAAAGCAGTCCCCAGTGGCGGGTGAGATTTCAGGGCCTGCCAGCGCGGCGATTCTTCCCAAGATTCGCCACGATCTAAAGACTCCGTTAAACCAGATAATCGGCTACGCCGAGATGCTGCTGGAAGATGCCGAAGCCGACAATTGCGCCGAGACGGCCAACCCTTTGCGGCTGCTGCTTGATTCCGCCCAGGCGTGTCTCGAGGTACAGCAACGGCTCCTCACGCGCGGACCGGAAGAACTGCGGGCCGAGCATTTTCAGGAGCTGAAAGAAGACCAAATCGGACGCGGCGCCTACATGGCAGGCCTTCTCGCCAATTTGCGGGCCGAACCGGCGGCGCAGGAGTGGCTCGGGGATCTGGACCGTTTGACGACCGCCATCGGGAATCTGGAGGCGTTGGCCAATGAGGCTCCCGGGCGATGGGCCGGCGCGGCGGGCAGCCGTGTCGTCGAAATGCCCGAACAGACGCTATGGCTTCCCGGGGCTGAATCGGGTGGAGACCACCGGGACCACGAGGTCGCGCGCGTCACCGGCCGGCTCTTGGTGGTCGATGACAACGAGGCTAACCGCGACATGCTCTCGCGGCGGCTCGAACGCGAAGGCTATTCGGTCAACGTGGCCTCGAACGGCCGTGAAGCGCTCGAAAAACTGGAAGCCGGAGAGTTCGATCTGGTGCTGCTCGACATCGTGATGCCGGAACTGGACGGCTTTGCCGTGTTGCAGCGTATCCGCGCCAACCCGCACTGGAAAGAAGTCGCAGTCATCATGATCTCGGCCGTCGACGAGATCCGAAGCGTCGTGCGCTGCATCGAAATGGGCGCCGAAGATTATCTGCCTAAGCCGTTTGACCCGGTGTTGCTGCGCGCGCGCATCGGAGCGATTCTTGAGCGCAAGCGGCTGCGGGACGAGGAGCGGCAACGGACGGCCGAAGTCGTGGTGGCGTTGCGCGAGGCTGAGCGGCAGAAGCTGGTGGCCGAGTCGATGCTCCGGAACATTCTGCCGGCCACGGTGGCGGCGGAGTTGCAAAGCCGGGGCACCGTGGAACCTATGTACTTTGAAGACGTAACCATCGGGTTTACGGATTTTGTAGGCTTTACCTTGTCGACCGAAAAACTGGCCGCCGAGGAGATTGTCGGCCTGCTGCACGAGTACTTCACGGCGTTTGACCGGATCGCATCGCGCTATGGGCTTGAGAAACTGAAGACCATCGGCGACAGCTACATGTTCGTCAGCGGGATGCCGGACCGCAACCCGTCGCACCCCGTGGACGCGGTCCTGGCTTCGCTTGAAATGGTGGAAACGGTTCGCCGGATGGCGCGGCCCTCCGAGAATATCGACTGGCAGGTGCGGATCGGCTTGCATACGGGACCGGTAATCGCGGGGGTCGTGGGCATCCATAAATTCGCTTTCGATATTTGGGGTGAGTCCGTGAACTTCAGTTCGCGTATGGAATCGAGCGGCGCTCCGAACCGGGTGAATCTCTCCGAGCGGACCTACTCGCGCGTCAAGGACTTTATCCGCTGTACGCCGCGCGGCCGGATACACACAAAGGATGGCCGCGAAGTGGACATGTTCTTCGCCGACGGCGTTCACTCGAAGCTGATTGACGACGGCTCAACCGGCACGCCGCCGGCTTTTTCCCGCCGCTACCGGATCTACTTCCGGCAGCCGGTCCGGGCGTTTCCCGATTTTTTGTTGCCGGAACCAGCGGGAAAAGCACCCGTAGGAGAGCGGGAACCGGAGAGGTCGGAACCTTGAATCGAATAGGCTGCGAGCCAGTCTGGACTGGATAGACCAAGAGTCAGGGTTGAATTCATAGCCCGGAACGTGATCTGATAGTTCGTTTCCATGGCAACCAAGACTGTTCCGTTCCCTCGCGAATCGGTGATGGGCGAAGCCCCGACCCGTGCTCGCTACTGGGTGATCTTCTTCGCAGTGACGCTGGCGATCCTCGCCTACATCGACCGCGTGAGCATTTCGATGGCGATGCCGGACATCGCAAAAGACCTGGCGCTCGACAAGGTTCAGCAGGGCTGGGTCTTCTCGGCCTTCGCCTTCGCCTACGCCCTATTCGAAATTCCCGGTGGGTGGCTGGGCGACAAAATGGGTCCGCGCAGCGTTCTCATGCGCATCGTCCTTTGGTGGAGCGCCTTTACGGCCCTGACCGGCGCCATGACAGGCTTCACTTCGATGATCGTGACTCGCTTCCTGTTCGGCGCGGGCGAAGCCGGTTGCTTTCCGAATCTGACCAAAGCGTTCACCACCTGGCTCCCTCACATCGAGCGGGTCCGCGCCCAAGGCATCATGTGGATGTTTGCGCGCTGGGGTGGCGCGTTCACTCCGCCGCTGGTCATTCTCGTGTTTTCCTACATGTCGTGGCGCGGGGCGTTTGTGCTGTTCGGCGCTCTCGGGTTGGTGTGGGCGTTCTTCTTCTATAGGTGGTTCCGCGACAATCCGAGAGACCACGCGGGGGTGAATGCCGCCGAACTGAAATTGCTGGAAGGCAACGAAGACAACGCCGGCGGACATGGCGACGTGCCTTGGGGCGAGTTGCTTCGATCCCGCTCGGTGTGGCTATTGTGGGTCCAGTATTTCCTGCTGTCGTTCCCCTGGTACTTCTACATTACTTGGCTTCCCACCTACCTGCAAGAGGCGCGCGGACTCGATCGCGTCACTGCTTCGAAGTACGCAATCCTGCCGCTGTTGCTCGGCGGACTCGGCTCGCTCACTTGCGGAATCGTCTCGGGCAAGCTGGTCAAGATGACGGGCAACACGCGCTTCACGCGGCGCTTGATGGCGATGATCGGCTTCGCGGGCGCGGCCATCTTGCTGGTGGCTTCGGTCCGCACTCAGGATGTTTTGCCGGCGATGCTGCTGATGGGCATGGCCAGCTTCTTCAATGATCTGGTAATGCCGGGCGCATGGGGCGCGTGCATGGACGTGGGCGGCAAGTACGCCGGCACGGTGTCGGGCTCAATGAACATGGCCGGCAACATGGCGGGTTTTGTCGCACCGGCGGTGGGCGGCTATATCTTGAAAGCCTACGGCGGCGACTACAACATGTTCTTATATCTCATGGCTGCCGTCTACACCGGCGGCGTATTGTGCTGGCCGTTTATCGACCCCGTGACGCCGATCGGGCAGAGCAAGACGGCTCACGCGCATTAGCCTTTCGAATGATCGACCGTAAAGGCGTCGCCCATCGCAATTTCGCCCACTGGGTTTGCTTCGCCTGCAGAAGAATGTTCGGTAACCCGTCTTGTCCTTCTGGGCGGGTTTTGCCTGCAATGCCGAATTCCAATGATAGACATGGGGCAGTATTTCGAGCCGCCGCCACGATCACAAGACCGAACGTGGCAGTTGCTCGAAGCGATTGCCGGTTGCGGCTATCGCTTTCAAGCCGAAGGATCCAGGCCTTACATTTACGGGCGCAAGCATAAAGGTGGGCGCGAGCCGAGCAGCAGGACAGTGCAAGCGAGGATTCGCGCCATACTCGCCGAGCCGGACCAAAGAGTCGAGATCTAACCCGGCACGGTCCCAATGTGTTACCTTGGCGTTGATGAAACGCCGAACCTTCATCTGTCAGAGCGCGGTGGCTGCAGGCACGGTCAGCCTCGCTAATTTTCCCCACCATCTGTTGGCGGCGGCGACCCGCAAGAATGCCTCGGACCGGATTCTCCTTGGACCCAAGAAAATCGAGTTGAGCCGCTTGGCCATGGGCACCGGCACCAACGGCGTGGGCGGCAGTTCCAACCAGACCAAGAAGAACGGCGTCACCGGCTTGGGCAACCTGCTCAAAGCCGGCTACGACAACGGCGTCACATTCTTCGATGCGGCCGATCAGTACGGTTCGCACCCGCATGTGCGCGAGGGGCTGAAGGGCCTGCCTCGCGACAAGGTCACGCTGCTTTCCAAGACCCGCGCTAACACCTATAAAGAGATGAAGGCGGATCTCGAACGCTTCCGCCGCGAACTCAACACCGACTACATCGATATCCTGCTGCTCCACTGCATGCTCGACGGCAATTGGAACGAGCGCAAAAAAGGTGCGATGGACGCCATCAGCGAAGCGCAGGAGAAAGGCATCGTGCGCACGAAGGGCGTTTCCTGCCACACGATCGAAGCGCTGCGGACGTCGGCCAAAACTGCCTGGGTCGAAGTACAACTTGCCCGCATCAATCCCGCTCAGATTGCGATGGACGCCGAACCCAAGATCGTAATTTCCGTTCTGCGCGAAATGAAGGCCGCCGGCAAAGGCGTCATTGGCATGAAAATTCTTGGCGCGGGCCGTTTGCGCGACAAGGCCGACGAGTGCCTGCAATTCGCGTTGTCGCTCGATTGCGTGGATGTCTTCACGATCGGCAGCGAAAGCCGCGCCGAAATGGAAGACCTGGTCCGCAAGATTCCAGCCGCGAGTATGCGCGGCTGACCAGATCATTTTCAATTACTACTGGAAGAAGAGGTCGCATGAAACTCAGATACCCGACGTATGCCCTGTCCCTGTTGCTCGCCGCCGCGCCGCTGCTGGCGCAATGGCCCGCCGTGCCGGGCTACGATCCGATGAAGGTTCCGGCCGACAACCCGATGACGGCTGAGAAAGTCGAGTTGGGCAAGTTACTCTACTACGACAAGCGGCTCAGCGGCGACGGGTCGCGCGCCTGCTACTCGTGTCACTTGAAAGAGAAGGGACTCACCGATGGTGAGCCCGTCGCCATCGGCGCCTACAACACCAAACTGGCCCGCTCGTCCCCGACGATGTGGAATGTCGGCTACTATCCCGCGCTCTACTGGGATGGCCGCGCACCGTCGCTCGAACGCCAAGTGCTGGGCGCATGGTCCGGCGGCAACATGGGCGCGTCCGGCGCCAATGGCCGGCCGAGTGTCGACGCCAAGGTGGCCGAGTTGAACAAGATCGCCGGCTACAAACCTTACTTCCAGAAGGCGTTCAAGAAGGACGCAATCACCAAAGACGACGCGGCGGCGGCGCTCGCCAGCTTCATGCGCACCATCGTCAGTGTCGACTCGCCTTGGGTCAAATTTCGCCAGGGCGACAAAAAGGCGTTCAAGAAAGACGCACAGCGCGGCTGGGCGATTTTCGATCAGAAAGCCAAGTGTACGAACTGCCACGACGGCCGCTTGCTAACCGACATGGAGTTCCATAACACGGGCGTCGGCATGGATGCCGCCACACCGGATCTCGGCCGCTTCGTTGTGAGCAAGGACGAAAAGGACAAGGGCGCTTTCAAGACGCCAACCCTGCTCGACGTCGCCAACTCCGCGCCCTACTTCCACAATGGCAGCGTGAAGACGCTCGAAGAAGCGGTCGACCAGATGCTGGCGGGCGGCAAGAAAAATCAGTGGATCGACGCGACCAACCTGAAGGAAGTTAAGTTGAAGCCCAAGGAGAAGAAGGACCTGCTGGCATTCCTCCGCGCGCTTACCGTGACTTACACCATTACGGAGCCTACGCTTCCGCAGTAAACTCTAGAGGATGACATTTCATCCTTATCGGGCCAGCGCCGCCATGGCGTTGGCCCTTTCGTTTTTCGGCGCGCTCACCGGCTGCACGCAAGAAAAGAAGACCACCTTCGCGGTGATCCCTAAAGGGCGGGCGCATCTGTTCTGGCGCTCAGTGAACGCCGGCGCGGCCAAAGCGGCGCGGGAAAACGGAATAGAGTTGATCTGGAACGGCCCTACCAGCGAGACCGACTACGCCGGACAGATTCAGATTGTCGAAGCGATGATCAACCGTCACGTCGACGCGATCCTGCTGGCGCCTATAGACAAAACCGCGATGGTAGGCGTTGTCGACCGCGCGGCGCGGGAAAAGATTCCCGTCATCATTTTCGATTCAGCCGTCGACACGCAAAACTTTGTGTCTCAGGTGGCCACCGACAACTACGCAGCCGGTAAGCTCGGAGCCGACCGGATGGGGCAGATACTGGGCGGCAAAGGCAAGATCGCGATCGTAGCCGTCCAGCCCGGCGCCGCGTCCACCATGGCGCGCGAACAAGGTTTTGAAGACCAGGTGAAGGAAAAGTTCCCCGGCATCGAGGTGCTGGACAAACGGTACGGCATGGCCGACTTTGCCAAATCCCTCAGCGTGACTGAAAACATGCTAACGGCTCATCCAAATTTGGACGCGCTGTTCGCTTCGAACGAATCATCCACGGTCGGCGCCGCGCAAGCCATCAAGCAGCGGCAATCCAAAGTGAAGCTGGTTGGCTTCGACTGGAGCCCAGGCTTGCTCGACGACTTGCGGGCGGGCGTAGTCGACTCGCTAGTAGCGCAACATCCGTTCCGCATGGGCGAGATGTCGGTACTGGCCGCCATCGCCAAACTGAAAGGTCAGGAGGTCGTCAAAATCAACAACATTGTCCCTCGACTGCTGTTGAAAGAGAACCTCGACACGCCGGACGTACAAGCTCAGATCATGCCCGACCTGAAGAAGTACTTAAAAGAATAGAGGGGCGGGCGCGACCCTCTGGAGGAGAAGGGTCTTAGTGGCGTCCGCCCAAAGTCGAGCGAGAAAAACCGGATCGGACCGGCTGTCCGGCGCTCAGGTCACTGCGGCGCCCGGTTCAGGAGCGACGCGGCCTTCGACATAATCTGGCTTACGTTGGGCGCTAAACTGGTGGGAAAAAACGCCGCCACGGCTATCGAAATGAAAGCCGCCATCAACGCGTACTCGATCAGGTCCTGGGCCCGCCGGTCGGCGCGTAGCCGAAACAGCGTCCGAAGAAAACTATCTTGAACTAAACTCTGCATGGGTCCCTCTCTCCACGGTCAAGATTAGTATGAGAGTGAACGGTTTCTAAGCCTACCCGTGATAGACCGTAGAGGCTCCGCAAACCTACCTTAAGGCGCTTGAATTCTCATAACCGTGAAGTTCCGCAGAGAGAGCGTGTCGGTAGTTGCCCCCGCCAGTTGGCCCCGGAAATCGATCGTCAGCGGATCGGTGAGCAACTCATTGGCGCTCCCCGCCCCAGTCGTCATGGGCGAATCGTGCCCCCAGTTCTGGCTGGACCATTGGGCCCCGCCAGCATAAACTCCCAAGCTGATGCGGCCGGCGCCGGCCGAAGAGGTGGAGGGGGCCGAGTGGGAGGCGACGACAGACGCTCCCCAGCGCACTTCAAAGCCGTAGCCCACCGTCGCGCCGGCGTGGGCAAAATCGAAGCTGATTTCGACGCGATCCCCCGGCAGCAGGACGCCACCTGGAATCGAGCAGATGCCCAGGCTCGTACTGCTACTCTGGCCGGTGGTTGTTCCCGTGGTTGAGCACAGGGTTTGGGGGATCGTTCCCGACGTCCCGGTGGTGCGATAGGAGGCAATCAGCACATCGCCGGTCTGGGGCGTGGCTTCGGGGATAAAAGTGATGGCGTTGCCGGAGATCGTATAGTCGAGCGTCCTTTTCTGCAGCAGCCCATTGCGATAGAGCAAAAGACTCGCCACGGGGTTAGGAGCTTGCGCGAGCGTGAAGTCGCGATTGGAGCCGTTGATCGCGCCGGCCGGCAATTGCCCGTCCACAAAGGAGCCGGCCAGGTATTGGCTGATGGTGCCGCCGCCACAGGGCCCTGAGGCGCCGTTCACCCGCACGCAGTCTTCGTCATCGCCGACCACGGCTTCGATGTCTCCCTCTTCGCCGATGCGAGCCGCCCGGCCGGATGCGTACGTGAGCCCCTTTACCGGACGCACGTTCAGTTCGTCGTCCAGGCCATCCACATCCGCGATGGTAATCATGGTGTTATTGCCCGCCTGAGCGCCGGGATTGAGCAGCGGATCGGCGATTCTCACGTTGCGAACTCGAAGCGGCTCAGTGCTGGCTGGCACCGCCCAGGCTTCGCTGAATTCGATTGTGCCGTTCGACGAGAAGTATCGAACCCGGTAGTAGGCTGGTCCGGCTGCGGTAGTTGTGGGCACCAGCCTCGCGTTCAAGAAACCATCGGTGATCTGAAGCTCCAGTTGGTTCTTGGCAATGAAAGACGTATCGCTGGCTTCAAAGCTGCGCCAGTCGATAATAATCTTGCCGGTGAACGGCGAGCCGTTGGCGCGGTAGATCGTGTCGCGGACCGTCGAGAGCGGCGGCGCCGCCCAAAGCATCATCCCGCTCCAGGCGACGGCGGCCATGGCGAGCTTCTTCAATGTCGTTGTCATCGGCGAAAGTGCCTCCTACCCAGGGAAGGTAAGTGGCCGGTTGATAAGAGCGGCAGGGGTGCGGAATGGGCCGCTGGCGATAACCCTCAATTAGATCAGTCGAATAGGCGGAAGCTGACATATTTTTTCCCCGTGTGAACGGCCTTCCGCTACGGAGGGCAAATTGGGTTCGTCAGTGAAAGACTTCAGCCTATACTGATGTTGGGTATGAATCGCTTCGTCGTAGTTGCTTTGTTCGCAATCGCCGCTTGGTGTTTAGCCGCGAAACCGCGAGACTCGGCCAGCACTTACAAACAAATTGAAAAGGGGCGGGGCTTGACCGCCAATGAGGCCGGCAAGCTTGAAGAGCGCCTCAAGAAGAAGCCGGACGACGAGGATCTTCGTCTCCAACTCCTTGCCTACTATGTAATGGACCCCGTTTCTTGGGCAGGATAGAGGCCCTTCCTTAGATGGTGGGCGGCATTGAAAATGAAGGAGAGAGTCAATGCCAAAAACACGCAAGA
>JAYUSQ010000242.1:0-12809 GCA_043755595.1 Acidobacteriota bacterium | reverse complement strand
CGTCCTGACGCCGAAGCATGGATCCTGGCTCAATATTGTGGAGACGCTGTTTGGGAAGATGGCGCGGACTTTCCTGAAGCACATCCGGGTGACGTCCTTGGAAGAATTGAAGCAGCGGATTCGACGTGGGATCGCTGAGATCAATGCCGCGCCGATGGTGCATCGCTGGAGAAAATTTGGCGCTCTTGATGAGATTCCTTTTTAGTGAAACGCTATACTAGTATACGTTGGCATGATGCAAAATCCGAGGCCGTGGGATGGAAATTGGTCCTGAGACCGCTTGGACTTACGGCTTGAATCACAGCCATACGAAAGCGTTATGCTAAAGGTCGGGATCGCTTGCCCGGAAGGCCTGTCACCAACGACGATGGACACCACCCGCCAACTCGCCCACCATTTGATCGACCTGATGCCCGAGACTCAACTCTTCGGCTTGGTCCAATTTCTGAAAACCATCGTCGATCCCGTTGCGGCCGCGCTTCGGAATGCACCGCTCGACAGCGAACCGGCTACTGACGACGAACCCGCCGCCGCCGAAGCGCGCGAGTGGCTCGTTGAAAATGGCGGCAACGGCATTCCCCACAGGGAAGCGATGCGGCGGCTCGGATTGGAGTAAGCGGAGATCGAGTGGACCGAGAGGGCCTTGGAGGACATGGCCGCTCTCGATAAAGGCGTCGCCCGGCGCATCAAACAGTCGGTTGAGCGCTTCGCCGAATCCGGCACAGGCAACGTGAAGCGCTTGCAGGATATTGATCCGCCTGAATTCCGCCTCCGCGTGAGCGGCTATCGTGTCCGGTTCCACCAGAACGGCGGCGTCATCCGCATTCTGCGCTTCCGCAACCGCTGCGAAGCTTATCGGTGAACGTTGGAAGCCCCGGCCCGGTCGAGCGAGTTCTTCTACTTGGGCAAGCTCTGCGCATAGTCTGCCCGGATAATTTGACGGCAGGCCGGTGACCAGGGTGGCGCACCGCGAAAATTGCTTTGGAACAGCGCGGCCGACTGCTTGATTCGTGGGTTCAAGTTTGTACTAGTGTGTACCCAGGGGGAAGTCAATCCCTGCCCCGCGATCGGCTCGTATGTCATTCCTCCGGGCGGTCGCTTATTCGCTGGCGCTGGCCGCCTTTGCTTCGGGTTTGCGTGGAGCGTTGACGGCATCGAATAACCCCTGCACCTCATCCGCAGTCATCAGTGGCGATGACAGCATCGTAATTCCCAGTGGATCTCGATCCGGCTCGAACCACGTTCCAATAATTGCCAGCGTCAATACCGGCGCTGCCTTTTGTGTGTTCGGAGCGCAAGTAGCCGAGGCGCTCAATCTGAGCTTGCTAAGTGGTGTTCGCCAGCGTTTCCGAACGGCGAACAGCGGGTTTGAGGCGTTCGGACACGAAGTCGAAATCTCGGCCCAGGGCGTTGTAGCGCATTCCACGGTTTACTTTTTTTGCCGATCCAACATCGAGAAGAATGTATCGGGCCGGATCGGATGGTTGGATCGAGTCTGTCTCGGCTTGATTCACCATGACATGACAGCACAGTCTTCTTGGCCCCGTTCGACCGCGTGTGAATCCCCAAATGTTTTTCGCTTCGATCCAGCGGTCGGGATCGTTGCGGTCCAAGTGGATCCGGCGCCCCTTGCACACGGCAACAATCTCCCGCATGTGAATCGGGTGCCGCAACGGGTCACGATGTTTACCGGTGATCGCACCGGATTCCGGCCGAAAATTTCTCGCGTCTGGAGCGGCCGGGCTCTCCCAGCGGAACCCTTCGTCACTTACGCTCCTCTTTATTGCCTTGCGATACGGACACTAACCCACGCCCCAACCGCCCCGATGCGAAATCAAACGGAGAGCCGCCCTGACCAACTAAACTAGTTATCGATGCTGTTAACCGTCAAAGACGCTTGCCAATTGCACCCGATGGCGCTCGAATATTCGATGAGTGAGCAGATCGAAAATCTCTCGGACGTCATCACGTCAGCGTCGGCAAGCGCGCGCGAGTTCTTTGAAAAGAACTACGTGACGCGAGGCATGGAAACCCTGCTCAGCCAGGGCCTCCTACGTTTGGGCGGCCAGTCTGACCAAGCGGTCTTCGAACTCAAGCAGGCCATGGGCGGCGGCAAAACCCACTCGATGATCGCGCTCGGTCTCCTGGCTCGCGACTCGGCCCTTCGGACGGAAATCGTCCCTGATCTCGCCCGCGCCTCCGCCTTTGGCAACGCGCAACTCGTTGCGCTGAATGGCCGCCTGGGTTTCGAAGAAACCTTCGTTTGGGGCGAAATCGCCCGGCAACTTGGGAAAGCCGCTGAATTCTCCAAGTTCTGGCGCGATGGCGCCAAGGCTCCGTCTGAAACCGACTGGATCGGTCTTATCGGCGAAACGCCAACCTTGATCCTTCTTGACGAACTCCCGCCTTACTTTGACTACGCCGTCACTCGCATCGTCGGCGCTGGCAATCTTGCCCAGGTCACCACTTATGCCTTGTCTAACTTGCTATCGGCCGCGCTCAAGCTGAAGCGCTGTTGCGTCGTCATCTCAAATCTCTCGGGCAGCTACGAAACCGCTACCAGGCAACTCCGGCAAGCCATCCGCAACTTCGAACAGGAAGCTAACCGCCAGGCCCGCTCCATCACCCCCGTTGAGCTCGCCAGCCAGGAAATTTATGAGATCCTCCGCAAACGGCTGTTCCGTCAGCTCCCCAATAAGTCGGTCATAGACTCGGTCGCCTCAGCTTACGCCGCCGCCCTCTCTGAAGCCGTTCGCTCGAAATCCATCGCCAAAAGCGCCGAACAAATCGCCGAAGATATTCACGGTTCCTATCCCTTCCATCCTTCGGTCAAACACGTCGTCGCCCTATTCAAAGAGAATGAGAGCTACCGGCAAACCCGCGGCCTCATGCAGTTCGTTTCCAAGATGATCAAGTCCGTCTGGAACCGCCCTTGTAATGACGTTCATCTGATTGGCTGCCAGCATCTCAACTTGAACTTGATGGACGCCCGCGAAGAGGTGAACCGGATCAGTAACCTGCAGGGAGCCATCGCGCACGACATAGCCGCAGGCGGAACCGCCGCCGCCGAGCAAGTGGACGCACACAACAGTAGTGACGCCGCCAGCCAATGCGCGGCTCTACTCTTGACCGGGTCGCTCTCGGAATCCGTCGACGCCGTCAAGGGCTTCGCCAAGCCGCAAATGCTCGAATACCTCATCGCGCCCAACCGCACCGCGATTGAGTTTCAAGACGCCTTTGAAGCTCTCAAAGGCGAAGCCTGGTATCTCCACCGCAAAGATAACGACGCCTACTACTTCTCGAACATCGAAAATCTCCGCAAGCGTCTCGACAGCCGGGCCGCTTCGGCGCCCCAACCCAAGATCGATCAGGAAATGCGTCGCCGCCTGGAGGTTATCTTCCGGCCCGAGATCGGGATTGCCTACCAGCAGGTGTACGCTCTGCCCATCATCGATGAAATCCGGCTCAACGGGCCGCGCGTGTGTCTGGTGCTCAGCCCCGATAGCAAAGTCCCGCCCGCCGAAGCGCAGGAGTTCTGGAAATCGGTCACCGAAAAGAACAACTTCTGCGTGGTTACCGGAGGCGAATCCAACCTCGGAAGCCTTGAGGAAAAGACCCGGCGCATTTGGGCCATCGCGCGTGTGCTCGAAGAAACGGGCGGTGAGAAATCGCCCCACAAGTCCGAACTCGAAGAAGAAGCCGAACAAGCCGAACACGAGTTCAATTCAACCGTGGTCAGCCTCTTTAACCGCGTCTACTATCCGTCCAAGGGCCAGTTGACTCCGGCCAAGCTGGCGATGGCCTTCACCGGCAATCAGTTCCGGGCGGAAGAGCAAATCGAAAGAGCGCTCTCGGACGTAGGGGTGTCCAAGCTGTATCGCAGCGTGGACGACAACTCCGACATGCTGATCAATCGGGCCGAAGAGATGCTCTGGCCCGCCGGCGGTGAACGCCGCGTGCCCTGGCGCGACGTTGTCAACCGGTCCCTTACGAACGAACGCTGGCCGTGGCTGCCCGCCAAGGGACTCGACACTCTCCGCAAACTCGCCGAAGGCGCCGGCCGCTGGAAGACTTCCGAGGAAGGCTACATTGAAAAAGGTCCGTTCCCGAAAGCGCGTACGCGCGTGCTTGCGTCAGAGCGCGATTACAAGGAAGACAAGGGCTTGGCCGTGCTGGAGATCCTGGCGAAAGATGCCGGCCCCCATGGCCGCATCCACTTTGCCTCAGAGCCTGGAGTTACGGCCGATAGCCCGGTTGTGCGGGACACGATCTTTGAGACCGATGAAACCGTCTTGTGGTTTCTCGCGGTCGATCCGGACGGAACGCACGAAACCGGTGAGCCTCTCCGTTGGGAAAACAAACTCACCCTCACGCATGAGCGTATCGTTCTGCCAGGCGGGAAGCGCCGGGTCCACCTCACCGTCAAGCCGCGTGGCGTCATCCGCTGGAACACCACCGGGGCCAACCCCAAGGAAGGCGTCGTCTATTCCGGCCCGATTGATTTGCCGGACAACGCGGAAGTAATCGTCTACGCCTATGCTGAAGATCGCGGCGTCGGAGCCTCGCGATCCTTTAACATCCCGCGCGCCGATCAAGTCGGCCCCATCATCGATAAGACTAAGCCGGCTCGCCTCCACCGTAAGCTCGATTTCGCGGGCAACACAGAGGCATTCGTCGCGCTCAATCGCCTCGATCAGTTGCAGGCCATCTTAGCCAATGGCGTTTCTTTATCGGTCGGTCAGGGCGGCGCCGCCATCTCTACGCGCTTCGGCTCCGATGCCAAAATTAAGGTGTCGGACGTCCGCCGGTTCATTGAAGCGGCCCGTGAGGCGTTGCAAAGCCCCTTAGCCGATGTGGTGCTCAAGATCGAAGACCTGCAATTCCTCAGCGGCCATGACCTCGAAACCTTCCTGGCCGATAGCCGGCTCGACGCTACGGCCGGAGAAGTGGAACAGTAACCGCCGTGAATCCGCAGGCCGCCACCACCACCGGTTTCGGGTGCCCCGAAACCACCGATCCCCACCGCTTCGAAGTCGATATCCCCGCTGGCCGCGCCGCGGACGTCCTGATCGTCGAATGTTACGGCATCAAGGCCGGCATCGGCGGCTTGCCCGAAGTCGCCGAGCGTTGTTTGCTCCCGCGCTCCATCTGGTCGCTGATCGCCGAAGACGTGAAACGCGAATTCAACGAGCGCCTGCGCGCTAAAAAGCTCCCCGCCAGCCGCTGGACAGTTGGCATTAACAAAGTAGAGCGCCTCCTTGGCAAAGAACTGCTCGTGCTGGCCTGGGCCGTCGAAAGCGCTTCCCCGGACTCGGTCCCCAATGCCGTCCGGAACTGGATCGGCCTGCGCGCCGAAGAACGCTGGTGGCTCTTCAACATCACCGCGGCGGCCACCGGCTTTCCCAAGCATTCGGAAATCGGTTGGCGCAAAGCGCTCCGTTTCGCGCTGACCGAAAACCCGTTGGCTGAAGAGTTGCGTGGCGAATCTCGTTCCCAACCCGCGCGTGCGCAAAAAGCGAAGGGCTTGCGCGCCGGCGGCAAACGACACGCGAACCGGGAAAGCGATCAATTGCTGCTCCTCACCGATCCCGGTGAGCCCTCCCCTTTCCTCGTCATCCCATCCGCCAGCGCGGAGAGCGACAAATGAGCGTTGTCCCTTTTGCCTGGCGCGACCGGCCCAGTCTGATTGAGCGCATGCTCCCCGCCCAGAAGATTTCCGCTGAAGCGCAGAAAGAACGCAAGGCGGGCGCCGGCCAGACTCTCACCGCGCTTGGCAGCTACTGGAAGGGCCGCAAGCCCCTGATCCTCGTAAAAGCCTGCGTGTTAGGGGCGCTCCTCCCCGCGACGGAGGACCGGGAAGCCGATCTCGCGATCTTTGAGAAGTTGATGGCCATTGATGACGAAGCGTTCCTCCGGCGCGGGTTCGCGCCGTCTTGCCACGACCTTGTCACGCGTTTACTCGCTCAAGGCAAGCTTCAGCCGGAAGAAGCCGAAGCGCTGTTTGAAGTACGCCGCCGCCATACCGTCGACCGAAAACCCGTTTGGAAAACGATAGCCTTTCAGGTCGCCGACCTCGCTTCGCTCAAGGCCCGCGAACTGGTCTGGCGAGAGGCGGTAACCGAGTCTGACCGGCGCCACTGGCAATTGCAGTGGGTCCAAAGCTTCAGCTACCTGGAGCGCGTTTCAACCGCCAAACGCCCCGAAGAACTGGATCAGCTTGAGCTGCTCCGTCCGGTTTGGGACGACGTGAACCAGCACTTGGGCACCTCCGCCGCCAGCCTGCCGGAGCTTGTCGAACAGCTCGGAATTTTACGCTTCGGCCATCGCCCCAAGGTAGGCGACACCTTCTGCGGCGGCGGCTCCATTCCGTTTGAAGCGGCGCGCCTCGGCTGCGACGTCTACGCGAGTGACCTCAACCCGATCGCTTGCATGTTGACGTGGGGAGCGCTCAACATCATTGGTGCGTCCCCGGATGCCCGGAAAGAAATCGAAGACGCACAGGCAGCGGTCGTCGCCGCGGTGGACCGGGAAATAACGGAACTGGGGATTGAACACGACCGCGATGGGAATCGGGCGAAGGCTTATCTCTACTGCTTGGAAGTTCGGTGTCCGCAAACGGGTTGGATGATTCCGCTGGCCCCGAGTTGGGTTATCAGCAAAACACGGAATGTGGTCGCCCGGCTTACGCCCGACCGGACCAACCGCCGTTTCAATATCGAGATCGCCACTGGCGTTTCAGACGCAGAAATGCGCGAAGCCTTAGCGGGAACGATGCAGGACAAAGACGTCGTGTACGCGCTGGATGGCGAGGTGTACCGGACAAAGTTCAGGACAATCCGGGGAGACGCGCCGCTTGCCAGCGGACCGGCGAACGCATTGCGGCGTTGGGAGAAGTCGGATTTCAAGCCGCGCCCCGATGATATCCTCCAGGAGCGGTTGTACTGTATTCAGTGGGTTTCCAGCGACACCCTCGACAAACCGCGCCAGGTTACTTTTTTTACCGGCGCGACGGCGGAGGATCTCGAACGCGAGCGGCAAGTCGAATCCGTGGTCAGTGAGAATGTGGCGAGTTGGCAGCAAGACGGGCTCGTTCCTGACATGGAGATCGAACTGGGCGATGAAACCGCGCGGCTCGTCCGAGAACGAGGCTGGACCCACTGGCACCACCTGTTCAACGCAAGGCAACTCCTTGGCTTATCGATTTTCCGGCGGCGGTCCGCTGGCGTCGCGGCGGGCTTGATCGGTTTTGCGAAGATTGCTGATTATGGTTCCCGGCTCTGCCGTTGGGACGCTGGGCACACCGGGTCAAGCCCCCAAGCGGTTGCAACATTTACAAACCAGGCGCTAAACACGCTCGCAAATTATGGATGCAAGTCTGTTCAACATTTCTCTGGAATATTTCAGGACGCCATAGGAGCGAAGTCCAAAACATATGGCCACTGCGACATCGCTACGCTTCCAGCCTCCCAAGGGGGTGAAGCTGACATTTTCGTAACTGACCCTCCCTACGCAGACGCAATCCGCTATGAAGAGATCACCGAATACTTCATCGCCTGGCTGCGCAAGAATCCCCCTCCTGCTTTCGAACAATGGGTATGGGACAGCCGCCGCCCGCTTGCGATCAAGGGAACCGGTGAAGAGTTCAGGCGCGACATGATCGCTGCTTACAGCGCAATGTCCAGTCACATGCCGGACAACGGCCTCCAGATCGTCATGTTCACCCACCAGGACGCATCCGTTTGGGCAGACATGGCCGCCATCGTTTGGGGCGCTGGCCTCCAGGTGAGCGCTGCTTGGTACATCGCCACCGAAACCAGCTCAGAACTGAAAAAAGGCGGCTATGTCCAGGGCACGGTCTTACTGATCCTTCGAAAGCGCGTTCAAAACGAGAGCGTCTATCGCGATGAACTCGTCCAGCAAGTCCGAGCCGAAGTCGCCCATCAAATCGAAACCATGACCGGCTTGAACCAATCCACCAAAGGAGCCGGACGTTCCGAAAACCTGTTCGAGGACGCCGATCTCCAGATGGCCGGTTACGCCGCCGCCCTCCGGGTCCTAACCGGCTACAGCCGCATCGACGGCCAGGACATGGCCGCCGAAGCTCTCCGCCCCCGCCAGAAGGGTGGCCGCGACATCGTCAAAGAGATTATTGACTTCGCGGTTCAAACCGCCAATGAGCACCTCGTTCCAGAGGGAATCCCCGCCGCACTCTGGGAACGGCTCACCGGACCGGAACGTTTCTACCTCAAGATGCTGGACATCGAAGCGGCCGGCATCAGGAAAATCGATAACTACCAGAACTTCGCCAAGGCCTTCCGGTACGGCGACTACAACGCGGTGATGGCCTCCACCAAAGCCAACGACGCCCGCCTGAAAACCGGCCTGGAACTGAAGCGCGCCGAATTCGAAGGTGAGTTCGGCAGGAGCCCGCTCCGTGCCGTACTCTTCGCGCTGTATGAGTTGCAACTTGAAGTCGACATAGATGAGGTCACCAGCCACTTGCGGGATCTTGTATCTGGCTACTTGACCCGGCGCGAAGACTTGATGGCCATCGCCTCAGTGATCGCCGCCAAGCGGGAAACACTGCACCCGCACGAAGCCCAGGCCGCGCGCATTCTTTTCAGCCGGATCAAGAATGAGCGCCTGCGATGAGTAGTTCCGGGGAAATGCTTCGCCGTTTCAGTTCGCGGTCCGGGCGCCTTAGCCACGTCTTTCTCAAAGACCGGTTGAAAGAAGCCCGCTCCTATCGCCGCATTGCCGGTTACTTTCGATCCTCCATCTTTGAACTGGTCGACGAAGAAATCGAAGGGATCGACCTGATCGAAATCGTCTGCAATAGCGACCTCGATCCAAGAGACATCCAGGCGTCCCGTCTGGCGCGCGAGGCGGCGCTGAAGGAAAAGTGGAACGAGGGCTTTGACCAGATCGATAGCATCATGTACCGCCCGCGCTACCAGCGGCTTTACGAATTGCTGAAGAGCGGCAAGGTGAAGGTCCAGGTGGTCTCCGCCCAGAATGCTCCGTTTCTTCATGGCAAAGCCGGCGTCATCGAAAACCGCGACGGTGGCAAAACCTCGTTCATCGGCAGCCTCAACGAAACTCGCGAAGGTTGGCAGGAGCACTACGAGATCGTTTGGGAAGACCGCTCGCCCGAAGGTGTCGCCTGGGTGGAGGAAGAGTTCCGGTATCTGTGGCAGCGTAGCGTGCCCTTGCCTGAAGCGATCATCGAAGAAATCGGGCGGCTCTCCCGGAAACATGAGGTCGAGCTCAAAGATCTGAAGCCCGCCGATATTGCCGCTGGCGCGCTGGTCGAAGCGCCGCTCTACCGCAAAGGCGAAGAACTCAAACCCTGGCAGCGCTCCTTCGTTGGCCTGTTTCTCGAACACCGCGAAAGCTACTCAGCGGCGCGTTTCGTTCTGGCCGATGAAGTGGGGGTTGGCAAGACGTTGTCGCTCGCCACCGCCGCCATGGTGGGGTGCTTGCTGGGCGATGGGCCCGCGCTGATCCTCGCCCCGGCGACCTTGTGCGCACAGTGGCAAGTTGAGTTGAAAGACAAGTTGGGTTTGCCCTCCGCGGTCTGGCTTTCAAGTGGCAAAGTCTGGCAGGACGCCAACGGCCACATAATCAGGACGCGCGGAGCGGAAGATATCCGCCGGTGTCCCTTTCAAATCGGGATCGTCTCCACCGGGTTGATCGTGCAAGGTACCGCCGAATCGCGCGCACTGCTGGACTGCCGCTTCGGTACGCTCGTGCTGGACGAAGCGCATCGCGCGCGCCGAGCAAGAGGCGTCACCGGTAGCGGCGATCCCAACCGGCTGATGGCATTCATGCTGCGGGCCGCACAAAAATCGCGGCACGTCATCTTAGGCACGGCCACGCCGGTGCAGACCGACGTGGAGGAACTGTGGGACCTGCTCGAAATCCTGAACAACGGCGCCGATCATGTGCTCGGCCGGCAGGGCAGCTACTGGCGGCGGCCGAAGGACGCGGTCCCCGTGCTTACCGGGGCGAAGCAGATTCAGGACGAACTCGAATCGTGGAACTGGCTGCGCAATCCCCTTCCAGCCAAAAGCCAAGACCGCCTTTTTGACATGGTCCGGCAGGATCTGAAGTTGAAGCCGGAGCGTTTCTATACCGACAAGCCGGTTACGGAGTTGGATACGTTTACCAGGGAGGAGTTGCGGGACGCCATCGCCAGCCGCGCCGATGGGCTGAATTTCCTGCAACGGCACAATCCGGTCTTGCGCCACACGGTGCTGCGCAAGCGGGCGACGCTCGAAGAGATGGGTTTGCTGGACCGGATCGCCGTCGATATCTGGCCGAGTGAGAATGAACGGCTGTCGATGTTCGAAGGGCTGGCGCTCCGCACCTCGGCCGAATTCGATGCCGCGTATGAAGCGGCCAAAGAATTCATCGTCGCGCTGAGGCAGCGGGCGCGCTCGGCGGGCTTCATGCAGTCGATGATCGAACAGCGCATCTGTTCCAGCATCGCCAGCGGCATCGCGACAGCCACTCGTCTTTTGGAAAAGCGCCAACTGCTTGCGGTGGAGGGCGAGGACGACGCGGCGGACTCGGTTGAAATCGAGAATCTGCCGGAGATTCTTCAGACCGAAAGGTTCTACCTGGAACGAATCGTAAACGCGCTGAGCCGCCGTCCTACCGATCCGAAACTGGATGCCGTCTTGTATTTCCTTCAGGACCGGGGTTGGCTCGATTTGGGCTGCATCGTTTTCAGTCAGTACTACGACACGGCGTATTGGATCGCGCAAAATCTGACCGCTCGCCTGCCGGGTGAGAGTGTGGCGATCTATGCCGGGGCCGGCAAGTCTGGCTTGTTTTTCGATGGTGAGTGGCGTAGCGTGGAGCGCGAGGATATCAAAACCAAAGTCAAGGAGCGCAAGATCAGGCTGCTGGTTGCCACTGACGCGGCTTGTGAGGGCTTGAACCTCCAAACCCTGGGCACGCTTATCAATGTCGATCTTCCGTGGAACCCTTCGCGGCTGGAACAACGCATCGGGCGGATTAAGCGCTATGGACAAACCCGCGATCGAGTGGATATGTTGAACCTCGTCTATGCCGGGACCAACGATGAAAAGGTCTATCGGGTGTTGTCAGCTCGCATGAGGGATCGATACGATCTATTCGGCTCCTTGCCTGACACGATCAACGACGAATGGATTGACGACATTGGAAAGCTAGACGAACATTTCTCGCAGTTCACTGAGACAAAACGCCGTGCGAACGCCTTTGAGTTGCGCTATGGCAAGACCGTGATGCCGGAAGGTCCGGGATGGGAGCTTTGCGAGAAAGTCCTCTCCCGCCGCGATGTGGTTCAGCGATTGTCGACCGGATGGTAGTTTTGTGAGCAGGCAATTTTGCCTTGGCATCTTGCCGGCGGGCGCGCTTTCGAGCGGGCTCACTCTACGCTAGTCCTGAAACACCATCCTTGATCCTTGCGGCGATTTGTCCCTCCGCCCGCTTGGCGAAGACTTCCGGAATCAAACCCCGTGTTTCCAGGGCGCCGCGCCAATCCGTTCACACGGAATCGCAACTCTATCTTCCCTGCCGTCAACCACTTACCGTCGTCCCCCCAAAAACGGCCAGACACGCAGAGTATAGTGGGGCCGTCATGTCTTCCAAACGCCGCCGCGCCGCCTCCCGTGCCAACGGGAAAAAATCCCTCGGGCCTGTTACACCCGAAGGCAAAGCTCGCTCCGCCGCCAACGCCGTTCGCCACGGTCTCGCTTCCACTGGCCGTCTCGCTGCCTCCGTTTGCCTTACTAACGAAAGCCGAATTGAATTCGAAGCGCTGCACGAAGCGCTCATCGCCGAACTCAAGCCCTGCACCGCCACGGAGTGCCTTACCGTCGAAGAGATGGCTGTCTGCCGCTGGCGCCTGCAGCGCGCCTGGGTGATCGAAACCGCGCTGGTCGACAACCAGATGGACGGCATGACGGACGGCGTGGCCAAAGACTACGAAGCCGTAGACGAGCCAACCCGAGTCGCCCTGGCCATTCGCGAGCTCACCAAAACTTCAACTTCACTCGACGTCGTTAACCGCTACGACGCCCGTCTCTCGCGTCAGTTCGACCGTTGCCTCAAGCGCCTAACTTCCCTCCGTGCAATTAGAAACACGGAAATTCCAAACGACCCCAATCCCACAAATGAACACTCTCAACCAACCTCACAATTTCCCATCGAGCGGCCTGCGGCCGAAGCGAAGCCAGCCATCCGGCCCCATCGCGAACCCGAACCTGTCGCCTCTTCGCCAGCACCCGAAGTGGAAGAAATTCGTTTACCTATTCGGCTCTCCGATCCTGAGCCGCTACCCGGAATTCCGCACCGAATTCCTCGCGCTGCTTGACCAAGCGGACTTGCTCTAAAATGTCCCGCTACTCAGCCAGAATCAGCATCGAATACCCGCCGTCACCCAGGGCGAGACGCTGAAGTTCAAAGCGATCGAGCCCGAGCGGCACTTCACCGAACCGCCTCCGCGTTTCAACGAAGCGACGCTGGTCAAGGAGCTGAAAGCCGGCGGCGTGGGACGGCCGTCGACGTACGCGTCCATTCTTTCCACGATTCAGGACCGCGGCTATGTCAAGAAGGAAGGCGGCAAGTTCTCACCGACGGAGCTGGGCTTCGTCGTGACGGATCTGCTGGTCAAGAACTTCGACGACATCTTCGACATCAAGTACACCGCCCGCATAGAGGGCGAGTTGGACGATATCGAAGACGGCAAGATCGATTGGCGCGTCGCCATGGCCGAGTTCTACGAGAAGTTCAAGGTGGACCTGGTGCGCGCCGAAGCC
>JAYUSQ010000241.1:0-12811 GCA_043755595.1 Acidobacteriota bacterium | reverse complement strand
GCTGCTCATCTCAGCGCTGGTGACCGTCTGGCCATTCGAGAGATTCTGGCGGAGACCAAGCCTGGCCTGCCCGCTGAGTGGCGCACGATACAGTAGCGTATTTAACATTCAATCTTCAATCCCGGTACAATAAGTTCGACGGGGCAGCGGAATCCGTCGAACCCTAGCTGTTCAATCGGTCGATTTTGTGGTTAGTCACCCTGCCGATACGTTCCGAAAATACCGATTACGTTCTCAGATGGCGCAATCGGCGCGCGAAGCGCAGGAGGAGCGGCTCGTTCATCGCGACGCCTCCGATCTGCTTCACAAACACGGAATCGGCGCACTACTTGTGTCCGCCGCAGCCTCAGCGCTGCTCGTTGGGTATGCCGAGGGTGGCTGGCCGCGCGGAGGTTTTCTCGCGTGGTCGATCGCGATGGCGTTGATCGTCGGCTTTCGCATCGTTTATTTGAGCTATTGGCACTGTGCGATTGCCCGGGAGCATGTACGCGACGGCGAGCGCGAAATTCGATATTTTGAGGCGGGCGTGTTCATCACGGGGCTTGTGTGGGCGGCCTTTCCCGTTTTCTTTTTCCCGATCCTCACGCAAATCGACCGTTCGATCATGGCCGTTGTGCTAGCGGGCATGGTGGGCGGCAGCACGACCGTTCTGTCGCCATCCAGGCGGCTAGTGCTGGCCTATAACACCTTGCTGCTGGCGCCCGGCTCGATCTGCTTTCTGGCCAGCGGCGGGACTGAGAACAATATTCTTGGCGTTCTTGGACTGTCTTGTTATACGGTGCTAAGTTTCTCGGCCTTGATTGCCAATCGCGCGGTTTTGCAGTCTATCCGGCTCAGCAGAGTCAATCAACAGTTGCTGATCGATCGCGAGTCCGAACACGCGCGCATCGCGACGGCGAATGCTGAGTTGACGTCGCTCCAACAGGCTCTCGAAGGGGCCAACCAGGGGCTCGAAACGAAGGTCGCCGACCGCACCGAAAAGCTGCTGAGCGAAATCCGGGAACGCAAGCACTACGAACTTGAGCTGTCGCGTCTGGCGTCGACCGATCCGCTCACCGGCCTGTGCAATCGCTCTTCATTGGCCGAGCGCGTCATCTCCGCTCTCGCCGAGAGCCGCGCCAGCGGCAGCCGGGCTGCGCTGTTGTTTGTCGACCTTGACGATTTCAAGGAGGTCAACGACGTGCGCGGCCACTACGCCGGCGACCGGGTGCTGAGCATCGTCGCCGAGCGGCTGACTGAGTCTATCCCGCCGGGCAGCGATTTGGCGCGGTGGGGCGGCGACGAATTCGTGGTTGTGATGCGCGGACTGGACTCAGGCGAGCAAGCCATCGAAGCGGCGTCCGCGGTTCGCGACAGCATTTGCCGGCCGATCGATATCGGTGGGGAAGCGGTTTGGGTGGACGCGACTATCGGCATTTCGATTTTCCCGGACCACGGCTCGACCCACGACGCGCTGATCAGGGCTGCCGACGTGGCGATGTACGCCGCCAAGCAGGAGAGCCATCGCCGGGTGCGCGTTTTCGATCCCACGCTCGCCGATCAGGTAGCCAAGGCGCACTTCCTCAGCCAGTGCCTGAGTGAGGCGATCACCAACGAAAAGCTCTCGGTCGCCTATCAGCCCATCGTTTCGCAAGCGGCCGGCCGCTGCGTGGCGCTGGAAGCACTGGTGCGATGGGATGATCCCCAACGCGGCGCGGTTCCCCCCAGCGAATTCATCCCGCTGGCCGAGCGTTCGGGCGATATCCTTGCGCTGGGGCGATGGGTTTTGGAAAAAGCGTGCCTCGAGGCGTCCCGATGGCCGGGCGTGCAGCCGCCTGGCGTTTCCGTGAATGTCTCGGCGGCGCAGGTATTGGCGGGATCTTCTTTTGTCGAGGACGTGCTCGGCGCCTTGGAACGGAGCGGGCTGCCGCCCGATCGTTTGCATCTGGAGCTGACCGAAAGCTCGTTTGCCGGGGATGACGACCGCGTGGCGGTGGTGCTTGCGAAACTCCGCAGTCAGGGGGTTCGGATCTCGATCGACGATTTTGGCACTGGCTTCTCGTCGCTGGCATATCTGCAGAACCTGCCGATCGACACCATCAAGATCGACAAGACTTTCGTCAGCGGGATCGGCGCCGAAGCCAAGCCGATCGTCCGGGCAATTGTGTCGATGGCGAGGGCGCTTGGGTACGGACTGATCGCCGAGGGCGTCGAAACCGAGAGCCAGATGAGTGCCTTGAATGCCCTGGGTGTCGAGGTACAGCAAGGGTTCCTGTTCTCTCGCCCCCTTCCGGCGGCCGATGTTCCGGCGTGGCTGCAAGAGTTCCACCATAGCCGGGCCGCGACCCACTATTTCGTTTCCGCCGGCACGTCGCCGTAACTCCATGGAGCGGTGAACGGCTTCGAGCGCGGCGGTTCCGGGATGGCTCCGGGCGTGAGCAGATGCGTTAGCTCAACACCCGCGGCGGCTATCCTGCGGCCTGCGTCCGGAACCAGATTCGAGTAGAACGTCAACCGGGTTTCGTAGCCGCCGCCCGACGCCGACAGCGCCTCCTCAGTCGGCACATAACCCACACAACCGTTGGAGAGCTCAGCGGGAAAAGTGAAGTCGAACCGGCTCTTGGCTTTGATTTCGAGCCCGAACTCCACGAAGTATTCGGCTGGATTGGAAACAAAGACCGCCGGGCCGATTTGGATCGCCTGCACTTCAACGTCCGCCACCGGCTCACGCCGGATCAGATCGTCGAGCATGACAGTCTCTTTGGCGAAGGTCCACTCGGTAACGCCCACGCTCTTTGGTTCCTGTTTGACCAACTCAAACGCCTTGGCGACGCGATCGGGTGCGGGCGCCCGGCGCGCAATCTTCAGGATGCGCGAGCGGTATTCAATCGGCGCCAGTGTGCCTCGGGCCATCGAGAACATAGCCTTGGCCGCTTCGGCGCCGACGCGCCCGCCGACGAATTGAGCGTCTTCGAATCCCGAGGGGCGCACATAGGGGCTGAGGTTATCCACTTGGGTGATGTCGCCGCAGGCGCCTTGCACGAACACGACCACCACCTGTTGGCCGAAGATGCCGCGAATGGCGCGCTCCATGTAGTAGATCCAGTTGGCCGAAATGCCGGGCGGGCTCGCCGTCGCGTGGCAGGCGTAGTTGACGATGCAGCCGGCAAGCCATCCGCCGCGGTCCCACGCCGCAATCACGCCCACCTCCGGATCGATGGGTCCAGCGGCTTTAACGATGTCCGGATTCCCTTGGCCGGGGTGGGTGAAGGTGCGGCCGTTTTTCATGCGGAACCGGCGGTTGAACGCGGCCTGATCCTCTCGCCCGCGGCCGATCCCGCATTGACGATCGGCGCGCTGGGCATGGGCGCGGCAGACGGCTTCGACGATTTGATCCTCGACAAGTTTCAGATAGCGAGGGTCGGCGGTGGAGGACTGGTCATAGGCGAGTTTGCGCACCAATTCCGGCGCGGAGTCGAATTCCCCAGGCTGCACCATGCCGGTGGGTCCAGACGAATGTGAGTGGGAGGCATTGATCAGGACGGCTTCGCCTGGGATCCCGCAGCGGGTTTGGATGCGTTTTCGCGCGGCGAGAACTAAGGCTCGCGGAACGATGAGCGCATCGAGGCCGACGACGGCCACCGTTTTGCGGCCGTCGTCGAACACCGCCGCTCGCGCTTTGCAGGGATCGTGCATGGCTTTGTGGAACACCTTGCCGTAGCCGCCAGGCTGTTCCATACCAAGCTCCGGCGTGATATCGGTGTCGGCAAATCCGGCGCGCATCGACGGGTTCGATTGGAAGCGAGTTTGCGCCAGCAAAGCGCTAGGGAGACCGAGAAGAATGGTGCGTCTGTTCATCGATTCATTACCTCGATAATTTGGTTCATCATGACACACCGGCCGCGCCACCGCCGCCGGGCCCGGTGAATTAGCCGCACCTGGCAGGTTTCCTGGTGGTGGGCGCCGGTCTGGCGATAAAGTTGAACTTGTAAAGCGAGACCGGAGCAAAGAAAAAGCCGCCGATCCAACATGGGGATGATCCACAATTCTAAACTAGGGGGAGTATGTTGCGTACGCTTGGGCTCGGGGTCATGCTGGCGGCTTTGGCGCCGGGGCAGAATTTCGACGAGATTCATATCGAAAAAGTAGCCGGTGGCGAAGCGTTCACCGAAGGCCCGGTTTGGTCTCGCGACGGGTATCTGTTGTGGAGCGACGTACCCAACAATCGAATTCACAAGTGGGTCCCGGGTCAGAAGATCACGGTATTTCGCGAGCGATCCGGCGCGGCCAGCGGCAACGCCCTGGACACCAAGGGCAACCTGTACACTTGCGAAACTCGCGCCCGCCGTGTGACGCGCACAGACAAGAAGGGCTTGGTGGAAGTGCTGGCCGACAAATGGGAAGGCAAGCGGCTGAACGCGCCCAACGATATCGTCGTCCGCCACGATGGCCATGTCTACTTCACCGATCCGGCGTACGGCAGTCAAGCCGACACGCGCGAACTCGATTTCCACGGCATTTATCACATCGCTCCGAAAGGCGGGATCGAACTGGCGGCGAAACCGAAAGGCCGTCCCGATGGCGTGGCGATTTCTCCGAACGGCAAGATTCTCTACGTGTCGAACGCGGATGAGCGCGCCGTTTACGCCTACGATTTGGACGGCAAAGGCGCCGCTTCGAACGAGCGCAAGTTGATTTCCGGCACCGTGGGCGTGCCCGGCGGCATCTGTGTGGATGAGAAGGGCAAGCTCTACGTCACGGCGGAAGGGTTGGCCATCTACAGCCCGGAAGGCAAGCTGGTGCATACCGTCGAAATGTCGGAGACGCCGCGGAATTGCGCTTTCGGCGATCAGGATTTCCAGACGCTTTTTATCACCGCGCTGACCTCGGTGTACCGCATACGGCTGGACGTCAAGGGATCGGTGCAGCATTAAACGGCCACCGTCGAGAAGATACCCGGAACGCCCCATCATAGGCGTGGGCGCGTTGATTTTGCGGAAGGATTCGATCCTGCTAGTAGAGCGTGGGCGTGCGCCGTTGAAAGGATTCTGGTCGTTACCCGGCGGCGTCTTGGAGCTGGGTGAACAGTTGGCCGCGGCGATCGTCCGCGAAGTGAAGGAAGAGACCGGGCTGGACGTGGAGCCCGTCAGCGTAGTGGAGATCTTCGAGCGGATTATGCGCGACAAAGCCGGCCAGCCTGAATACCACTACGTTTTGATCGACTATTTCTGCAAAGTGCGAGGCGGCGAATTGGCGGCCGGCGACGATTCAAGCAAGGCCGAGTGGGTGAAGCGCAAGGATCTCGCCTCGCTCAAACTCACCGAAGGGACGCTGCCCGTGATCGAACAAACCTTTGAACGCTACACGCCGCCGGGGAAACGAAAGCGGACGGCGCCGTGAGCTTCTCCGTAGAACTGCTGGAATTCGAAGCCGTCAAAGCGATTGTAGGCCGCTACGTGTCGAGCCCGGCGGGGCGGCGCAAGCTGGAGGCGGTGGAGCCGTCGAACGATCGCGCGAAATTGGAAGAGACGCTGGCGGAAACCTCCGAAGCGCTGGCCTATCAGACGGCCGCCAGCAAGAACCAGCCTGCTACCGCGCGCGGGGCCGTGGCGCGCTTGAGCTTTGAATCGCTCCCCGATGTTGAACTTCATGCCGCCAAGGCGCGGGTGGAAGGTTCGGTGCTGGACGGCAGCGAGATTCGCGATCTCACCAGCGTGCTGGATCGCGCATGCGACGTAAGAAATGTTTTAAACAATGCGGTGGATCGCTTCCCGAGGCTAGGCGCGTTCGCCAGTCAGATCGCCGATTTTCGTTCGCTGGTGAACGACCTCAATGGCAAGATTGAGCCCGATGGCTCAGTGGCCGACAACGCCTCGGTTGCGCTGCACCGCATTCGCCGCGAGATGACGCGCCAGCAGGGGTTGATTCGCGATTCGCTGGAGCGCTTCATGCGCAAGCATCGCGACGACGGCATTTTGCAGGAGGATTTCGTCACGTTTCGTAACGACCGGTTTGTGCTGCCGGTCGTGGCGGGGCAGAAGCGCAAAGTGGATGGGATCATCCACGCCGCTAGCGGCACGGGTCAGACGTTGTTTATTGAGCCGCTCGAAACAGTGGAGCTGAACAACGACCTTGTGCGCCTGCGTGAACAGGACATGCGCGAGGTACACCGGATTCTCTCCGAGCTCACCGGGAAACTGCGCGAGTCCATCGGAGATATTCGCGCGGCGGTCGTAGTGATGGGCGCGCTGGAACTCCTGTTTGCCAAAGCGCGTTTCGCCGTCGATTTCGATTGCGTCATTCCGGTGTTCTCGGCCGACGAAGCGCAGCGGCTCGACGTGCGCCGCGCCCGGCATCCCTTGCTGGTGGATGTGTTGAAACGGCATCGCAAAAGTGTCGTGCCGCTCGGCCTGACACTGGAAGGCTCGACGCGGACGCTATTAATCAGCGGGCCCAACACCGGCGGCAAGACCGTCGCGCTGAAGACCATCGGTGTGCTGGTGTTGATGGCGCAGGCCGGGTTACCTGTGCCTGCCGAGTACGCGGAACTGCCGGTTTTCGATCAGGTTTTGGCCGATATCGGCGATCATCAATCGCTGGAGCAAAGCCTCTCCACTTTCTCGGCGCACATTGTCCGCATCAAAGAAATTCTCGAAACAGTCGAGTCCGGCTCGCTCGTGCTGATCGATGAGTTAGGCCGCGCCACCGATCCCGATGAAGGCGGCGCGCTGGCGGTGGCCGTGCTGGACCGCGTGCGCAACTCCGGGGCCTTCACGTTAGCCTCGACTCATTTAGTGGCTCCGAAGATATATGGCGCGACGACGGCTGGCGTGCTCAACGGCGCGATGAGCTTCAACGAAGAGACGCTTGAGCCGACCTATCAATTGCGCACTGGCGCGCCCGGCGCTTCGGCGGGTCTCGACATTGCGCAGCGGCTTGGTCTACCGCGCGCGGTGATCGAGCAGGCGCGCTCAACGCTGACCGATACGCAGCGGAGCCTGGGGCGATTGCTCAAGTTACTGGAAGAACGGCTGGATGCGGCAGAGCAGCGCGAGCGCGAACTCACTGAACTGAAGACCGCCGTCGAGACTGAACAGCGGCAGTTGCAGGAAGCGTCCGGCAAACGCGAAGCCGCCAAGATCCGCGAACTCGAACGTAAGACCGAGCAGATGCTCGAACAATTCGAATTACGCGCGCGAGAGACGATCGACCGGCTCAGCGGCTCCACCGATCAGCGCAAGTTCGTTGAACATTCGCAACGCAAGGTGGCGCAGGCGGGCCGCGAAATGCGTGAGGAACGCAACACGACCTTGGCGGCCGTGCGAGGCGAGGCAACCCCGGAGTTGGTGCCCGTGAAGGAAGGCGTCCGCGTGCGATTGAGAGGTGTGCGTGAGCCTGCGCGGGTGCGGCGGTTGCTGTCGAACGGCATCATTGAGGTGGAAGCGGGCTTTCTGAAGCTGCAAATCCCCCGCGAAGAAGTACTCGAAGTCCTGCCGGATACTCCCGAGAGCGCTCGTCTGCCCAAGGGCGTTACTTTCAAAACGGCTCCGAGAGGAGTGCAGAGCATCGGTTCTGTCGGCGAACTCAACGTGATTGGCCGCCGCGCCGAAGAAGCGTTGGCTGAAGTGGACAAGTTCCTGGACAATGCGGCAATGGCCGGCTCCATGCGGGTGCGCCTTGTCCACGGGCATGGCATGGGCGTACTCAAGCGGGCGATCGCCGAAATGCTGGCGGCTCACCCGCACGTCGCTAAGTTCTACGCCGCTGCGCCTCAGGAAGGTGGCGCGGGCGCGACCATCGTAGAGTTGGAGTTAGGTTAGCGGCGCAACAGCGATACACTAAGGTTTCTTCCCCGTAAGAACCATGCCAATCGCTCCGCCCAAGCCGGACATGTCTCAGACTCGCGCCATCGCGCGTCTCGCCGGCGAACGCGCCCTGGCCCGCTCGCTGGATTGGCTGAATTCAGAGAAGCGTTGGATGAACGAGCGGCACCTTGAACTTTGCCGTATTGCCGCCCCCACTTTCCAAGAACAGCGCCGGGCCGATTGGATGATTGCGCAGTTCAAAGCGATGGGCTGCGATGCGCGGCTGGACAAGGCGGGCAACGTCATCGCCTATCCCCGGCCACTCAACAACGACGGCTCGGTTGTCGCGTTGACCGCGCATCTCGATACCGTGCTGGAACCGCTGCAACCGGACGACATCCGCCCGGGCCGCGACGGCCAACTGCAAGGGCCCGGTGTTTCCGACAACGGCGCGGGATTGACGGCGCTGCTGGCCATCGCACAGTCCATTCGCTCGAACCCCAAGCTGATTGAAGGACCGCTGCCAGTCGTTTTCATCGCCAACGTCGGCGAAGAGGGCGAAGGCAACTTGAGCGGGATGCGCTACATCTGCCGCCCATCGGGGCTGGGCTCGCGTATCTCCACCTTTGTCGTGCTCGACGGCCCGGCGGTGGAACATATCACCAGCCGAGCGTTGGCTTCCCGCCGGTTCGAGGTTACGTTTACCGGGCCTGGAGGCCATTCGTGGTCGGACCATGGCATCGGGAATCCAGTGCATGCGCTCAGCCGCGTGATCTCGGTCTTTTGTGACAATCCGGTGGCGCACGCTAATGGCGGCCCGCGAACGTCGTTCAACTTCGGTTTGATCGAGGGCGGCTCCAGCGTAAATTCGATTCCGACAATGGCGCGGACCAAAGTGGATTTACGGTCTGAAAACTCGGTGCGCCTCGACGAATTGGCGTCGCTCCTGACCGCTGCCGTGGAACATGCGCTTGAAGCGGAGAATGAACGGGTAGCCGCGGTATTCTCGACTCATCTCGCGCAGCCCGGCCGTGTCACGGCGAAGATTCGCGAAATTGGCTCGCGGCCCGGCGGACAACTGCCACCCGACGCGGCGATCCTGCGTCATTTAAGAACGATCGACGCTCATCTCGGAATCCGCGCACAATTGGACTGCGCCTCCACCGACGCCAATGTTCCCCTGTCGCTCGGAATTCCGGCCGTTTCGATCGGCGCCGGCGGCCAGGGCGGAGGCGCACACACGCCGGGCGAATGGTTTCATCCCGAAGGCCGCGAACTGGGCTTGCGCCGAATCTTTCTCGTGCTCTGCCTCCTGATGCGCGACCTCCACCCGGCTGCCGCCGCGGGCGGCCAAGAACCGTTGTAGGCGAATTCCTACGCGCGGTCGCTCCGCAGTCCGGTTCCGCGAGGCGGGTGACGCTGGCAAACTGTCTGGAGTGGGGAATCAGAAACCAACGCGAGGCCGGGTTTTCGTTGTTGAAGACTCGGATTTCCTTCGCAAGCGGATCGCGCAGACGGTCCGCGAGACCGGGCAATTCGAAATCGTTGGCGAAGCGGCGTCGGCCGGCGAAGCCATTCAGGGCGTCGAGAAATTAAGGCCGGATATCGTGACGGTGGATCTTCATCTCGGCAGGGGCGGCAGTGGCTGGGATGTGATCGACTCGGTAGGTGGCCTGGCTGGCCACGTCATGATCCTGACCAACAACAACGATGAAATCTCACGCGCCGCCGCGGCCCAGAGAAACGTTCGCTATTTTTTCGACAAGACCATACAACTCGAAGAATTCGTCGAGTGCCTGCTGCATCTTCCTCTTGAACGGCCGGCCCCGGCTGCTACTAAGCCTGCTGCAAAACTTGAGCGAAGCTGAATTGGAGGCGGGCATGCGCCGCGCGTAGCGCATGTTCCACCTCAGCCGCCGTCTGGGCGGTCGCGAAGATGAAACCCAGGTAGCTGGCTCCTTCCGGCAGCGGCTCAAATAGCTGGCCTTCTTTGGCCGTGATTTCCACTCCGGCAATCATCGGCATTCGGCGCGCCTCGTCCACACAGTCCACACGTTGAAAAATTCCGCTCCGATGGATCGGAATCATCATCACGCCTGAAGCCTCATCGGCTAGCTCTATGCCAGCGGTGTCTTCGCCCAAAGCATGGCGCAGAATCAATTCTTCGAGCGGCATCGCAGCAGTTCCGAAGCGTAACGAGCGGGCGCACAAGCCGCCGATGGGGCGCGCGGCGATTTCAAGCGGCCAGGCGCCACGTTGGTTGTAGCGCAGCTCGGCATGGACCGGCCCGTCGGTGAATCCCAGCGCGGCGATGGCCCGTCGTGTCGCCTCGATAAGCTCCTGTTGAACGGAAGCGGGCTGGCGCGATGGCGTCACATAGATCGTCTCTTCGAAGAAAGGCCCTTCGAGAGGATCCGGTTTGTCGAACAGCGCCAGGATCTGGAGTTCGCCCGCGCGCATCAGACCTTCGACGGCAAACTCGCGGCCTGGGATGTACTCTTCGACTTGAATGAACCGGTCCGCCGGATCTTGCATTCTCCGGATATCGGGCTGGTCCAGCAGCTTGCGGATTCGCGCAAAAGCGGCGGAAAATCCGGCGGGATCGTTGGCGCGAATCACTCCGCGGCTGGCCGACAGACCTAGCGGTTTGAGGACGCAAGGGAAGCTGGCTTGGCCTAACGCGGCCTCCGTCTGATCCAAAGCCATTCGGTAGAAGCGTGGCGTAGGCAGTCCTGCGCCGGCAAACAACTGGCGCGCGAGGAATTTGTTGCGGGCGGCGCAAACCGCGGCCGGAGGATGAAAGGCGAGCCCCTGCCGCGCGGCGACGTAGGAGGCGAGTTCGGCCGGACGATCGCCCACGGCCAAAACCGCGTCAAAGCGCGGCCCCACTTGCCTTGCCGAAGCTTCGAGACTATCGAACTTCACCGCAATCGCCCGATCGCGCCAGGGATCGTCCAGCAGGTGGCAGCGATCGGTGGCGAAGATCAGTTCGACGCCCAGACGCGCCGCGGCTTCGTCAAACGTGCGGGTCTGATAACCAAGCTTGGACGCCGCGAGCAGAACTCGCCGGCTCACTCGATGACGGCCTTCACCACGTAATCCATCAGCGGGAATCCGCGCTTCAGATATGCGGCGCCTAGCTTGACGATCGTTTGTTGATTCGGCTTGTCTCCGTAGCCGCCGTAGATGCGCGCAAAACCGCCGATGCCGCGCGACACTTCGCCGAAGGGCGGAAAGCCCTGCCCGTTGAGCGAGGTGTTGTCCTTCAGGCTGACATAGATCTGCGTCGTGCGCGTGTCGGCTCCAGAGGCTGCAAAAGCCACCCAGCCCAGTAGATTGCTCTTCACCACTTTTTCGTCTTTCAATGGCGCCTTCTCCCACTTGGCCTGGATCGCCGGATTGGCGTTGAGCCCGAACTGGGCGACGAAACCGGGATGCACCCGGTGAAACGCCGAGCCGTCGTAGAAGCCGTTCTTCACCAGGTTGTAGAAGCGGTCCGCCGCCAGTGGCGCCCAATCGCGAACCACGCGGATGATGAACTCGCTCCCCTTTGACGTGGTGAACTTGGCGCGATATTCGGCGGGCGCTTTTTCGGTCAGCGCTGCCGGATTCATCAGCTTGTTCGCGGCGGGGGCCGGTCGTGCGGCGGCTTTCTTGGGTTGCGCCTGGAGCAGCGCGCCGGCGGCGGAGAGCGACAGAAGTGCGAGCGTGGTTCTCATCGACGTGATTGTAGTCATGCGAGCAACTGCTTGGCAATAGTGATGCGCTGCATGTTACTCGTGCCTTCGTAGATTCGTCCGATCTTGGCGTCGCGATACAGCTTCTCCACCGGGTAGTCTTTGGTGAAGCCCACGCCGCCCAGAATCTCCACGGCGCGGCTGGCGGTGGTCTCGGCAATAATTGAACTGAAGTACTTCGCCATCGCCGCTTCGGTCAGAAACGGATGCCCGCCCTCGCGCAGCCGGGCGGCATTGTAAACCAGCAACCGCGCCGCCTCCACCTCGGTCGCCATTTCGGCGAGTTGCAGCTGAATGGCCTGGTAGTCCGCGATCACCTTGCCAAATTGCTTGCGCTGCTTGGCGTAGGCGAGCGCGTGATTGAGCGCGCCCTGGGCGAGACCGGTCATCTGCCCGCCGATCGCAATGCGGCCTTCGTTTAACGTTTCGATCGCGATCTTGTAGCCTTTGCCGACTTCGCCGAGCACGTTGGCGTCGCTCACGCGGCAGCCATCGAAGATCAACTCGCACGTGGAGGAGGCGCGAATGCCGAGCTTATCTTCCTTGCGTCCCACCTGGAAACCGGCCTGCCCGCGTTCGACCACGAAGCAGGTGATGCCCTTGTAACCAGCCTCGGGATTCGCGTTGGCGAAGACAAGAAAGATCCCGGCTTCCAGTGCATTGGTGATCCACAACTTGCGGCCGTCGAGAACCCACGCATCCCCGTCGCGGCGCGCGCGCGTCTGCAGGGCAAATGCATCCGAACCAGAGCCGGCTTCAGAAAGCGCATACGAGGCGGTGGTGTCTTTCGCCAGCCGAGGCAGGAAGCGGCGCTTCTGTTCGCCGGTGGCCCAACGCATCACGGCGTTAATCACCAGCGTGTTCTGTACATCCACAATCACGGCGGCCGAAGGATCGACGGCGGCGAGTTCTTCTACCGCCAGCACGGCTTGGAAAAACGTCCCACCCTGTCCACCGTATTCTTCGGGAATCTCAATGCCCATCAGCCCGAGCGCGAACATCTGCCGGAGCAACTCCGGCCTGAAGCGCGACTGCTCGTCCATCTCCCGGACATGCGGAGCGATCTGCTCGCGCGCAAATCGACGGATGGAAGCCTGGAAGAGCGCGTCCTCTTCGCTCAGTTTAGTGAGGGGGCCGGCGTGGCTGGTTTCGGGCATAAGATTGATTCTTACGCATATGCGAGCTCGAATGGCGATTCACCAGACTGCCGGTACGAAAATCCCCGTTACCGCCCGAAAATATACCGCCCTCGCCGTGGATCCGCTCCACCATCCAGCACGCCCGGCCGCA
>JAYUSQ010000240.1:0-12839 GCA_043755595.1 Acidobacteriota bacterium | reverse complement strand
AACATCTGCGGCTCCGACCTGCACATGTACGAAGGCCGCACCGATGTAGAGACGGGGAAGATTCTCGGACACGAAAACCTGGGCGAAGTCGTGGAAGTGGGAAAAGCCGTCGATACTGTAAAGAAAGGTAATTACGTCTGTCTGCCCTTCAATGTCGCCTGCGGTTTCTGCGAGAACTGTGAGCGTGGATTGACCGGCGCCTGCCTCACCGTCAATCCCGGTACAGCCGGCGGGGCCTATGGTTTCGCCGGGATGGGACCGTATAGCGGCGGCCAGGCGGAATTCCTTCGGGTGCCCTACGCCGACTTCAATTGCCTGCAACTACCTGCCGACGTTAAGGCAAGAGAGGGCGACTATGTCATGCTGTCGGACATATTCCCCACAGCGTGGCATGCCACGCGGCTTGCCCGTTTGGCGCCTGGAGACTCGGTGGTCATCTATGGCGCAGGCCCGGTCGGCTTACTGACGGCCCTCTCGGCCTCTATTCAAGGCGCGAGCAAGATCATCGTTGTCGATCAGCATCCAGACCGTCTGAAGCTGGCAAAAGATCTAGGTGCGATTCCGGTCGATCAGTCCAAAGGCGATGCGGTCGAGCAAGTCCTGGCGCTGACGGATGGTAAGGGCGCCGATTGCGGCTGCGAGGCGGTAGGGTATCAATGCCACGACCAGCATGGCCATGAGGTTCCGAACCTAACCATGAACAACCTGGTGAAAACTGTCAAGGCGACCGGTGGAATCGGGGTCATCGGCGTCTTCGTGCCTGCAGATCCCGGGGCCGAGGATAAGTTGGCGCAGCAGGGTCACATCGCGTTCGATTTCGGCAAGTTCTGGTCCAAGGGTCAAAAGATGGGTACCGGGCAAGCCAACGTGAAAGCCTATAACCGAAAGCTGAGAGACCTGATTTTCGCAGGCAAAGCGAAGCCTTCAGCCATCGTCTCGCACCAGTTGTCCCTCGATCGGGCCCCCGATGCGTACAAGAATTTCGACGAACGTAAGAGCGGCTGGACCAAAGTGATTCTTAAGCCAGCGGCTTAGAAGCGGACTATCTGTCAGGAGGAAGCGGCATCCCTATGGCAATACTTGGCGCCGGTTTGGGCGGAAGCCTCGCGTTGGCGTCGATGATTAGGCGCGATCACCCAACGGCTTCCAATCTGGCGGTCGCAGCGTGCGAGCCGTGGGGTCTCGCCAAAGGCGCCCTAGCCGGCGTGACAACCACACGCCTCGGCGATTTCATCGGCGAGACGATCCCCGGCTTCAGCGAGCGCTTTCGTGAACGAACCGTCGAGAAGGCCGGAGAACCGCGATGAAAGCCGGCGGCGGGGCGGATCCGGCTAGCGAGAAAGCGGTAGAACAGCCAGCGAATGGGACTGCCCTTAACGTCATCGCCGTGCTTGGTACTGTGGTGCTCCTCCGATACGCCCAGGACCTTTTCATTCCTATCGTGCTTTCCGTCTTGATCGCGTATTCCTTGACACCGATGGTCGATTGGCTCGCGTGGTTCCGCTTGCCGAGGGCGATAGCGGCCGCCAGTGTCTTACTCGTTTTTCTGGGAGGCGCCGGATACGGGATGTATGCGCTACGCGGCCAAGCCAACGCGGTCATTGAGATCCTGCCGGCAGCGGCCCAGAAGGTTCGGCAAACGCTGCAAGAATTCCGGCAGGCGCCCGCGGGCTCGACCAGCACCCTGACCAAGCTTCAACGGGCGGCAACCGAGATCGAGAAGACCGCTGCCGACGCCGCCGGTTCCAGCGCCACGCCTCAGGGCATTGCAAGAGTGCGGATAGCGGAGCCCGGCTTTCGGGCCTATGACTACCTATGGTCAGGCTCAATGGGCTTCTTGGCATTCCTGGGCCAGTTGCTCATGATGTCTTTTCTTGTGTTCTTTGCTCTTGCCTCAGGCGATCTATTCAAGCGTAAGCTGATGACGATCATCGGCACCAGGATATCCGAGAAGCGGGTTACGCTTGAAGCCATCAACGAGATCAACAGCCAGATCGCACGATTCCTGCAGATACAAATTCTGACCGGTGCGCTCGTTGGGGCCGCCACTGCGCTGGTCCTCTGGGCGTTCGGAGTGGGCCAGCCGGTCTTCTGGGGCGTGGCCGCCGGTGTTCTGAACTCGATTCCCTACTTCGGCGCGATCATCGTGACTTGTGGCTTGGCGCTTGTCGCGTTTCTTCAGTTCGGCACTTTGTCAATGACTGTCGAGGTGGCGGGCGCCACCCTCGCGATTACCAGCTTGGAGGGCTTTCTTCTCACGCCGACTCTCATGGGAAGGGCAGCCGGCATCAACGGCGTGGCGATGTTTCTCAGTCTCCTGTTTTGGAGCTGGCTTTGGGGTGTGGTGGGAACGATCGTCGCCGTACCTATCATGATGGCCGTAAAGACCGTATGCGACCGGATCGAGAATCTAAAGCCAGTTGGCGAGTTACTCGGTGAACGCTAACTCGGCGATCACTCTTGCGTGAATGAAAACTAGCTCGATACCTGCCCAATCGCCACGAATAATTGCGCCTGCGTAATTCTTGGATGTTATGTTACAGAATGTCGTAGTCTTGCCACGGCAAACGCCAGGCGAGCCGTGAGATCGACTTTGGCGGCTAACGTGCAAGTGAACTCTCATGAATATCATGCAATCCGTGCGAAAACTAGCCTGGCTCGCCGCTGTTCCCTCTCTGCTCTTCGGCGCCGGGGAAGCCGGCCGCGTAACAGCGGGCGTCAAGGTCGGCGTCCCAATCACCGATACGTTCGACGCTGCTCAAGGAGCCAACGCCTCCTACTTCACCAATACCAAGCGTTACATCGTTGGAGGCACTTTGGAGGTGCGCCTGCCCGCGCGTTTTTCCGTCGAAGTGGATGGGCTGTACAAACGCGTCGGCTACCAGTACGATGCGCGCAACCCGTTTGTCTACTCGAAAACCGTGGCCAATTCCTGGGAGTTTCCGCTCCTCGGCAAGTTCGAAATCCTGCCTGGGCCAGTGCGGCCGTTTGTCGATGCGGGCGTTTCACTCCGCCACTTGAGCGGGATCCGGCAGGTGCGCCAAACCGTTGCTGACGCCACCTTCAACCGGGTCGAAATCAACAACGCGGTCGAATTCAACAAGCGCAACGATGTCGGGTTGGCTTTCGGGTTCGGCGTGGCGTTCAAACTCGGCCCGGTGCGGATCTCTCCGGAACTCCGATATACGCGGTGGGGCGGGGAGAACTTACGCGACCCCGTGAACTCGCTGCTGCGGACCAATCGCAATCAAGGCGATTTCCTGCTCGGACTTACTTTCTAGAGCATTTTCATTGTAAGTGGGGTCCACTCACCGTCGCGGCTTCGAACTGAGTCGTGAGCGGCAGCGAGCGGGAGTTTGCGGTAAGTCTGAAAACGATCTAATTACGGCCGGGAGAAATGACCATGAACTACAAATGCTTTGCATTGCCCGCCCTGCTGGCGGCTGGATTGGCCTGTCAGCGGCAGGGGTCGGTGGAGACAGAGCGCCCTGCGGCGCGGGCTGCCGACGAGGCGAGCGCGGCAGCCAGGACGATGCGGGAAGAAGCGGAACAGGCGCGGCAAACGCTGTCCAAGCGCTTAGACGATCTCGATACCGAATTGGACAAGCTCGACAAGCGCGCCGAACAGGCCTCGGCCAAGACCCGCGCAAAGCTGGAGGCCCAAGCTCGTGAAATGCGGGCGGATGCCAGGAAGCTTCGCGACCGAATGTCTACTTGGGACGACAAGGTGGAGTCGGCGTGGCGAAGCTCCAAACGCGAGGTTGAGGAAGGTCTCGACAAGACCGGGAACGCAATAAAGAATCTGGTCGACGACATCAAACGATAGGAAATTTTCATCCGAAAATTTCTTACGCTAGCGATAGCCGCTGGATGCTGGTTCCGCGAAGGAAGGGCGACCCGGCAGCGGTCCAGCGGATCGAAGGAGTTGCTCGACAAATCGCATTGCGTGGTGATTGTGCCCGGCCTCAAGACCGGCGGATTTATCGTTGAAGCGAAGTACGGCAATGGGGTGCTCATGTGCCGTCAGACCGGCGGCGGATGGCCGGGCACAGTCAGAGTCGAAGGCGGCAGCGTCGGGTTTCAGATCGGGGCAGGGGAAGGTAGATGCCATCTTACTCGTCGTGAGCCGCCGCGGAGCCGACCGCATCCTGCGCAGTAAGTTCAAGCTCGGCGGAGAGCGGCGGTCATGGCCGGTCCGGGTGGGACGCAAAGCGGAAGCGGAAACCGACGCCTACCTGCGGGCCGAGGTTCGGGGCTACTCGCGTTCAAGAGGTGCCTTCCCCGGTGTCGCGCTCACCGTATCGATCGACTCTGCGGCAGACCTATCCGCGGCGCGTCTCGAATATCGACATGCTTGAGAACGGACAAGGCACTACCCTTGAGGCAGCCCGTTCCCTCGCCGGGACGCTGACCAAGTATTCCGCCTGGGAGCTTAATTAAGCGATGGACCGGAACGCCGGTCACTTGTTGTAACGAACCCTGCGTTTCACGTGTCTCCCTTTAGAAAGATGAAGAGAACTTCCAAACCGGACAATAAGCCAGCCTCGCCCAGGCTGAGCGAGGAGCGGCCTGAGTTTCAGAAATTCGGTGTCGTAGTGCGCCTGCCGATCGGGCTGAGTCAAGCCGTCTGCGAGAGCAGCGTGCGATCGCTGAATCAAGTGCTGGCCGACACCATCGGCCTTCGGGATTTGTACAAAAAGCATCATTGGCAGGTTGCCGGCGCCACCTTCTTTCAACTGCATCAGCTCTACGACAAACATTACGCCGAGCAGGCCACGCTGGTAGACCAGGTGGCCGAGCGTATCCAACTGCTGGGAGGCGTGAGCGTCGCGATGGCCGCTGACGTTGCCGAACTGACCCGGATCGAACGTCCGCCGTCCGGCCGCGAAGAAGTAGCGGTACAACTCTCGCGGCTGCTAGGCGCCCATGAAAACCTCCTGCTTACCAGTCACGAAGCCGCCAAGCGAGCCGGTGACGGCGGCGACGACGGCACCAACGATTTGCTGGTAAGTAATGTCATCCGCACCAACGAGTTTCAGGTGTGGTTCCTGTCGCAGCATCTGGTATTGGCATCCTCGAGCGACGCTTCCGAACAGAAAAAGAATAGGAGATCTACCAAATGACGAGAATTCCCAGTTTCACGCTTGCTCTGGCCTCGCTGGCCGCGCTTCCTATGACGGTTGCGGCGGCGGACACGCTCGCCGCCAAAGGCGTGGAGCGTATCTCCCGGGAAGTGAGGCATGAGTTGGTCATGCTTCCTTACTATGGCGTGTTCGATAACCTGGCCTTTCAGGTGGCGCCAGATGGGCGAGTGACGCTGCTGGGGAGCGTCACGAGGCCGACTCTGAAATCGTCTGCCGAGAATGTCGTGAAAGGCATCGAAGGAGTGGAGTCGGTAACGAATAACATCGAAGTGCTGCCGCTCTCCCCGAATGACGACCAGATCCGCCGGGCCGTTTACCGCGCGATCTATGGGCAAATGGGACTTGATCGTTACGCCTTCCAAGCGGTGCCCTCGATTCACATTATCGTCAAGAACGGCAACGTCACCCTGGAAGGTGCAGTCGGCAACGACGGCGACCGCAACAACGCCAACATTCAGGCTAACGGTGTATCGGGCGTGTTCTCGGTGAAGAACAACCTGCGCGTCGACAAACCCGAGAAGGCCGAAAAGTAACGAACCCCGTTTATCGGAACAAGAGGATGAAATGACACCAACCAATGAAATGCAATGTGGACACAGCGTTTGTCAATGCCCGGTCACCCCGGGGTTCCAGTATTGCAGCGAACGCTGTGAGCAGGATTCGAAGGGCGGGACCATTACGGCTTCCGTCTGTCACTGCGGCCATTCCGGCTGCGATGTCCACGAGAATTAGCCTCTAACATTTATCGAACGTCCGAGCCGTGGTAGCCAGCCCGCCAGGAGGCGCTCCAGTCCCGCCGATCCCCGGCGGGTGTTCGAACGTGGATCCGCCGGTACTTACCCTCGGCGTTCCGGTTCGCCGAGTAATAGCTCAACAGATATTGGCTGCGGATGGCATCGCCGATCGATCGAACCGCATCGCCGAGATTGGCGCTGCGGACCCCTGGGTAGCAATGTCCGCCGGTCTGCTCAGCAAACCGGCGGAGGTGCCGGGCCTGGTAGCCCGCGAAAGGACCGTTGGAAATACCGATCGAATAAATGACCACGCCGGCTTCGTCCAGGTACGACTTTACCTCGCCTTCCTCGTACCGGCTGAAATTGTCTTCCCCGTCGGAGAGAATCACCAGCGCCCGGCGCGCATTCTTGGCGCGGCGCATGGACTGGGCGGAAAGAATGATGCCATCGAAGAGGGCCGTGAATCCGCGCACGGCCACCCGGCCCAAGGCGGCGCTGACCGCGGCGGTATTGCCGGTGAGGTCGCACAGTACGCGCGGCGCGTCGTTGAACTCAACTAAATGATACTCATCTCCTGGACGGGCTTGCTCGAAGAGGCGTTCAGCGGCTTCCTTCGCCGCCGCCAATCTCGGGCGCATGCTCCGGCTAGCGTCGAAAACGATACCGATGGACACAGGCGCGTCTTCTTCACCGAACGACTGAACCGTCTGCTCCACCCCATCTTCAAATAAACGAAAACCTCCGCGCGACAAGCCGCGGACCGGCGCTCCGGCGGCGTCGAGCACACTCACAGGCACCATCACCAGATTCGCGGTAGCGCTGATCGTGGCGGTCGAACGGCGCTTCGTCGAACCGAGCCCTGTCCGCGGCTCGATCTGCACGCGTTCGTCCGCCGCAACCGCGCCCGCCAGTAGCAAGGCGAAGGCAATCGGGCAGGCCACCTTGGGAGTTATCACGTGGCCGAGTGTACCGCATTCCATCGGTCGAACCCGAGCGCGACTCTTTCCGCCGGTGGCGGAGGTGAGGCCGGTTACCGCCGGAAACAGAAGAGCGCGGCATCGGCATTCGCTTTCCCGAGAAACAGGTCGCGTAGGATACGGGCGGCAATGGCGCTGAAAGTAATGCCATTACCGCCGAACCCGAGCGCGAAATATGCGCGGGGAAAACTCGGATGAGGTCCGATGTAGGCAAGCCCGTCTTTGGTGGAGCCGAACGGCCCGGCCCAACTGAAGGCCGATTCGAAAGTCCGGCCGGTCAAATTGGTGAACTTGCGCCGCAAGGCGGCGGCTTTGCGACCCAATTGCCCATCGCGTTCGCGCGCGCCCGTGATCGCGTCATCTTCGCCGCCCACAATGATGCGGTTGTCGGGGGTGGTTCGGGAGTAGAGATAAGGATCCCCAGTTTCCCACAGTAGCGCTCGCTCTCCCCACCAGTCCAAATCTGCCATCGGCTCGGAGATCGTTGCATACGTGCTCCTGATCCGCACGATGCGGCGCGGAAAAAATTCTCTCGTTTCATATCCGGAAGCGAAGAACACGGACTTGGCCCTAATCGTGGGGCCCCGGTCCGTTCGCAGCACCACTCCGCGCGAGTTGATTTCGTAGGCAAGCGCCTTCGTGCGATCAAACACGCGCAAGCCACCCCCGTTGACATGTCGAGTCAGCAACCAGTGACTCAGGCGGTAGGGATCGACCTCCCCGGCAACGGCCGAACGAATCGCGCCAGTCCGGTCCACACCGTAGCGGCGGCGCAACTCCGAGGAGCCGACCCAACTTACATCCAACCGCGCCTTTCGCCTGGCTTTCAGTTCCAGTTCCAACTCTTCGAGAGCCCTCTCGTCCCGCGCGAGCAAAAGGCTCGGCCGGCTCGCGAATGAAGAATCGCTTCCCTGGCAAAGCGCCGCGATCTGACCGATCGCTTTCACGCCCAGCCGGTAAGCGCGTTCGGCGGGACGCCTGCCGATACGGGCGGCCAGATCGTGCAATGGCGTGTCGATCTCGTACTGCAGCAGCGCGGTGCTGGCGCTGGTGCTGCCTTGTCCAATGTCCCGACGATCGATGATCGTGCATGTCGATCCCGCCCGCACCAAGGCGTCCGATAGCAGCGCCCCGGTGATTCCGCCACCGATCACGACGGCGTCGCTGCGGACATCGCGCTCAAGCGGGGGATACGCTTGCAGCAGGCCATTGCGGACGCTCCAGTAAGGATGGCTGGAATGCAGGTTCATGCGCGGGCTAAATGGGCGCCGCGTTACTGCCCGCCGGAGAGCGGCCGGTAGTCTCGCAGTACGCCCGCTTGCCAGCGTCGATCGCCGCCTGGAGGCCGACCTTCTCGCGCTCCAGCGTTTCCACGGCAGTAGCTTTGCCGTCGCGGAAAATCCGCCTTCCCTTTTCAAGAGACTGCCGGATTTCGTTGCGAGTCTGCGATCCGGAACGCGGAGCGATCAGAAGCGCCACGGCGACCCCGGCGCCCAGTCCCGATAAGAAGCACGCACAATCGCGCGTCGTCGTCATAAATGATTATCTCCTTGCTGAATCGTTTTCAAAGGGCTGCGCCTTCAACACGCGCTGCTAATCAGGAACCAAGCCACCACCAGTGAGAAGGGAACGCCGAGAACCAAGGCCACGATATATCTCATAAGGAAACTCCGTAGCTACTGTTGCAACCAAGGGGCCAACCTGCCAAAGCTGGCCAAATTTGTAAGTGAAAAGCGCCAGTCAGAAGAGCCGATAAGGAAGCGCTGGCAACGCGAAGCGCAAAGAACCGGGAAGATCCGTTCCCCCGTTTTACGCGAAGGGGGCAGGACTCTGCCCGAGTGTTGCTTCCGATCGAGCGCCGGATTGTCTGCACTGAGTAAGATCATGACGCCCGCAGGACGGGATGGCACAGTTATCGCCGAGGCGGCCGCCGGAAAGCGGCCGCCCTCGTGCGCAGGGCTACGGGTTCGCCGGAGCCGGGCAGCTTGGGGAAACATGCTCGACCCGCTCGACGTGAAACATCGTCTTGCCGTCGTGAGTCTTTTCCGAGCCGTGGAGGATCACCTTGTGGTTGGCCGAATGCTTCTCGAGATCCGCCGATCCCATCACGGCCATCTTTTTGCCATCCGCGCTTTGCAACGTGTACGAGCCTGTCGTGTCTTTGGTGAGGCACCCGGTCATACTGCCGTCTTTCTTGCCGTCTGCCGCCGAGAGTGCAAGCACCCCGGAAAAAATGAGGAGAGTTATTATCCGCATGTCCTGCAATAAGCATGTAAGGGGCCATTAAAACAAGTCCATTCTTTCCTGCCAGCACGGTCGCGCTTCCCTGCGCATATGGTAAGAAACGCTTCAAAACGCACCGGGCCGTCCGATTTGCGTAGCGGTCTGAAACGCCAGGAGTTCGCGGCTCCGCACGTCGTTCCGGACGTGCTGGGTTGTGAAACTGCGCCTGGAGTCCTTCCCACGTCTACTGTCCGGGTCTTCAAGCCGATTCAGGTCCAGGTCGCCCGCATGTTCGCTGTAACGCGGGCTCGCCGGCCCGCCTCTACAGGGTGTCCGGCTTCGCTTAACGAGCCGGTAGAAAGGACGTCAGATAAGATCATGAACATGGATACGTTCGAAGGCAACTGGAAACAGTTCAAGGGCCAGGTGAAGGAGCAGTGGGGCGAGCTCACCGATGACGATTTGGACGTCATCGCAGGCAAGCGGGATCAGCTCGCGGGCCGGCTTCAGGAACGGTATGGGATCGCCAAAGAGGCGGCAGAGCAACAGATTAAGGACTTCGAGAAACGGAACGCCCCCGCCTCATAGGCCAGTAACCGCTCCTTTCACGCCCCTACTCTCAACCCTACCCTGCGGCGGCCCCTCCCACCGGCCGCCGCGCTTTGCGTTGGCAATGGGCTGTCGCGTTGTGCGATGACGGCTTCTGTGAGACCGTGAGCTTCTTCACGGCCCGGGGCACGAAGTGCGAACGGCCGAGGACGGGTTGGCGGCGTTAGCAGTCTTTGAAAAATTTTCCGCATCCGTGATTCTCACCGACCTCCGGATGTCACCGGCTGGACGGATTTGCATTGATCGAATCGAGAAGCTTCGTGAGCAAGGACGCTTGCCACCTATGATCGTGCTGACGGGCTTCGGCAGCCTCGACATGGCTGTGTCGACCGTTCATGATCTGGGCGGGTTCTGGTTCCTTGAGAAGCCGGTCGACATTCCTTTGTTGAATGTGTTGCTGGAGCGCGCGGGAGCGCACAGCCGCCTAGAAGAGGAGGACCAGCAAGCTTCGCCAGGAACTGAGCTACCGCGCCGCGGATGGCGGAGATCTTTGCGTTGATTCGCCAGATCGCCGCCACCAATGCCCCTGTGCTGATAACCGGAGAGAGTGGCACGGGCAAAGAATTGGTAGCGCGGGCGATTCACACGCTGAGCCGGCGCGCCGACGCGAGTTTCATCGCGCTCAATTGCGCCGCCCTGCCCGAATCGCTCATAGAGACAGAGCTATTCGGACACGAAAAAGACGCCTTCACCGGCGCGAGCAAGCGCCGGGCCGACTGCCTCGCACTGGCGCATAATGGCACGTTGTTTCTCGACGAATTGGGCGAGATGCCGATCGGCACGCAGGCCAGACTGCTGCGCGTACTTGAGGATTTCCGGTTCCGGCGCGTGGGCGGCAAGCAAGAGATCCAGACCGACGTGCGCGTACTGGCCGCCACCAACCGCCAGCCGGAGGGGGCCATAAGGGAAGGCAAGCTGCGCGAAGATCTGTATTACAGGCTTGCTGAACATTTTCCATTCGGACGTTCCGCCTCTTCGCGAAACGGATGAACGATCTACCGGTTTTGACCGAAGCGCTCCTGCAAAACATCAATCGGAAGCACGTGACCGGGGTTGTCGCCCGCAGCCATGATGGATCTGATGGGGTGCCGCTGGAATGGGAACGTGCGCGAATTGCGAAACGTGCTGGAGCGTGCCGCGATTCTCGCCGGCGAAAGCGAAATCACGACGGTGGCCGCGAATCAGGGACTGAGAGCCCCGCGGACTCCGGGCAGGGGTCGGCATTCACGTAGGCAAGACTGAAGACGAGACGGAGCGCTATTTGATCGAAGCGACGCTGGAGCACACAGGCAACAACAAGACCCGAGTGGCGCCGGTGCTGGGCATCAGTACCAAGACCTTGCACGCGAAGCTGCGGCTGTATCGAGGGGGTAGCGAGGCCGACAGCGAAGAGGACGCCGAAGAGGAAGGCGCGCTGCCAGCCCGATTATGACCGGGAGCGACCTGGACGGGCTCCTGTTACGGGTGAGGCAGGCCGCCATGCAGACCTGCAGCGCTCTGCCGCCGGCAAAACTGGCTCTGAGGGCGAGGTCCAACTAAAAGCTATCCTCGAAGCGCACCGCCAAACCGGCCAGTTTCTTGACCCGGTTAAGCGAATATTGCCAAGCGGGGTCTGGCGTGTCAGGGCTGCCCCCGTGAGCGCGGGTCTGTTGCTGGACAATGCAATGGCCGCTCCGGATGTGCAAATCGATATCGATGCGATGCCGGACACCCCCGTGCCGGCGAGTTTGCAGAGAGTGTTTGCCGAACTGCTTGACAAAGCCCGGAAATTTTCGTGAAGGACCGGTTCGCATCCTTATCGGCGGCCAGACGCAACACGGCCAATGCTCTTTCGAGATCCGGGACGACGGTATTGGATTCGATCCGCTCTACCCGGAGATTGTTTGGGAGCCACTCGAACGATTGCACGGTCCGCAGGAGTATCCGGGCTTTGGACTCGGCTGCCTATATGCCGCCGGATCGTGACTGCCCTTGGAGGACGCACCTGGGCGGAACCAGCGCCCGGGCGGCGGTTCCATCTTTTCTTTCCCCGTCCAGGCGGTCTGACAGGAAAAAAGTTCCGTCCGCCGGTCGTCATTGCGAACTGTAGAATCGCCACGAACCCGCCACACCTCCTCTCAAGTAGCTGTGATGAAACGGCTAAAGGGAATGGTGCCGCAATTGCCTCTGGTAATGTCGATGAAACCCTACGATCAGCAAAAAGCGGGGCGGTTGACTCCGGATTCCTTCGCCGAAGCGTATGCCAAGGGCATGCGCCAGACCGTTCGATTCCTGCAGGCAAAAGGGGCCAGTGTCGATCTGGCCGAGGAACTGGCTCAATCGGCGTGGGCCCGCGGCTGGGAGGCCCGGGAGCAGCTCAATTTCGAAGACCGTCTGCTGCCTTGGATCAACACCATTGCATTTCATCGGCTCTGTAATGACCGGCGCCAGTCAGCACGGCTTTCAGAGTTGCCCGCCGACTTGCTCGACCGGCGCAATCACGACACTTTCACCGTACTCGACGTGAATCTGCTGCTGACTCACTGTTCGCCTCTGGAACAGTCCCTGCTGACTGACCGCTACGTGTACGGTCGGGAGATGAAAGAGATCGCAGCCTCCAAGGGCCTGAGCGAGATCGCGGTCCGAGTCCGGATTCATCGATGCCAGCGCTTGCTCCGGACCCTTGCGCAGCAAAGTGGGAGGCGGGTAAAAGCGAGTGTGGAGCGGTTGCTGAGCGGCCTCCCGGACGGGGAGGAAAGCCAGCGCATGCAAGCGGCTTGAGTTTGGGCCCAGCCCATTGGCATCGGGCTCGGGCCTTGTCCATATCGCCCCAGTCCGAAGAAACCCGAGGGATACCGGGTGGCCGCGTAGACGCCCGTTCGCCCTCTGCACCAACCCTCCCTCTGTGGCGGACGACCGGCGTCCCGAGGCCGTGAATGATGGCGCGAACCACGATTTGATGAACATGTCGTATCCAATTCACGACAACCCCAACAAAAAATCCAACGGACGAAGTCAAGCTGGCAGGCCCCACTTCATCAACCTCGATTCACCGCTTGGTCAGCCGCTTAAATTAGACCGAAGTTCCCCCCTCTTTGAGTGCATCTGATCCCGTATCTCCCCACGGCAGAATGGATTAGGTGGGTTTTTGCATGCTCACTATGTACCCATGT
>JAYUSQ010000239.1:0-12846 GCA_043755595.1 Acidobacteriota bacterium | reverse complement strand
TTTCGTTATGGAAGCGCCATAGCCCATGATCGGCGACGGCGTCGACTGCGGATCCGGACCATTCTCATTTAGTAACATCGCGGGCGATGTGATACTATGGGTGATTGAGATGACTGTCGATACCGATGTGGTCGTCGCCGCGATGCGCAGTCCCACAGGAGCTTCGGCAGCGTTGCTGATCCTGTTGCTGGAAGGAAAAGCCTCCTGGCTACTGAGTGTGGCTTTGGCCCTTGAATACGAGGCAATCTGTATGCTGGCGGAGCACCGGCTGGCGGCGAACGCAAGTGAAAGAGACGTCCAAAACCTGCTCCATTCGATTTTTGACTTGATCGTGCCGGTCGAAGTTCACTACCAGTGGCGGCCGCAGTTGAGCGATGCGGGCGACGAAATGGTTTTGGAAACAGCGGTGAATGGCAGGGCCGATGCGATCGTTACGTTTAACAGCTCGGACTTCAAAGGCGCGCCCGGGCGATTCGGAATCGCCGTGTGGAGACCGGCGGAAGCATTGCGGGAGATAAGTAAGTGACACCTAAAGTATCGACATTTTCGTTGCGATTGCCCATTTCCCTCAAGGCCGCAGTCGAGCGTATGGCGGAGGCTGACGGAACGAGCATGAATCAGTTTCTGGTCATGGCCGCAGCCGAAAAGCTTACGGCGATCCAGACGGCGGAGTCCTATTTTGCCGGGCTTCGGGGGCAAGGCAATAGGAGCGAGGCGGTGGCCTTCCTGACGCGTTCCGGTGGTGTCGCGCCGCGCGCTGGGGACGAGCTTGAGGGGCCGGAGTAGGCGGCGACAACCTGCAGGACCTAAATCAGGGTCGTTCGTCCCCCGGAACCGGGGCATTCCCTTTTCCGGCTCTTCGCAGAATCCGCTTGGCTCCCGCCACGTTTCCCCGTGCCGCGCGTTCCTGGAAAAAGTCTTCGGTGCGCAACGCCGACAACTTCTCGGCCACGGCCACGTTGATGAACTGATTCAATGCGACGCCCTCCGTCTCCGCCACCCGTCTAGCCTCACTCAGCAAGGATTCCTGCAAGCGCAACGCTACATTATTTCTTCTCATTTTGATTTCTTCTCATTGTGCGGTCGAAACTCCCTCCAGGCCTTCCCTGGCGCCGCGACTTGAACGCCAAACCGCCGGGCTGCGACCGCCAAATGGCGCTCATTGAATGTAACCAACCGGTCTGCTCCGCCGTTCACCGCAGTCTCCAGGACCATTTCATCCGCCGGGTCCTGCAATTGCGGACGCCACAAGAACCAGAAAGTCACAGGTGTAGAAACCTTTGCCACGGCGTCCAGGACGTCATTTACATCTTGCGCGCTCAACCGGCTGGCAGCCAGATGTTCCGGGCGCGTCAAAACGGCTTCGTACTCTACCATCAGCGGTACCGAGATAAGCAATTCAATCCGTCTGTCCAGCACCGAGATCAGAAGTTGCCGGGACGCGCCGCGATCGCTCCGCAGGGCGGCGACCATCACGTCCGTATCCAGAACGACTCGCAACAGCCATAATATCACATGCAATATTGCATAGGACTATGCTGAAGGATTGCCATCGAGAGGCGATGCCAAGTGGTGTCAACCTTGCAGCTGAACAAATCACTATGGCTGTGAGATCCCTTGAAATGGCCGTGCTAATTCAAACCACGTAGCGCGGAGACGCTGCGCTGGATACGCCATCTTCCGAGCGGCTTCCGGGAACTCGCAAGAAGTCCGATTCTGGGCCGAAAGTTACCAATTGCCACCGGCGCCGTGGTGGCGTGACGGGCAGGCCGACGGCAGAACTAACGAATTCCTGCCGGAGCCGGCAGGCTACGGCCAAATCCATCATCCAGCTGCGCCGGAACTAATACTTCCTGGTTGGAGTGCGTTTGCCCCGTGGCTTCTTCGCACCAGCGGGCTTCGCCGTTGGAACGGGCGCCGGCGGCGGGGCGGCACGAGCGGGCACTATCGCAGGCTCAAACCCCGCCTCCGCTAACATCGCCTGCCCTGCCGCCCCCGTCATCGCCGTCACAAACGCCATCGCCTGCGCCGTTCGTTCCGCCTCCGCCGCCTTCGCCCGCACCACGCCCAGTCCCTGCACAATCGGCCCGTGCAAATCCTCCGACAGCAATACCGCCCCGGCTCGCCCCTTCACCAAAGACCACGCCACCAGCGCCGCATCGGCATTCCCCGACTCCGCAAACTGCAGCGCCTGCCGCACATTCTCGGCATACACGATCCGCCCGGAAATCGCCGCCCAATCCGCGCGCCCTCGCAACACCTGGCGCGCCGCCACCCCATACGGCGCATGGGCCGGATTCGCAATCGCAATCGCCCGCGCCGCCGCCAAGCCGTCCAGCCCGGCCACCTTCCCGTCCTTCGAATACAACGCCAGCCGTCCCCGCGCATACGCCCGCGCCGTGCCCACCACCAGCCGCCCTTCCTTCTCCAAGTCCCGCACAAAGTCCAGACTCGCCGACAAATAGACATCGTACGGAGCACCGGCGCGAATCTGGCTCGCCAATTGCCCCGACGATCCAAACACAAACCGCATCGGTGCGCCGTTCACGAGCGCCCTCATCCGCCCTTCCAAAGGAGCCAAGTCCGAAGCCGCCGCCACGACGATCTCCGCCGGATCCCCTGCAGATAGTATGCCGGGACACGCAAATAAACTTGACAACAAGACACTCAACATGGATACTGAAATAGAGCTAAGCAGCAGGCGTTGGAACGTCGCGCGCGGCCACGAAATCTGGAGGCTTTTGAGTACCATATGAGCAAAATCATCGGCATCGACCTGGGCACGACTAACTCCGTCGTAGCCGTGATGGAAGGCGGCCAGCCGGTCGTCATCCCCAATCAAGAGGGCGGCCGCACCACTCCATCGGTCGTCGCGTTCACCAAGGGCGGGGAGCGCCTGGTGGGCCAAGTGGCCAAGCGTCAGGCCGTTACCAACCCTGAGAATACCATCTACTCGATCAAGCGGTTCATGGGACGGCGGTTTGACGAAGTAACCCAGGAAACCAAGTTTGTCCCCTATAAGATCGTAGCGGGCGAAAATGGCGATGCGCGCGTCGACGCGCTTGGCAAGAAGGTGGCCCCGCCGGAGATTTCGGCCATGGTGCTTGGCAAGCTCAAGGAAGCGGCTGAAGCCTATCTGGGCGAAAAGGTTACCAAGGCGGTTATCACCGTTCCTGCGTACTTCAACGACGCGCAACGCCAGTCCACCAAGGACGCCGGCAAAATTGCGGGCCTCGAAGTGATGCGCATCATTAATGAGCCTACGGCGGCAGCGCTCGCTTACGGCCTCGACAAAAAGAAGGATCAGACCATCGCGGTATATGACTTCGGCGGCGGCACCTTCGACGTGTCGATTCTCGAAGTGGGCGATGGCGTCGTCGAAGTGAAGTCCACCAACGGCGACACGCACTTGGGCGGCGACAACATCGACTTGCGCCTGATTGAGTGGATCATCGGCGAGTTCAAGAAGGAGCAGGGCATCGATCTTTCCAAGGATCAGATGGCGCTGCAGCGCTTGAAGGAATCCGCCGAAAAGGCCAAAATCGAGTTGTCGACGTTGCTCGAAACCGAGATCAACCTGCCGTTCATTACCGCCGATGCGACCGGTCCAAAGCACTTGGTGCTCAAGATCACGCGCTCCCGGTTTGAGCAGATGATCGACGATATCCTGCAGCGGACGCTGGGCCCCTGCAAGCAGGCGATGGCCGACGCGAATCTGACTCCACAACAGATCGACGAAGTGGTGATGGTCGGCGGGTCGACGCGTATTCCGAAGGTGAGCGAGCTGGTTCGCCAGATGTTCAACAAGGAACCGAACAAGAGCGTGAACCCGGACGAAGTTGTCGCGGTGGGCGCAGCGGTTCAGGGCGGCGTGCTCGGCGGCGAAGTCAAGGAAGTGCTCCTGCTCGACGTCACTCCGCTGTCGCTCGGTATCGAGACGTTAGGCGGTGTGTTCACCAAACTGATCGAGCGCAACACGACGATTCCGACGCGCAAGGCCGAGACGTTTTCGACGGCGGCCGACAATCAGACCTCGGTGCAGATCAAGATCTTCCAGGGCGAGCGCGCGATGGCCAAGGACAACCGCCTGCTCGGTGTGTTTGAGCTGGTCGGCATTCCGCCCGCTCCGCGCGGCTTACCACAAGTGGAAGTGACGTTCGATATCGACGCCAACGGCATCTTGAATGTCCTGGCCAAGGATCGCGCCACTAACAACGAACAGAAGATCACGATCACGTCTTCCTCGGGCCTGAGCAAAGAGGAAGTGGAGAAGATCGCGCGCGACGCAGAGTCTCATGCGGCGGACGATCGTACGCGCAAGGAAGAGATTGAGCTGCGCAACCAGTCCGACTCTATGATCTACTCGGTCGAAAAGATGCTGAAGGAGCATCGCGAGAAGATCGGCGAAGAGGACGCAACCAAAGTCGAAGAGGCGATCAAAGAGATGCGCGCGACGATGGAATCGGGCGGCAAGGACAAGATCCAGGCTGCCATGGATAAGCTCACCCAGGCTTCACACAAGCTGGCCGAGGCGATGTACAAAGCCGCGCCCACGCCGGGCGCCGAAGGTGGTGGTGGCGCGTCGGCCGGCGGCCCGGAACAGCCGCAGCAGAAGAAGAAGGACGACGTCGTCGACGCCGAATTCGTCGACGTGGACGAGAACAAGAAGTAGTCGAAACGAGAGGCACGCCCGATGCCATCCAAACAAGACTATTACGAGGTGTTGGGCCTTGCGCGGGGGGCCAGCGAAGACGACGTCCGCAAGGCGTATCGCAAGCAGGCCCGTAAATATCATCCGGACCTTAACCCTGGCGACAAGGTGGCCGAAGAGCGCTTTCACGGTCTGCAGGAAGCCTACGAAATCCTGGGCGACGAAAAGAAGCGCAAGATGTACGACCAGCACGGCTTCTATTCCGAAAGTGGCTTCCCGGGCGGCGGCCCAGGACCCGGCGGACCGCGCCCGGGGGCCCCGCCGCACATGGATTTCGGCGGGTTCGATTTTGACGATCTGAACGCCCAACAAGGCGCGGGCCCAAGCCAAGGCGGCCCCGGCCGCTTCGGCGATATCTTCGGCCAGTTCTTTGGACGCGCCGCCGGCAATCAGGCCCGTTCCCAGGCGCGCCCGGAAAAAGGGACCGATCTGGAGTACGCCTTAAACGTGGATTTCTGGCGCTCGATCAAAGGCACCACGGCCAAGCTCTCGATCCAACATCAGGAGTCCTGCACGGTTTGCGAAGGCAGCGGCTCATCGGGCGGCAATCGCATGGTCTGCCCGCAATGCAACGGGTCGGGCAACGTCACGCAACAGGCGGGGGCGATGCGGTTCAACTTGAGCTGTCCCAAATGCAACGGCTCCGGGCAACTTCGCAATTCCTGCCCGGCCTGTGTCGGCGAAGGGCGGACCGTCACCACGGAATCGGTCGAAGTCCGCCTTCCGGCGGGCGTGCAATCGGGCGACCGGTTGCGCGTCGGAGCTAAAGGCAACGCCGGCTCGTTCGGCGCACCGGCCGGTGACCTGTTCATTACCGTTCGTGTGGAAGAGCACCCGTTTTTCCGGCGCGATGGCGACGATATTCAGATCACCGTGCCGATCACGGTGTGGGAAGCCGGGCTCGGCACCAAGATCGAAGTGCCGACGCTCGACGGGCGTTCGGTGCTCAAGATTCCACAGGGCACGCAGAATCACCAGAAGTTCCGGCTGCGCGACAAGGGCGTTTCCAATTCGCGCAAGAGCACGCGCGGCGATCAGATCGTTGAAGTCGAAGTGCAAGCTCCTAAGGCGCAGGACGAACGGACGCGCGAAATCCTGCGCGAACTCGCGCAACTTCACACCGAAGATCCGCGCGCGGCCATTTGGGAGAAAGTGTAGAGAGAAGAGTTATCATGCGCAAGAGCCGCTCCAAGGCCGCTTACATGATCTCGGCCGTCGCCGAAGAGTACGACGTCCATCCGCAGACGTTGCGCCTCTACGAGCGCGAAGGGCTGCTCCGTCCGTCGCGCAGCGAAGGCAACACGCGGCTCTATACCGATGACGACCTTGAGCGCCTGGAGATCATTCTCAAGCTCACGCGCGACCTCGGCGTGAACCTGGCGGGCGTCGAAATCATTCTGAACATGCGCGCGAAGATGGAAGCGATGCAGCGTCAGATGGAGGAGTTTGTCACGACGTTGAATCAAGAATTGAACGAGCGCGCCGCCGCCGTGCCGCGTGGCGACGACGGCGACAAATCCCTGATGCGAGTGCTGAAGCCGATGGCGCCGGTGATCGTGGTGAAGGCGAAGCCTGCGCGCGCCGGCTCAACCCGCCGAAAATAGAATCATGCAATCGACGCTCATGCCGCTGTTGGCCGCTTTAGTTTTTCCGCCGGTTGGATTGTTTCTCTGGTGGAGGCGGCGAGCGTGCCCGGCTGTCAAAATCCTGGGCACATTAGGAATTCTCTCGATCGGCATCGCTCAGCTTTTCCTGGTCTACGGCATGCGCGTCGAGCTCGACGGTAGCACCGCGCGCCCCTTCTTAACCTTCGATTCGCCCGAAAAGCGCGCCGCAGCGGTGGAACAGCACCGTGCCGCCGCCCAACGGCAGCAACCGCAACCGGCGCCTGAAAATGCCCAGGCCGCAGTACCCGCACCCGTCGAACCCGCACCCGTCGCGACGGCACCGGTCCTCCCCACCATCACAAAGAATTATTGGACCGACTATCGCGGCCCCGGCCGTCTCGGCATTTATGATGAGATGCCAATCCTGACCACTTGGCCCGCGACCGGCCTGAAGCGTCTGTGGAAGCAGCCGGCCGGCGGAGGATTCGCGTCGTTCACCGTCGCCAACGGCTTGGCTTTCACAATCGAGCAGCGGCGTGAACAGGAAGTCGTGGCCGCTTATGACGTGGCTACCGGCCGCGAAAAATGGACCAACGCCTGGCCAGCGCATTTTTCCGAATCGATGGGTGGCGACGGCCCCCGCACGACTCCCATCTTCGACGAAGGCCGCGTTTACGCACTCGGCGGCGAAGGCGAGTTTCGCGCGCTCGACGCAGCCACCGGCAAAATGGTCTGGAACAAAAATATCCTCGCCGATAACGGCGCGTCGAACCTGATGTGGGCGCAATCGGCGTCGCCGTTGATCGTCGATGGCAAAGTCATCGTGCTGCCCGGCGGGCCCGGCGGCAAGTCTGTCGTCGCCTATGACAAACTCACCGGCAGTCGCGTCTGGAGCGCGCTCGACGATCAACAAGCGTACGCTTCGCCGATCGTCGCCACGTTAGCCGGGAAGCGGCAACTCATCGTCGTCAGCGCCCGCCGCGTGATGGGCTTGACGATCGATGCCGGCAAGCTCCTCTGGGAACTGCCGTGGGTGACTGAATATGATGTCAACGCCACGCTCCCGATCGTCGTCGCGCCCAATCGCTTCTTCCTGTCCTCCGGCTACGATCACGGCGCGATGGTTGCCGAACTGACGCCCTCCGAAGGCGATGGTTTCAAAGCCCGCGTCGTCTGGCAGAACAAAAAAATGAAGAACAAGTTCAACGACTCAGTTCTCTACCAGGGCTACATCTACGGACTTGACGAAGGAATTCTCGCCTGCGTCAACGCCGAGACCGGCGAGCAAAAGTGGAAGGGCGGGCGCTACGGCTACGGGCAGCTCCTGCTCGCCTCCGGCCACTTGGTGATTCTCTCCGAGCGCGGCGAACTCGCGCTGGTGAAGGCGGACCCCACCGGCCACAAAGAGCTCGCCACCTTTGAAGCGATCAGCGGCAAAACCTGGAACAATCCGGCCATCTCGGGCGGCCTTCTTCTGGTGCGGAACGCCGGAGAGATGGCAGCATTCCAATTGGCGAAGTAAAGGCCTCAAACGTCGCCGCATGACGTCGATAAGTTGTTTTATGGCGTACCAATTGATCTACGGCAGCGCCGCCGTCCGTCCATTGACTCAGCCGGATCTCGCTGAACTCTTGCGGCTGGCCGCGCCAACAATGCCCGGTTGGGAATCACGGGCATGCTCTTCTACCACGACGGCGGCCGTGGCCGATGATCGTGTCGCGGTCGCAAATCGGACAGTGGCGCGGCAGTTGTGCCAAGCTGATCTCAGCTACCCGGGTCGGCCTTGTCATCCGTCGCTGGCAATGCGATAAAGAGAATCACGGCTGGCGTGACGGCCCGCCGCTGGTCTTACCGCCAAAGTTCGAGCCGGCGACTGGCCTTCACCCTCTCGCACGCACCAGTGTCGAACGAAAAGAAATCGAGCGCACTCGCGGCACCGCCACATACCCTGTCTAAAGAAGATTGGCCGGTTCAAAACCGTTTAGTGAACTACTGTTTCAAGGCGGGCATTTTGTTTTGTTGGCCGGCACGACCTTTAATCTGATCGGAATACTGCGACAACACCCGTTCAAGGATCGGAAGCTACACGAAGTGCCTGGACGTCGAATCCTTCGGTGGTCCGATATATTGCTTCGCCGAAAACGCGCGACGCAGTAGTCAATCCCGCTGTAGCCGACATGCAACACGAAGACATGGAAACACTCGCGTCATCAGCCGAAGCCAGACGCCGAGGCGATCAGTCCAAACTCCGCCGTCAACAGATCAAGACCGTCTTCGTCCTCATCCGTGGATACTGGAGCATTGTCCGTGGCTTGGGTTTCAATACACTCTCCAACACGCTACGCGGCTTGGCCGAAGGCGTCGTCCGTACTATCAAGGGCTGATGCCATCGTGCACCTCGCCGCGATAGAATGAAGCCGGAACCCAAACATCATGGACCTGCGCAGAGATTTCCTCAAGACCGGCGCCATCCTCGCCGCCGCCGCTCCCGCCATTCTACGAGGTGCCGACGATAGCAAACCCATCAAGGTTGGCCTTGTCGGTTGCGGTGGCCGCGGCACGGGCGCGGCTTCGCAGGCTTTGAAGGCCGACGATTATGCTGAACTCGTCGCCGTCGCCGACATCGAGCAATCGCGAATCGACGACAGCGTCGCGCGCCTGACCAAGGCCGCGGGCAAGAAGGTCAAGGTCGAGACCGCGATGATGTTCAGGGGCCTCGACGCGTACAAACAATTGATCGCCTCAGACGTCGACGTCGTGTTGCTGGCCACGCCGCCCGGCTTCCGGCCCGCTCATCTGCGCGCCGCTATCGAAGCGGGCAAACACGTCTTCTGCGAAAAGCCCGTGGCCGTGGACGCGCCCGGTTTGCGCGATGTGCTGGAAACCGCGAAGCTGGCGCAAGAGAAAAAGCTGTCGATCGTCGCCGGCTTCTGCTGGCGCTATTCCAACTACATCGTCGACACGATGACCAAGGTTTTGGACGGCTCGATCGGCGACATCGCCGCTTACTACGCTACCTACTACACCAGCCCCGTTAAACCGATGCCGCCCGCTTCTGAGCGCCCCGCCGGCATGAGCGACGTCGAATGGCAAATCCGGAATTGGTATAACTTCACGCACCTCTCCGGCGACGGACTGGTGGAACAAGCCGTCCACAGCGTCGACAAGATTGCGTGGATCATGCGCGATCAGCCGCCGGTTAGTTGCGTGGCCACGGGCGGACGCCAGATCCCGGCGCAGGGCGGCAATATCTTCGATCACTTCCAGATCAATTATCTGTACCCGAACGGCGTCCGCGCTTTCCTCGGCTGCCGTCAGATCGAAAATTGCCACAACGAAAATTCCGACTACATCCTCGGTTCCAAGGGCCAAGCCACCATTGGCCGCGGCCCCATTCCGCGCATCACCGGCGAGAATAAGTGGGCGTTCGAGGGCACGAAGAACGACATGTATCAAGCCGAACACGACGCGCTGTTCGCGTCGATCCGCCGGGGCCAACCGATTAACGACACCGTGCGGATGGCCACTTCGACCATGCTCGCGATCATGGGCCGCATGGCCGCCTACACGGGCCAGCAGATCACCTGGGAACAGGCTATGGCTTCGCAAGAGAAACTCTTCCCGGACGACATGCGCTGGGATGGCAGCTTCACGCCTGGTTCGACGCCGCTGCCCGGTGTCACCAAGTTTCTGTAAGCGATGCACTCACTGGCGGTCGCGCTTCTCTTCGCCGTCGATTTTGAAAAGCAGATTGCGCCCTTGTTGGAGCAGTCCTGTTTGGAATGCCATCGGCCCGGCTTGATCGCCGGCGGTCTTCGTGTGGATAGCGCGGCCGACGCTTTGAAGGCTGTTCGTCCGGGCCAGCCGCAGAACAGCCCGCTCTACACGCGCACGCAAATCTCTCCGGGAAAGATGGGCGCGATGCCGCCAGGCGGGCCGGCGCTGACCGCCGCTCAGAGTGAAGCGCTCCGCGCCTGGATTGCCGATGGAGCCAAATGGCCCGACGGTTTTGTCGTGGCGCCGCGCAAACGCGTCAAGGCGCCGGACGACGAAACGCTAGCGGCCAAGCTGCACAGCAGGCTTGCCAGTGCCCCGCCCACCGAATTCAAAGCGTATAAGCGAACGATCCCCGGTACCGATGTCGCTTACCAAATGCTGCCGGTGCCGGCCGGAGAGTTCGCTATGTCGGGACGCCGAGTCAAGCTTGACGAGTTCTGGATGAGTCAGCACGAAGCTACTTGGGACGAATACCGCCTGTTCATGTTTCCCAAGGATCCGAAGGACGACTTAGTGGACGCGGTCAGCCGTCCGACGCGGCCGTATGTCGAGATGAGCTTCGGGATGGGCCTGAACGGCTATCCCGCGATCAGCATGACTCACCACGCCGCGAATAAATACGCGCAATGGTTGAGCGCTCGCACCGGCCATTTCTATCGGCTGCCTACTGAAGCCGAATGGGAATATGCCTGCCGCGCTGGCACCGCCGAAGGCGCAACTGGCGCCCAATTGCCTGAGTCCGCTTGGCTAGCCGATAACTCCTCCGACAAATATCAGAAGGTGGGATCGCGAAAACCCAATGCCTGGGGCCTGCACGACATGCAGGGCAACGTGATGGAGTGGACGCTGGACGCTTATACGCCGCTCGCTCCGTCTTCGGCGCTGCTTGTCAATCCGTGGATACAGTCGGGCAAGCCTTATCCGCATGCGGTCCGTGGCGGCGGCTGGATGAGCGATGCTTCGCAGTGTCTCTGCACGTCCCGCGTGGGCTCCGACGCGTCGTGGAAGATGCAGGACCCGCAGCTTCCCAAGAGCATCTGGTATCACACCGATGCGCAATGGCTGGGCTTCCGGCTGGTGCGTCCGCGCCAGATTCCGCCAGCGGCGCAGATGTACAAGATGTGGAACAACGGCGTGGAAAAAGAGTGAGTGTTTTTCCTTTTACTGGCGGCGGCGTTGCCGGCGCTCGCACTGGAGCGGTTCGAAGCGGTCGAGCCCGTCATGGGCACGCTGTTCCGCATCGTTGTCTACGCTGAATCGTCCTCGCAAGCGCGTGAAGGATTCGATGCAGCTTTCGCCCGGGCCCGCGCACTGGATGATCGGCTCTCAGACTACCGCGCGGATAGCGAACTGAATCGGCTTTGCCGCGCCGGAAGCGCTGCGGTCAGTCAGGATCTTTTCGCCGTTCTCAAGGTTGCCGTCGAAATCGCGCGCAGCTCTGGCGGAGCCTTCGATCCTACGCTGGGGCCGTTCACGCGCTTATGGAGGGAGTCGCGACGTAGCGGCCGGCTGCCCTCCGCCGAAGCCGTCGTCGAAGCACGCGGACGCACAGGCTGGCGCAAAATCAAACTCAACGCTCGCACGCGCACGGTTCGCCTGGCCACAACCGGCATGCAACTTGACCTGGGCGGCATCGCCAAGGGTTTCGCCGCGCAGGAAATGCTGGCGGTGCTTCGCAAAATCGGCATGCCCTCAGCCTTGGTAGCAGCCTCTGGCGATATCGCGCTGGGCGATGCGCCGCCGGGCCGCACGGGCTGGTCGGTTGAAGCGGGTGGCCGCGATCGCGTCCTGTCCAATTGCGGTGTCTCCACGTCTGGCCCCGATGCACAATTTGTGACAATCGGCGGACGCAGTTATGCTCACATCGTCGATCCGCGAACGGGGATTGGCCTGATAAATGCTAGGACAGCCGCGGTCATCGCTCCCACGGCAACGCTGGCGGACGCCTTGGCGACGGCTGCGGTCGTTCTGGACCCAACTAGTGCGCAACGCCTCGCCGGCCGATGGAAAGCAGTATGCTTGAGAAACACGACGACTACGGAGGTCGAACGAATAACAAAATGAAAACCGCACGAACTTTTCTTCCACTGGCGTTGATCGCCGGCTGGCCGGCCGCCGAGCAGGCCCTGGCTCAGTCCTGTACTGGACTGACCGACTTTTCGGGCCACTACATGTTTGTGGCCTCGCGATCTGCCTATTCAACCGCGGCGCCCGCGCCCGAACGAGTGACTAACATCGAGCAGAAATACAGCAATACGCCGGTCGGAATCTTACTCCGCGGCGCTTTGACCACCTCGCCCTTTGCCGGTTTGGGTCGAGTCGTGGCCGACGGCCAAGGGGGACTCTACGCCGGTCCCGCCGATGCTGTATATATTACAACCCGGGTCGGAACTTACTCGGTGAGCCAGGAATGTACGTTGTCGCTGACGCTGACCGACGGCTTCCTGCCGATCGACTTGATCGCGCCACCCACGCCTGCGGCGGTGCGATTTACCGGCGTTCTGCAGTCGAGAGGTGGCGAGTCGAGCCTGACGCAGATTAGCGGCGGGGAAGGCACGTTGCTGGCGTTGTCGCGCGCTCATCAGGCGAATTCCTGCTCAAACGCCACCTTCACCGGCCCCTATGGTTTGTCGGCACAGGGTGTGCAATTGACCGAAACCGATCCCGCAGCCAAGCTCTCTAGCCTGGAGCTATCCGCCTTTTCCATGGTGGGCCGCATCATCTCCGATGGCGCTGGTAGTCTTTTTCTGC
>JAYUSQ010000238.1:0-4035 GCA_043755595.1 Acidobacteriota bacterium | reverse complement strand
TGATCTCGGCCTGCGCCCGCGTTGAGCGGACCGACGGTACGGCCAAACTCACCCATACAGAAGACGAGCGTTTGATCGAGAAGGCCCGACTGCTTCAGATCAGTCAGCAACGCGCCCATCCCCGAGTCAAACTGTCGCGCCAGTGAGTTTGCGTTCGCGGCGTTGAAGGGTCCTTGATAAATTCCGGCGTGATTGTCCCAGCCGCCGGCTGAAATCTGAATGAAGCGTGTGCCGAGATTGTTGCGGAGCAGATTGCGCGCGGCGAGGCAGGCGTTGCCGAAGTTGGTGTTGCCGTAGCGCAGGCGCTCATCGTTGGCGAAGCGGAAAGAGCTGTCGACCGTCGCGTTGTACATGAGTTGCCGCGCGTTCCGATTGAACTGCATCATCTCCCGCGTGCCAGGCCCGAGTTCGTTGGCCGAGCGCTCTTCGGCTTCGAGTTTGAGCAACAAGTCGTGCCGCCGGTCGAAGGCCGGAATGCCGTCGGGGTGCGTCGTGTTTCCCAATCCGGCGCCATTGGCGTCGACGAAAAACGGCGCGTGGTCCGGCGTGAAGTAGCCGGGTCCGGGAATATTGTTGCCCGTGTTGAGCGCCATAAATGTGGGAAGGATCTTGCCGGGATTCTGGGGCCCCAACTCAAGCGACACGACCGAGCCAATATGCGGCGCGATGCGCGAGGTGCTGGCGACGGGATTGCGGCCGATTTGAATCCAGTTGCGCGCGAGATCATGCACGGCGGCCCACGAACGTACGCTACGCACGACCGCGATCGAATCGGTATGTTCGGCGAGTTTCGGGAGCAGGCCCTGCGGCCAGTAGAGGCTTTCAAACCAGGTGGGGTTGAAGGCGGCGGGCGTCCAGGCGCCGGTTTTCAAGTCGAAGGTGTCGGTGTGGCTGGACCCGCCGCTCATCAGAATGAAGATGCAATTGAGGGCTTTGGCAATGGGCTGCGCGCCGCGGGCGATGGTTTCGCCGGGCCGCGAGGGCATGAGCATGTAACCGCCGACCGCGCCCGCCATGTGGCGAAAGAAGAGGCGGCGGCTTGCGTGCGGCTTGCGCCAAAACTGCGTCTCCGGGATGTTGGTCCAGTCGAATCCAAATCTGTCTTTCATGTCCGTGCCCCTCTTAGTAGCTGAACAGGAATTCGGCTTTATTCACCAAAGCCCAGGCGATATCTTCAAGCGCAGCGTTGCGGTTGGGCGCCTTCGAGAAGTGCGCTACCGCTTGCGTCTTCTCATAAGCCGACGGCCGGCGTGAGAGGAAGGTGAGATAGAGTTCGTCGACGGCGGCATTGTTATCGGCGATAGCTGCGGTGGCTCGTAACACGGGCGACGCGGCCACCTTGACCTTGGTGGTGACGAAGGTGTTGTTCATCAGCGTTAGCTGCTGTAGGATAGACCCGGCTTGATTGCGCGTGATGGTGTCGCGATTGCCCCGCAGGAAAGGCGTGAGGAAGTTCAGAGTCGTGCCGTTGGCGCGCGGTTCGCTGGTATCGGGAAATTGTACGGCCCACTGCACAGGGTCACCCCAACCGGCTGGGATGTAGTTAGTCATGACTCCGGTAGACTTGGCAATCGCGTCGTGAATCTCTTCGCCTTCCAGGCGGCGTGGATAGTGGCGCGCGAACAGCGGCACCTGACTAACGTTCCAATCGCCGTCAAAGCGAGTGCTCAATTGATAGGCGGACGATTCGGCGATCAGGCGTATAAACTCTCTCAGGTTAAAGTCGCGTGCGGCCAAATCCTTGGCAAGCGACTGCAAGAGGCGAGGATGGGAGGCCTGCAATTGCCACGGGGCCGGCGGTGGAGCGTCGGGATCAAGCCTCGCAGGATCGAGCGAATTGGCGGGCTCAACCAAACCGTAGTTGAACATCGCCTTCCAGATGCGGTTGGCAAAGTTGATCCCCATCAATGGATCGCGCACCATGTTCTCAGCAAAGTCGACGCGCCAGTTGGCCGATGTTGGTTTGGTCCCGTCGCGATATTCGGCGTCGAGGGTGCGGAGCGTGCCGACGATGGTGCGGTTCGGCCGGTTTCCGAAAGTTGTGCCGAGCGCGTAGTTGCCACGCGTCGCGTCGCTGACCACCCAACTGCCCGTCAGCGGGTTAGTGCGATCGTTGTTGAATGGCTGGGTCATGGTGACGCGAGAGAAAAATGCGGCCATCGATTGCGCCTGCAGACGCGTGGTGCGGCGGCCCCAGAGACTGAGGTCATCCAGGTGGCCTCGGCCATCGTGGCAGAGCACACAGTCGTAGTGCGAGACGCCCAGGAATTTTTCCGCGTTCTGGAATAAGGTTAGGTCGTACCAATCCTGAGTTGGCCCCATGGATTGGCGGCCCAACACAACGAAGTTGGCCGCGCCGGATTCGAAACCGTTGCCGGTACCCGTGACAGCGGTGTAAGCGATGTCCTTGAGCGACTGGCCGTTGGCCATAGCGATGCGCAGCCAATCGTGCATGGCGTTGCGGCCTTGGATTTGCAGATTGACGTTGGAGGTTTGTTGCGTGACGCCTAACAAGTCTCCGAGCCACATCGTCCAGCGCTCGGCAAATTGCGGTGAGTAAAGAAGGCGATCAACCAGACTCGCTCGCTTGTCCGCCGCTTCGTCTTCGACGAACTTGCGCACGTCTGCCGCACCCGGCAATCTTCCGGTGAGATCGAGGTAGATCCGGCGGACGAATTCTTCGTCGGTGGTGAGCCGGGCCGACGCGACGCCTTCCCTGGTGAGACGGTCGAAGATTTCGGCGTCGATGAAATTGCGTCGCGGGATGGTGTTGGGCGCAACGCTGCGGGCGTTGACCCCAGCGGCGAATCGCGCGGACGCGACCTTGCCTGTTTGCGCGGCTAGCGCCGCACGCTCACGGCTGGCACGCTGCAAGTATTCATCGGGGTCGTTCCGGAACGTGCAGTTTTCACCAGACGGTGCATCCTGCGCAACTAGAAACGCGACACTCAGCAACCCACAGAGAATTGTTCTCATCACCATCCTCCGCTCTCCCAACCCAGATTATCCACCAATAGTTGCGTTTCGTCCAATATGATTTCGTAGCAGTAGTGAGGGACGCCCTGGAGAGGCACCGAAGCCGCGACCGGTCGCTTACGCTCGCGGCTCAGTTACGCGACACGCATCTCGCGTGCGGACCACTTTTTTGTCGCGCGCCCATTTCGTATTCTTAATAGTGTGAAGGCGATCGTCAAGAGCAAAGTGGAGCCAGGACTATGGCTCGAAGATATTCCAGAGCCGAAGATCGGCATCAACGACGTTCTGATCCGTGTCCTCAAGACCGGGATTTGCGGAACGGACGTACATATATATGACTGGGATGCGTGGTCGCAACGCACGATCCCGGTGCCGATGGCGATCGGGCATGAATTCGTGGGAGAGATCGTCGAGGTGGGGTCGAATGTGAACGACTTTCATCCGGGCGAGATTGTGTCAGGCGAGGGCCACGTGGTGTGCGGGCGATGCCGTAACTGCATGGCGGGGCGGCGGCACCAGTGCGCACACACGAAGGGCGTGGGCGTGAATCGCGCGGGCGCGTTCGCCGAATATATTTCGCTGCCGATGACCAACGTGTGGAGTCATCACAAGGGGATCGACACCGATGTGGCGGCGATCTTCGATCCGTTCGGCAACGCGGTCCACACGGCGCTGCACTTTCCCGTTCATGGCGAGGATGTGTTGATTACAGGCGCAGGGCCGATCGGGTTGATGGCGGTGGCGGTGGTGCGGCATGCGGGCGCGCGGCACATCGTGGTGACCGATCTGAACGAGGGACGGTTGGAACTGGCTCGGCAGATGGGCGCGTCGCTGGCATTCGATCCGCGTAAACTGACGTTCGCCGACGCACAGAAGCAACTGCACATGACCGAAGGGTTCGATGTGGGGCTTGAGATGTCAGGGAGCCCAGCGGCGTTTCGCGACATGATCGACAACATGTGCCACGGCGGGCGAATCGCGATGTTGGGGATTCCGTCGCAGGAGATCGCCATCGATTGGACCAAGGTGATTTTCAACATGCTCACGATCCGAGGCATC
>JAYUSQ010000237.1:0-12898 GCA_043755595.1 Acidobacteriota bacterium | reverse complement strand
AGCGGGAACCAAGTGATTGTTCATGAAGAGAATCTTTCTCGCCCTGCACAGTAATTAGAGAAAAGAAGTGTCTCACATGATGTTGGCACAGAGGGCGGTGACCGGCCGAAAGGCGTTGTTGATTTTGTCGGACGGCATTGATACCGGGAGCAACCATTCGCTACCGGAAGCCGTGGCTGAGTTACACAAGGCTGAGACCGTGGCTTACTCGATTCAATACCCTCGTAAGTCGCGACGGTCCGCGCTGGGGCTGCAACGATTGGCCGAGGAGAAGGGCGGGCTGCGCTTCTTGCCGCCGGAAGGATCTTATGAGCCCGTGTTTGCGCGGATCGAAGAGGATTTGCGCAATCAGTATGTGCTGGGATTTCGACCCGGAGGGGATGGCGGGCATCACAAGCTGGAAGTGAGGACGCGGCGCGAGGATGTGCGGATGCGAGCGCGATCAGGCTATTTCAGCGGGAAGTGACTTACAATACTCTCTACGATGATGAGCACACATAAAGCTGGACGTAGATTTTTCCTTGGCTCTCTGATGGCTGGGGCCTGCGCCGGACAGCAGGAGGCGTATGCGCCGAAGCAGAGCGATCGGCCCGAAGCTCCCACTGGCGGCGGCGATGAAGCCGGGTTCGTGGAGATTTTTGACGGCAAGAGTCTGAAAGGCTGGGAAGGCGACCCCGGGTACTGGCGCGTGGAAAACGGCGCGATGGTAGGCGAGATCACGCCGGCCACAGTGATCAAGAGCAACACCTTCATCATCTGGCGCGGGGGCGAGCCGGCGAATTTTGAGTTGAAGGTGGACTTTCGCATTACCTCCGGCGGCAACAGCGGGATTAACTATCGCAGCGTGGTCGTGCCGGACAAGGTGACGACGTCGAACAAATTCGCGATGCGCGGGTATCAGTGCGACATCGACGGGCAGAACCAATATACGGGCAACAACTACGAGGAGAAAGGGCGATTGTTCCTGGCGGTGCGCGGGCAAGTGACGCGCGTGACGGGGAAGAGCAAGCCAGTGATTCTGTCGAAGCTGGGTGATGAGAAAGCGCTGGCTTCACTGATATCGACGGATTGGAATTCGGTCCATATCATTGCGCGGAACAACATCGTGATGCATCAAGTGAATGGGCAATTGATGACGATGGCGATCGACGACGATGCCTCGGGGGCACGCGCGGCGAAAGGGCTGATCGGCGTGCAGGTGCATGTGGGCGGGCCGATGAAGGTCGAATACCGGCGGTGGCGGTTGAAGCAGGTCTAGCGCAAGTTGCGGAAATGGATTCCGTCGGTCACGATGTTGCTGGTCTCGCTGATCAGCTATATCGACCGCAACACGCTCGCGCTACTATCGCCCACGATACTTTCTGAGACCGGGATGACGGCCGAGCAATACGGCTGGATCATCTCCGCATTTTCCATCGCCTACATGGTGAGCAATCCGGTGTGGGGGAAATTGCTCGACCGTTTTGGATTGCCGTCTGGCATGACGGCGGCCGTTTCTTTTTGGACGCTCGCGTCGGCGGCGCATGCTTTTGCCGGTGGATTCTGGAGTTTCGCGGCGGCGCGGCTGGCGTTGGGTTTCGGCGAAGGCGCGACGTTTCCCGGCGGGTTGCGCGCGGCCGTGCAGTCGCTACCGGCGCATTTGTGTTCTCGCGGGATCGCGATTTCTTATAGCGGCGGTTCGCTGGGTGCGATGGTGACGCCGCTGATCGTGACTCCGATTGCGAAGATGTGGGGTTGGCGCGGCGCGTTCTGGTTCACGGGGGCGGTGGGTGTGGCGTGGTTGATCGTGTGGGCGTTCGTCGGCCGGCGCGAGGACATGAAAAGCACGGCGTCTCGCGTGACGGCGGAGACGGCGATTCAATGGCGCGACAAACGGCTGTGGGCGTTCATGGCGGCTTATGCACTGGGCGGGTTCCCGCTGGCGTTTGTGCTTTATCAGTCCGCGTTGTATTTGAACCGGCAGATCGGGATGAGTCAGCTTGAGGTGGGCGCGGTGTTGTGGATTCCTCCGCTGGGTTGGGAGGTTGGTTATTTCGCTTGGGGCTGGCTGACGGATACGTCGCTGAAGCGCAATGCCGATTCGCCGCTCCGGGCTTACCGGTGGCTGATGGGAGTCGCGATGGTTTTGGGGTTGCCGCTGCTGATCGTGCCGTCGCTGGGTGTGGAACACAAATGGCTGATTTTGTTTCAACTGTTTTTTGCGATGTTCGCTGCGGCGGGCTTCGTGATTGGGCCAGTGAGTTATGCGACGCGCGCGTTTTCACGGCGCAACGCGGGGTTGATTGCGGGGCTGGGCGCGGGATCGTGGGGCGCGTTTGTGGCGCTGGTGATGCCTCGCATCGGACGGATGTTCGACAACAAGGATTATGCGACGGCGTTCTGGTTCACGGCGTTGTGTCCGGTGATCGGATACGCAGTTTGGTATGTTCTGAACCTGGAGGTGAAATTCGATGAACACGAAGCGGCGTAATTTTTTAGCGGGCGCGGGAGTGGCGGCATCGGCTGCCGCTGCGGCTGCGCAAACTCCGGCGGCGGCTGGCGCGAGTGGCAAGGTCAAGGCGCCGGGCGGGTACCGGATCGGCAATATCTATTTTTCAAGCGGACTGACTGGCGTGCGGGTCGAGGCGCGCAAGGATCCGCTGGCGTTTGGCGGCGATGTGAAAGAGCAGACGCACAATATTCTGAGGGCGCATCAGAAAAATCTTGAGGCGATGGGATCGTCGCTCGATAACGTGGTGAAGGTGACGGCGTTTCTGGCGGATGTGAAGACGCAGAAGCCGGCGTTCAACGAAGCGTACGCCGAATACTTCAAGAAAGACGCGCCGGCGCGAACGGCTTTGGGCGCGATATTTCCGGAGACGCAGACGTTGGTGGAGATTGAATTGGTGGCTTGGGTACCGTAGCTGTCACTTTCAGAATTAAGCGGCGCACTTCCGTCAACATCAATTAGCGTAGTATCTTTTGTCGGGCTTGGGTTGGGAAGCGCTGCCTATGCGTTGCGGGCTGGCGATAACTTCCGATTGCCCGACCAATTGGGCGGAATCCGAATTTGGCGCTTCCCACAGCGCTGTTTCTTCGTCACTTCGACGGTTTGCCGACTTTACGGCGAAGGGCCGCAATTTCCCAGAACCGGCTTGGGGGCTGCCCGCGTCCATTTGTAAAGTTCGCCTCGCGATCCAGTGCAATTAGTGCAATGGCCCCTGGTATAGCGCCACCCACAGCCCGAGATCGACACACCTGCCAACAGGCGACACTATTGGTCTTGGCTTAGACTTCCAAACCAGACCTTCCATTCCTTTGGATTAAATGTGTATCCCGTGCCCTGGTGCCACACGTACCATGTCGGCGCAGGCTCTCCAAACAGGTATTTCCAAATGGCAAAGGCATAGGGAACCGCTGCCTTGTAGCTACTTGTCGTAACCCAACGGAGCAGCGACTTATTCGACGCGTGGAGCCAGTGGCAAGAACACGGATTTAGTCCAAACATCTTCAACTCTTCAACAAGGCGGGCATTCCGCCTGCTTGGTACGGCTTCCTGAAAAGCATCAACGAGCTTTCGAAACTCAGTTGCGTCAAAGTCTTTACAGTTTTCGAGTGATAGGTCATTTCCGTAAGCTGTCCATCGGAATGTTGAAGCAAGGGTTACCTGAGCCCCGGTTGGAACATGTAATCCAAAGCTCCCCAGACTGCGCTTGGATTCAGTCTTAGAAGTAGCACTACTATCCTCTTCTCTAATGGCGGCTGGCTCCGCTTCACTACGGATCGAAAATCCGCGACGTTCAGCCACGCGCCTGAACTCGCCGAAATGGATTTCGTTGTATTCAATTCCAATCCGGTCCAAGAACTCACGAACGGAGGGTGGAATTTGTGGAGCCACCAGCCACATGAGGATATGTTTCTCGCCGCGTGCATCTAGTTCGTCCTTGTACTTGGCAAGCTGAGTGGCGACCTCATACTTTGCCGTTACAGCCTTGAGTTCCATCAGGATCTTCGTATTGAACTGATCCTCGAACAAAAGGTCAAAACGACCAACTTGGGCAAACGACTGCTGCCTCCCCTTCAGTTCAAAACGCCTGGTCGGGAAGAAATCGTCAGGGTACTCGGCAATGAGATCTTCCATGTCGCGCTCGTTCATTGGCAAATTTCCTCCGGCTGAAATCCTTTTCATTCCAAAACGGCTAGAATCTGATTGGCGCCGACGACGGCGCGGGACCCTGCTCGTGAAGCGTCTCGATGATCTTTCGGCACTTATCCGGCACGTCGTCCACTGTCATCATTGAATCGGTTCCATGGGAATGGCCATTTCGGAACTTGACGATGCCTTTCAACAAATCAGCATTCGGGAGCAGCCGAGGAAAACGGTCTTCGACCCATTCTCGCAACGCTACAAAGATCGGCGTATTGCTCTGCCTGCAGAACCCAAGAACCTTTTCGCAAAATCCAAGGGTGACGAGGGAGCGCCGTTTAGACCGGACAAATTCGCAAAAGGGAATTAGATCGTTGTTCTTGGATTCCTCCGGCTTCATCAGCTCTCCGCGGATTAGTTCGTTCAACTCTGTCCGCTCACGGCGGAAGTGGTCCAGAACATGCACAAATACCTTCTCGCGCAATTCAATTTCGACCGCGAGAGCAAGTTTTCCATAGCCGCTTTTTACCATACCGTTTGACATGGATTTGTCATTGAGGAAGAAATGGGACTGGAACGTACCATCTGTCCATTCCTCCCGAGCTCGGGGTGAGAGTCTCACAAACGAGGGCCAATATTCGCCGAGAAGTGATACGAGATTGTCACGCCTTTCCGGATCCACTTTTACTGCTGACAAGCCTTTTACTGCTGACAAGTCCCCAATCGCCAACATCGTGGTGAGGCGCCAGTCAGTATCGATGCCGGGCAGCTTGTCGACCGCCGTGCGGATGGTTTCGAGCGCACCGAAATAATCAGTATTCTCTCCCTGAAGCTTCGCGGTTTTTAGGTAGATATCCGCCTTCTCGGGAAACTCCAAAGAGCACGACTTGAGTGCATTTATGGCCTTAGTTGGTTCTTCCGCCGAGAGGTAGCTGTCTGAAAGCGCGCAGTAAACGTATGGGCGGAGGTCACGCCACATCACGCTTAGCTTCGCTTCCAGAACCCCCTCGTAGTGCGCTGCTGCTTCGTAAAATAGACCCACAGTGAAATAGCACCGACCCAACAACGCCGGATAGGGAGCGGGAAGCTGTAGATATTCTTTCGCCCGCTCCAGTGCTTCGATTGCGGCGCGAAGGGCTTGTCGATGTGGAACCGAAGCTTCCCGGCTCACAGTCGAGATATCCAACGCTCCCGCAAAAAACAGCAAGCTCGAAAAGGAGTCAACTGAATTGTATAATTTCGGCTCCCAGTTACAAGGGTGAAAAGGAAACTGCCAATTTCGAAGATGGGCATAGTTGTCTTTCCGCATATCGGTTTGCAGAGGCCCGGCAGGGGAATCGCGCCATGCCAGCAGGAACTGGAATTGCGCTTGCAACAGCAACAGAACCCCTTCGTCCAGCGACTCTAGTTCTTTTGCCCGCTCGTAAAGCTTCCCTACGCGATCCCAGTCTTCCATCAGACAGGAGTTCGAGATTTCCCACTCGATGTCGCGCCAAGTCGAGATAGTCGAGGTAGCCACAGAGCGTAGTACAGCTCGACAATCTTGTCTAAGTTCGTCGACGACGGGGTGCCATGACCCCAGATCGATCCGTATCCCCGTGTCGGTTCGTATGGATCTGCCTTTCGGGGCCAAGCGGCGCTCTTCCCAATTCGGCGAGGTGAGGTACTGGATCAACCCGTCATAAACCGCCAGGGCCACATACCTTGGCAAGACCTCGGCCGGGTGCAGTCGCATCTCTGAAAGGAAGAATTCGCGGAGGTTCCGCCGTACATCTGGGGTCCAGGCTTCCAGGACCGGATCGAACCACTCATCCCAGAAATCCGGGAGTGGATCATAGAGATCTACCGGGAGGATGTGGTCTTTATCCTCTTGTTGCTCTAAGAGCTCCCGCGCGATGTCGATCAGTCCTCGGAAGTGTTCTTCTATGACGATTCCGTCCATTTCGACCCTTTCCCGTGTGCGGATGCCAAGCCGCTAAATGCGATTGGATGTCGTACCACGCTTTCCACCCGCTGAGGTAAAAGTCTTAGCGCAATATGCGGGTAAAAGCGCGTCAGGCACATGGCCACAGATTATCACCATTGTGAACTTGGGATACGCCATCCCGAGACTGCCAGCGGCAGGCCGTTGTGGGAAGCTGAGAGGCACTTTGCCGAGTAACGCCCATGTCGGAGAAGTGGCGTCACGACATGATCCAGAACGCCACTTAATTCTGAAAGCGCACGTAATTCTGAAAGGAGACGTAGCCCACCGTGCATCCCAGGAAGATTCGATACGGTGGACCGGAAAATTTCACACGCTCGCGCGTTGCGCCCCCGCTGCAACCGCTCGATTTAGGCGTTTAGCCGATTTGGCCGCTGGTTTGCATGTAAAAGGCTTTGAAACCGCGGGACGCAAAACGCGTCTATCTATTTGGGTGCAGGAGAGCGAAGCTATGACGAAACTGGTGTTGGCGTTGATGGTGGTGGCCGGTGGCCTTGGGGCCGCCGATATCGACCGAAGCATGCAACTTCTTCGTGAGGGGAAAACCGGCGAGGCCGTCTCACAGGCTACAGCCGACGTCGAAGCGGAGCCGGAGAGCGCACGGGCGCGCGAGGTGTTAGGCTTGGCGCTGCTTCAGCAAAATAAGGTTGAAGAGGCTTCAACGAATATCGAGAAGGCGGCGGAGCTTGACCCCGAATCCTCTTCAATTCGAGTGGCGTTGGCGCGCGTGGCGATTGAGCGGAAACAGTGGGACAACGCTTGGATCGCACTGGAGAAGGCGGGGCTTTTGGATAGCGGCAATCCGCAGGTGAAGATCTACCAAGGCGCGACGCAATTGGCGAAGAAAGAGTACTCGCTGGCCGTGAAGACTTTGACCGCCGCCGTGGCGGACTCCCCCGACGAGCCGTACGCGCGCTACTATTTGGGCCTCGCGCACTACGGCTTGAAGCATCCCGACAAGACCGTGGAGCAGTTCGAGCGGTTCCTGGCGTTGGCCCCGGGGGCTCCTGAGGCGGCGCGTGTGTCGTCCCTGCTGCGGAGCATTCGATAGAATCGGCCGATGAGATGGCCGCGAGTTAGCTGGCGCGTCGCCACCGCCGCATTGGCGGTGGCGATTTGCTTGCTTCTGGTCACCGCCATCGCGGTTCTGCTGTCCCGTCCTGGCCGCCAAGCGGCGCTGGCGCGGATGGAACTGGAGTTCGCGGCCCAAGGCATCGCGTTCCGGGCGAAGGATATTCGCTACCAAATATTCTCACCGCGTATCATCATTGACGCGCCGGAATTTCGCACTGCCGCCAATGGCGCGGTATTGACGGCGGCGCGGCTCGACGTCGATTTTCATGGACGCGCGGTGGATCTGACGGTGATCAGCCCCAAGCTTTCGGTTTCAATCGACGACCTTCCTCCGTTGCCGAAGGGGCAGGCCGGGCGCTCTTCCTTCACGATCGAGAAAATCCGGCTGGTGGATGGTTCGATTTCGGTGCGGGACAAGGCTCGCGCGATTTCGGTGGACCTGGAGCGATGGGAAGCGTCCGCGTCGAGGTTGTCGAATGGCGCCTACCGGGTGAATTTTGCAACCGGGCAAGCCGGGCGTCTGAAATACCAGGACAGGACCGAGACGATCGACAGCTTGCGGTTCGCCTATGACGGCAAGGAAATCGAGAAATTGGAATTAGCAACAAGCGCGGGGAGCCTTCGCGCGAGCGGGACGGTGCAACTGCGGTTGGACGTCACGGGACAACTGGAGACGACACTCGAGAAAGCCAAGATCCTAGCCAACTTCAAGGCAACCGGTACCTTGGATAAACCGCTGGTGGCAGGCGACGTTGCCGCGACGGAGTTTTTCTGGCGGAATCAGGGGCCCATGCAAGGCTCGGCGCGATTTGCGTTGAACGAAGCGATGGATCGTGTGCGGGTCACGGCGTTGCAGGCGACTTGGCGCGGGGCGGCGATCTCAGGGAGCGGGGATCTTGCGGCGAAGGGACGGAGCCAAGCGGACCTGCGGATATCCGCTCTTGATGTGCGCCAGGTTGAGGCGCTGTTCGGGACCAAGATTCCGGTTGCCACGCGGGTCAGCGGAAATGTTTCGGCGAACTGGCCGGGGCTCGATGGGTTTTCGCAGGCGGTTGGGCGCGCTTCGGTTCAGTTCTCCGCCTATCCGGGCACCGTAGAAGTGACGGCCGATGGACGCAATGTGAGGGCGACCACGGGCGGACTCGGCGTGGGCGCGATTTCGGGCAAGGGTAGCGTCAGTGTGAACCGAACGTCGCAGGCGCTTTCCGGAACAGTCGCGCTTGAGACGAAGGATGCCGGGGCGGCGATAGGCAGCGGCGCACCGTTGCGCGGCCCGGCAACGCTTGAGGCCACGATCGCTGGAACGGCGACGAAGCCGGAGGCTGAGTTTGTGCTCGCGTCGACGGGCCTACGTGTGCAGGAGAGTCCAGAGATGAAAGTCTCGGCGCGCGGTCACGCGACTCTTGAGGCGGTCCGCGTCGATTCGATGGAAGCGGTGGCGGGCAAGACGCGGGTGGTCGCATCGGGGCAGGCGGACATTCTCTCAAACGATGCGACGCTGCGATTCGATGGCGTGCTTGAGCAGACGCCGCTAGCGGCTTTCACGAATTTGGCGGAGGGGAACGCGTCGGGGAATTTTTCGATTCGCGGCACGGCGCGGCGGCCTGAGGCGAGCGCGCAGGTTACGGTGGATTCTTTGCGCGCGTATGGTGAGGCGCTAGGCGATGCGCGGGCTACGGTGAATTACAGCGCAGCCGGTTTGGCGATTCCACGGCTTGAGTTGATCAAGGGAACAGGCGCGATCACCGGCGACGACAAACATGTCGAGATTAAGAACTACTCCGTCGATTCATTGAAGCTGGCCGACGGGCAGATCTTCAGCGGGCTTCTTAACGGGAAGGCGAGTTTCGAAGGCGCCTCGATTGAAAAGGGCACGGGTACGCTGGCGCTCTCGATAGCTAATCTTTCCGCGGCGGGGCGCAAGCCGGGGCGCGTCGAGATCGCAGCGACGCTTGGCGAAGGCGTAGTGAAGGGGTCGGCGACGGCGGCGGATTGGGGGATCGTCTCCAACATGCAGGCGTCGGTCAAGGCTCCGTACTCTTCCACGATCGAGGCGACGCTGCGCGACTTCGCGCTGGAGAATCTGGGCGCGGGCGTGGGCGGCTCGGCTTCGGGTTCGGTTCGCGCCAGCGGTGATCTGGGAACTCCAAACACTCTGCGCGCGGAGGCTGAATTCTCCGGGCTGAAGATCAAGAGAGGCGGCGAAGAAGCTTCAAACTCTGGGCCGGTACGAGTGCGCTATGCGGCAGGGCTGATCGATATTGAAAGCGCCACGTTCACTTCGGGCGACTCCAGGGTCACGATCAACGGGCGAGTTCCGATCGATAAGGGTGAAGCCGCACTCACCGTCGACGCGGATCTTGACGTGGCTTTGGCCGCGCGTCTGGCCGCGATCGATCCGGCGCTTGAGCCCGCCGGCCGGCTTCGCGCGAAGGGGACAATTGCCGGCACGGCTTCAAATTGGAAGCCCGATTTAACAGCGGAGCTAACGGGCGCGCGGGTGAATGTGCCTGGGATCAACGCGCCGCTCACAGCGATTCAGGCTTCCCTGGCAGCGGGACCGCGCGGGATCAAATTGACGGATGCAACGGCTTCGTGGCTGGGCGGATCAATTCGCGTATCGGGCGAAGCCCCGTTGACGGCGACCGAATACACGATGCGCGCTGAAGGCGCCGGGCTGCGGCTCGATCAATTGATGAACTCACCGCAACTGACCGGCACCACCGATCTTCACGCTGAGGTAAGCGGCAAAGGCTTTGGCGTCCGCGGCGTCACGGCCAAGATCGAGGCTCCGGGCCTTCGCCTGCAGATGGGCGAATTGGATTTTACGGCAAGCTCCACGCCGACTGTGACGCTGCGCGATGGACTGGTGCGGATTCAGGACTTCGAGCTGAAGGGCTCCGGGACGCGATTTCAAGTGCGCGGCAGTGCGGCTCTCGTCGAGCCTTATCCGCTGGCCGCGCGGATTAGCGGCGATCTCGATGCGGCGCTCGTTGGGCTGTTCACCGATGAAGTGGCGGCACAAGGCCGCGCGAACGTCGAAGTTGCGGTCACGGGGACGACACAGAATCCGCGTTTGGGCGGAACGGTGGAGTTGAAAGGCGTGCAAGCGACGATTCCGAAAGCGGGCGCGGTGATCGAGAATTTGAATGCGCGCGCGGAATTACTGGGCCAGCAAATCACATTGACCGATGCGACCGGCACACTCAACGGCGGCGCGCTTACGGGCGGCGGCACCGCTGAGTTGAAAAACGGTGAGTTGGCACGCGTAGCCGTGGCGCTGCAGAGCAAGAACTCTGCGTGGAATATTCCAGAAGGTTTGGAGACGGCGGCGGATCTCGACTTGAAACTCGAGGGCAATCGCCAGCAACTTACCCTGAGCGGCGATATCAATATTCTTGAAGGCTCATATCGCGAACGGCTGGTGATCGAGCGCGGGCTGCTGAATGCGCTGCAACCCACCGCCACGTCGGCCGCGGCGACGGCGAACGCGACGGGGCAAATTCCCATTGCGTTGAACGTCCGGGTCCACACCGCTTCGCCCATTCTTGTTTCAAACGATTTGCTGAACGGCGCGCTGACGGCGGATCTGCGGTTTCGCGGGACGCCACAACGGCCTGGACTAACCGGGCGCGTGGATCTGGAAGAAGGCGGCGTGCTCTATCTGGGAGGGCGCAACTATTTGGCCGAGCGCGCTTCGGCGACGTTCACCAACGAGCGAAAGATCGAGCCGGTGCTGGATGTGCAAGCGAAGACGCGCGCGGGGGGGCGTGAGATTTCTCTTGAGTTGAAGGGCGCGATGGGCAACAAGCTTGAAACGCGATTCACCTCCGACGACGGTTTGCCCGAACCCGATGTGCTCGCGTTGCTGGTGACCGGCCGCACGTTGCGCGAGACACGAGGCGCGGAGATCGATATCGCGGGCGATCAGGCGCTTTCGTATCTGACCGGCAGTATCGGCAGCACGGTATCCATGCAGGCGAGCCGGGCGCTGGGCGTGAAGCTGGTTCGGATCGACCCGAGCCTGATTGCGCAGGAAGCGGAGCCGACCGCACGCTTGACGCTTGGGCAGGACATCACCGATCGAGTGGGTCTGGTGTATTCGGTGAACCTGCGGAACAGCACCGATCAGATCTGGATCGGCAGCGTGCAAGTGACGCCGCGTTTTTCGGCGCGGGTGGTGCGGCAATCCGACAATACCTACCGCATGCAGTTCCAGCACGACGTAGAGTTCGGCGGCGATGAGCCGGTGAAACGTAAGCGTGGCGGGGGCGAGTTATCGCGAGTTGGCCAAGTGACGGTGACGGGAATCTCGCCGATTCCAGAGGCGGAACTGCGGAAACGCTTTGGGTTGCGGAGCGGCAAGCCCTATGACTTTTTCCGGTTCCGTAAAGGCATCGATCGGGTCAAGGAGTCACTCACGCGGGAGGGTTACCCGGAAGCCAGTGTACGAGCAGAGCGCAAGAGTCCATCAAAAGGCGTGGTGGATTTGGCGCTTACGATTGAAGCGGCGGCTCCCGTTCAATTTGTGTTTGAAGGCGCACGCGTGCCACGCAAGGTCCGCCGCAAAGTGGAAAACGCTTGGGCCGGGAATTCGTTCGATTCGCTGCGCAGCAAGCAGTCGCAGGCGCTATTGCGGAAACATTTCGCAGAGGGTGGTTACTATGAAGCGTCGATCGATCCTGCAGTGAAGCAAAGCTCAGGCGGCGGGAAGCGCGTGGTGTTTGAGATCGCGACCGGGTTGCGGCGGCGCCGTTTGGACTTTGCCTTTCCTGGAGCGAGCGCCGACAATGCGGGAGGCCTGCGCGAGTTGTTCCCCGATAAGAAAGCCCGGCTCGAAGCGGTATTGCGACCGGAGCAGGCGCGCGAACAGATGGCCGCGTACTACCGTGGAAAGGGCTATTTGGAGGCTTCCGTCAAACCGGGCGGATTCGATCAGTCCGCTGCGGCTGGAACACAACGCTTTGCGTTCCCGGTGGTGGAAGGCGCGAGGTACCGGGTGGGCAAAGTGGAAGTGGCGGGCGCAGCGGGTGAGTCGGCGGCGCCGTTGATCGCGGGCAGTCTTTATGCGCCGGCCGAAGTGGATCGAGTGGCCGAGCGGATCGCCGAGTCACTGGAATCGAAAGGGCACACAACAGCAGAGGCCGTAGTGGAAGTGAAGCCGGATCCCGGGGCCAAGACGGTCGACGTGCTTTATCGAGTGACGCCGGGCGATAAGCAGTTGCTGCAAGCGGTCGAGGTGGAAGGCAACCGGCTGACGAGCGATGGCCTGGTGAGAAGTCAGGTGGGCCTGGCGCCGGGCGAACCGATTACGTCGCAGAAACTCAGCCAGGCGCGGCGGAACCTTTACGACACCGGTGCATTCGCTTTCACCGATCTTGAATTGCAACCGGGAGAACGCGGCGCGGACGGCGGCGTGTCGACCAAACTGGTGGCGCGCGTGCGTGAGGTTCGCCCCTATGAATTGCGTTATGGCGGACTGTACGACACCGAGAACGGGCCCGGCGGCATCGCCGATTTTTCGGTTCGCAATGTGCTGGGCGCAGCGCGCGTGACGGGCTTCCGCGGGCGTTACGACGGCAAGTTGCGAGAGGCGCGCGCTTATTTCGAACAGCCGAATCTGCTGCGTTTTCCGATGAAGTGGGTGACGACCGGATTTGTGCGCCGCGAGATCAATGAGGGCTTTCTGACGGACCGGACAGGCGGGTCGACCA
>JAYUSQ010000236.1:0-13001 GCA_043755595.1 Acidobacteriota bacterium | reverse complement strand
ATCTTCAGCGTCTCGCTACCGGCATCCTCGCCAAGATCCACGACCTCACTCCCCTCGGCGTCAGCCGAAAGTGACCATCTTCACGCCGGATCTGAGTCGTATACCAGGGAGCCAATCGCGACGGCTGCGCGAGGCGATGATGAAAGCTGCCGCGTCCGCCTCCAGCGATGTGCGGCATCAGGCCGTCGAACACCTTGCGGCCCTGTTCGTCGGCGTTGTAGCCGTGATAAACGAAGTCGCGCAGGAAACGGCCGCTTTGTGAAGAGCCCCAACCGATGGAGCGCTTGATATGGGGATACTCGCCGCCGTGTTTGAAGAACGAAATGAAATCGCGTACCGCGGCAAAGCCCAGCGCCGCCACCGCCGGATCCTTCGCCGTGTAGACAACCTCATAGCGTTTCCCCGGCAAGAACCCATCGCCCGCCATCGCGACCGTTGTCGCATCCGAAAAGCTCCATTGCACGCGCGGGATTTCAGTGCGTGCCGAATCGGCGAAGTCCCGCACAAACAACTTCGCGTTGGGATCGGCGGCGTCTGCAACTGGATAGGGAACGTGGCCGCGATCGGCGACCGAGAACATACCAGTGCGATCTGTGACGATCGCCTCTGACCGCACCAAGCCTTGCACGCCACGCGCTGCCGGCACTTGGATGGTCAACAGTTCCTTCCCTGGCGGTACGTCGAATTGCCAAGCCACCCAGGCGAGCGTATAGCCCCGTTCGAACAGCATCGCATCGCCTGCGTCGTCCTTCCCCCGTCCATAACTGAACGTCGAGAGCAACCCGCGCCCGCCGCGATTGGAAACCTCAAACAGGACCGTGCCATTGCTTCTGGCGGAATCGATCGGCCGCAAAATGTAAGCGTCGGCTGTGAATTCGATCAGGCCTTCCTTGTTGACCGGCGCGTACTGCAAATCGGTGATGAGTCGATTGGCGGGCAAGCGCGGATCTACGGCAAAGCGGGCGCGCAGCGAAAGCCGCTCATACCCATTTTGGATCGGCGCGCGGTCAACTACTTCGACGGAATGAACCGCGGCGGCCAGCGCCGAGGCAAGCAGGGGAACGGTCAGGAGTAAACGCACGCCACCATCTTAGATGAAGAGCCGCGCAAATGGTTCCCAAAAGAACTAGAATGTGGGTGTTCGAATGCTGCGTTCTCTATCCTCGCTGCTGCTCTCCGCTGTTTGCCTTGGCGCAACGGGTGTCGAAGTCAGCTTCGAGCGAGACATTGTTTCCATCCTGACGACGAAAGGCTGCAATAGTTCGGCGTGTCACGGCTCTCCGGCAGGCCAGAGCGGCTTCAAGCTCTCACTCTACGGCGCCGATCAAAGCGCTGACTACGCGATGATCGTCACGGGCCACCAAGGGCGACGCGTCGATCTCCCCACGCCGGAAAACTCGCTGCTGCTGCGCAAGCCGTCGTTTGCGTTGCCCCACGGCGGAGGGCACGTCTTCACCAAGGCGAGCGATGAATACCGCACCATTCTGCAGTGGCTCGAACAGGGCGCCAAACGCACATCCAGTGGACCGCGCATTCTCTCGATCGACATCCAGCCACGTGAACAGATCCTTTCCAAGCCGGGCGAGAGAGCGCAGCTTATTGTGACCGGCCGGCTCTCAGACGGCACATCCCGGGACATGACGCGGGAAGTACGCTATGCGGTCAATGACGAAGCGGTCGCGACCGTCGACGAAACGGGCGGGCTGACCGGGAAGGGCCGCGGACTTACTGTCGTCATGGCGCGAGGCACCGGCAAAACGGCCACGGCGCAGTTTATCGTTCTGAGTGGGCCTGGTGTTGGACTTGACCGCCAGCCAGATTTGGAGAACCGGGCCACAAACTTTGTCGACCAGGAGGTTTTCGCCAAGCTTCGGCAGGTCTCGATCAAGCCCTATCCACGAACAAGCGACGCCGCCTTCCTGCGCCGCGTTTACCTTGACAGCATCGGCGTGCTGCCAATGCCTGGCGAGACCGAAGCGTTTCTAAAAGACGTGGCGCCTGACAAACGCGGCAAACTCATCGACGCGCTGCTCGATCGTCCTGAATACACTACTCACTGGCTGGTAAAGTTCGAGGACTGGTTCCGCAACTCGCAATATTACTCGCAAGGCCGCACGAACGCGAGCTTCAAGCGTTGGCTCGCCGACCTAATCCGTGCCGACAAACCCTACGATGAAGCGGCGCGCGCGATGATAACCGCCACCGGCGACACTACGGTTCACCCAGCGGGGAACTTCTGGCACCCCGCCATGGATTTCATGCTCAAGATCTTTGACGTGAGCAAGGCTACGCCGACCGTGACGCGCCTCTTTCTTGGCCAGCGCATCGAGTGCGCGGAGTGCCACAACCACCCGCTCGAAAACCTCACGCAGGACGATTTCTACGGGATGGCCGCATTTCTCGGCCGGCTGAAAGTGAAACACGGCTACGCGCAATACCGGCGCATTTGGTACAACGCCCGCGACGGCGAAGTTCTTCATCCCGCGACCAAGCAACCAGTGAGACCAAAATTTCTGGACGGCACAACGCCGGAAATTCCCGCCGATACCGACCGGCGCGAGGTGCTGGCCAACTGGATCACGCGCACCGAGAAGCGGCAGTTCGCACGGGCCACGGTGAATCGGATCTGGGCTGAGTATTTTGGCGTGGGAATCGTGGAACCACCCGATGACTTCCGCTCGACCAACATGGCGTCGCATCCGGCGTTGCTTGACCGGCTGGCCACGGAATTCATTGCGGCCGGCTTTCGTCTCAAGCCCATACACCGGCTGATACTCAACTCGTCGACTTATCAACTCAGCTCACGCGCAGCCGGCCGCGACAACGGCGCCGATACACTTGAAAAGGCTCTCTTCGCCCGTTACGAACCAAGAAAACTCCCGGCCGAGGTGCTGCTGGACAGCCTGGGACAGGTCACCGGGTTCCCGCAGACCTTTGGCAACTATCCGGAGGGAACGACGGCCAAAGACTTGGTCGCCAGCATCGGCTCCACTTACTTCCTCACCACGTTTGGTCATCCTCGCCGGGACATTATGGAGACACGCAGCCAAGCTCCATCGCTCGGGCAGGCTCTTCATTTGATGAACGCCGACTCGGTGCGCGAAAAAATCGAGTCACCGAAAAACGTTCTGGCGGAACTGCTCGAACGAACGATGGACGACCGCGCCGTTCTGGGATCTCTCTATCTCCGCGCTTATGCCAGAGCGCCTACGGCCAAGGAACAGAGCGACCTAGAAAACTTCATCGCTTCGGAGAAGGAGGCGGGCCGGTCCAGACGGCGCGCTTTCGAAAACGTTCTCTGGGTCATTATCAATTCGAAGGAGTTCCAGTTAAATCAATGAGCACTCGCCGCGACTTCCTGCGGATTGGTGGGTCCATCTGGGGCGGCCTGAACTTGCCGTGGCTCCTCGCCGCCGGCGCCTCCGCGCAAAACTGCATCATCTTCTTTCAGGAGGGTGGCGCTTGCCAGCACGATTCTTTCGATCCCAAACCGGATCAGCCCTCCGATATTCGCGGCAGCTTCGGCACGATTCCCACCAGCGTTCCAGGCATTCATTTCAGCGAACTCCTACCCCGCTGCGCGAAGAGCTTCAAGAAATTCGCCGTCATCCGTTCGATGTACTCGAAAGAAGCGATTCATGAAAAAGCCAAGCAGTACATCTTCTCCGGCGCGCGCCCGAACAACGCGTTCAAGCATCCGGTCTATGGCTCGGTCGTCGCCAAGGAATTGGGCGCCCGCCAGGGGTTGCCTCCGTTTGTCTGTATTCCACGCAAAGACATCAGCGCCGACGCCGGATTGCTAGGTCCGGCATATGATCCGTTTATAACCGGCGACCCGGGACGCAAGGAATTCAAGGTCCAGGATCTGGCGCTCCCCACCGGCGTCTCTTTGGAGGAGACTGCCTCGCGGGCCCGGTTGCTATCGGCCTTGGACGCGGATATTCGCCACGCTGAAAAGAGCAAGGTCGTTGAGGGTATGGATCACTTTTACCAGAAGGCGTTCGACCTTGTGTCCTCCGCGGCGGCGCGTAAGGCGTTCAATCTCGACGAGGAGCCGGATGCCCTCCGCGATGAATACGGCCGCAATGGCGCAGGCCAGGGCGCCTTGCTCGCTCGCCGTCTGGTCGAGTCGGGCGTGCGCCTGGCCGCCGTGTTCCAAGGGGGCTACGATTCCCACACCAACAACGACGCGGCATCGAAGAAAATCTTTCCCGTCTTCGATCAGGCTTTCGTAGCGCTGATCGGCGATCTGGAGCAACGCGGACTGCTCGCCACCACTCTTGTTCTTGGCATCGGCGAATTCGGACGGACGCCCCACATCAATCATTCAAGCGGCAGGGACCATTGGCCGGGCGTCTTTTCAATCGCCGCTGCCGGGGCCGGTATTCAGGGGGGCCAAATTATTGGCTCGAGCGATGCGCAAGGCGGAGCGCCGAAGGATCGGCCCATTTCGATTGAAGATCTGGGAGCCACCCTCTACAAAAAACTCGGCATCGACTTTCACAAGGAGTACCGCGCCAACGGCCGCCCTGTGAAAATTAACAGTGACGGCACACCCGTGCGTGAGCTGTTTGGATGAGGACGGCTTTTCTCGCGCTTGCGATTTCGTTTAGCGCCACGGCCAGCCCGAACATCATCAGAGTCACGCCGTTAGGCGGGCAGGCCGGCACGGTCGTCGAAGTGGAAGTCACAGGCAAGGATTTAGCCGGGTTTCAGACGGCGTGGTTCGACACAACGGACCTCGAGTGGATCGAGAGCATTGAGACAAAACCGGAAAGCGTACGAGGCAAGATCCGCATCAAGGCAAATGCCGCGTTGGGACCTCATCGAATCCAAGCCAGAACGATCCAAGGCCCAACGAACACGCGGTTGTTCAACGTGCATGAATTTCCCGGTGTGAATGAAGTCGAGCCAAACGACAGGCAGACTTCCGCGCAGCCGATTGAACTGAAACCGCAAGTCGTTCATGGGTACATGAAGGGATTGGCCGACGTCGATCGCTTCACCTTTACGGCCAGGAAGGACCAGCGCTGGCTGTTCGATGTCCAGTCGATCGAGCGCGGTGGTTTTCTCGAATGTTCGCTGACGCTCTACGACGAAAGCGGCCGGGAACTTGCCTTCAACGAGGACCAGGACGAATACCTGGAGACGCCGCGGTTGAGCGTGATCTTTCCCGGCAGCGGCCGCTATACCGTCAAGCTGGATCAGTATCGCGGTCCGCAGGGGGTCGCTTGCTCAGACAATTGCGGCTACGCGATGCACCTGTCGCAACTGCCTGTCGTGACGGGTATCTTTCCACTTGGCGCGCGTCCGGGGAATAAATACAGCGTGAGGATTCATGGCGAAGCCTTGCAGACGGTCACCGGCGCCTACATGCAGCGCGCCCGCGGCGCGGAGCACTACCGCTTAACATTTCCATTCTCGATTCCTCTTGATGGCTCCGACAAAGAGCTGGCTCGTATTGAAGCGACAACGATCAGCGCGTCCGGGCAACAAGCCGAAGCGGCATTCGAGATTCCGGCGAGCGCAAGGCCAGGGTTATGGCGCCTGTGGCTCAAGACGCCGAACGGCGCCGCCGAAGCCATGACTATAGAGGTCGACGAAGACCGGGCGGCGGTTGACGCCGTGCTGGGAGAGAACAACTCGCACCCGGTCACACTGGAAGCAGGCAAGCCCTTTCACGCCTGGACCCTGGCTACCCAACTCGGTCTCCCGCTGATCGATACTGTCCTGGAACTCTGGAGCGCGGACGGGAAATTGCTGGCTGAGCACGACGATCTCATGACAGGTCAAGGGACCGTCATCGGAAACCCCGACAGCAGCCTTTACTACACTCCGGTCAAGCCGGAGCGCGCGAGGCTTACCGTGCGAGACCGGACCGATCGCACCGGACCCACCTTCGCCTATCGCCTTCATATCGAAAATGCGGAGCCGTCTTTTCAGTTGCTGGCCGAACCCGAAGAGCTAACGATCGTGCCTGGTGGCGAGGCGACGCTGGAAGCTTTATTGATCAAGCAGCCTGGCTTCGAAAAAGCCGTCGACGTCTGGATCGAGGGTCTGCCGCCGGGTTTCGAAGCAACTAAGGGCCGCTTCCGAGCCGATCAACACTTCGGCCCGTCGGGCGACGGCGATAACGTGAACATCCCGATCGTGCCCCTGCGCATCAAGGCGCCAAGCACCATTTCACCCGGCGATTACCCGATCCGAGTGCGCGCCCGAGCGGCGGGTGAGTCCGGACCGATTGTCGAAGGTTTCACGACGCTTTGGATCGGCCCGGACGGCAAGCGTAACGACACGCGCAGACCCCTGCCCGCCATCAACATCCATGTGGCAGGACGGTGAAGTTGCCGTTCAAAACGCCGGCTGATTGACGGCCTGGCTTTCGTTTGACCAGCCCTTTCGCGAGATGGGCTTCCGCTTGATGCTATATAATTCGCGAGTCGGGAGACCTTATGACTAAACGTGAATTCCTAACTACGAGCTTGGGCGCTGGACTCGCCTTGGGAAGCGGGACCGCCGCTTTTGGGCAAAACTCCGGAGGACGAAAAGTCCCGACGCGGATGGCGAAGACGACCAAGTTGTTCAAGAGTCCCCAAGGATTCCCTAATGGCTTGGCTGCGACGCCGGAAGGCTTGTGGATCGGCGAGCAGAAACTATCGGCCGCGATGGCCGCCCAATACAAGTTACCCGAGCCGAAGTCTTTAGACGAAGCGGCCTGGCTGGTCGATTGGAATGGGAAGTTGTTGAAGACCGTGATGACGCCCTGCCGGAACATGAGCGGAATGGCCGTGGGCGGCGGGCATGTTTGGATGGTTGCCAATGCGCCTCCGCAAGGTGTCTTTCAAGTGGACATGAATTCCAAACTGATTAGCCATCGTCAGATTCCGCTCGGTGGGGTCGATGGCGGGGGCTGTCACGGCGCGCTTTGGCAGGATGGCAAGCTATGGATCGCATCGCTGCGCTTGCGCGGCAATATTCGCGTCGACCCGCAGACCTGGCAGCCAGAATTTATTATCCCGTTCTACCAGGATTTCCCGGACCGCGTGCGTTATCACGGAATCGCCTGGGACAACGGCAGTATGTGGCAGGTGGTGGGCAATGACAGTAAGAGTTTCAAAGAAGGTAAACCAGGTTTGGTTCGATACGACGCCGCGACCGGCCGAGTGGTGGAGACGGTGGACTTCGTGCCGGGCTCGTCCGACCCGCATGGCCTGGCGATGCACAATGGCAAGCTGATCGGATGCGACGCGGGCATTCATCCGAACTGGCCAAACAACGATAGCCCCACGGCGGGCTGGATTTTCCAGATCGACTTCGTCTAGCGCTACATTAGATCAAATGCAAAACATTCTGTTTGGAGCCGCACTGGCGGCGGCCTTCGCTTGGACTGCCGCCGCTCAGGATGCAAAAGCCTTCATGGGCCGATGGGATATGGTCGCGACGCCGGCGAGCGGGGCGCCTTACCCGCAATGGATGGAATTGATCGAGAAGGACGGAATGATCGAAGGGCGTGTGCAACCGCGTGGTGGTGGCTGGCGCAAGATCCTCGGCGCGAAGGTGGAATCCGGCAAGATGACCATCGCGTTATTCGCCGGGACTAAGGGACCTGCGTTGAACTGGGTGCTGAGCACCGACGGCCGCGACAAAATTTCCGGCGTCGAGAAGCGCGGCGACACAGATGGCCCTACGTTAGCCGGCGTGCGCGCCCCAAGGCTCGATCGCCCCATGCCCAAGCGCTGGGCTAAGCCGCAGGCCCTGTTTAACGGCAAAGACCTGACAGGTTGGGAACCTATCGGTAACGTCTCGAATAACAAGTGGGTGGCGCGAGACGGCGAATTGGTTAATGACAACCCTGAGGTAACCGGTCAACGCGGTCCGGGCGCAGCCAATCTAAAATCCATCGCAAAATTTCAGGACTTCAAACTTCACATCGAAGTCAATTGCCCGGTAGGGGGCAACAGCGGCATTTATATGCGCGGGCGCTACGAAGTGCAGATTGGCACCGAGGGGGGCTCACAGCCAGACCACGAAATGGGCGCGGTCTACAGCCACTACCCGCCGCCGGCCGGCGCCGAACTTGGCCTTGGTAAGTGGACGTCTTTCGATATCACGTTCGTTGGGCGGCACATCACGGTCTTACGTGACGGCAAGGTGTATCACAACAACGTCGAGATCCCCGGACCCACCGGAGGCGCGCTCGACAGCAATGAGGCTGAGCCCGGCCCGTTCTTCCTGCAAGGCGATCATCACGGTGTGATCCGCTATCGTAACATCACGATCTCAGTTCCGAAAAAGTGAAGGACAGCATGAGTAAGATAACTTGGCTCTGTCTCGGGCTGGCGCTAGCTAATCGGCTCGCCTTCGCTCAGCCGGCCGCTACCGCCGCTACGTTATCGACCGAGCGTTTGGCCCGGGTCGACCGTTTACTGCAGCAGTATGTCGACCGGAACCAGATTGCGGGAGCTGTCGCGCTGGTACTGCGCGACGGCAGACCAGTATACGAACGGGCAGTTGGCTGGAGCGACAAAGAAGCCGGGCGTAAGATGACGCCGCAAACGCTGTTTCGCATTGCCTCGCAAACGAAAGCCATTACCAGCACCGCCGTCCTGGCATTAGTCGAAGAAGGCAAGATCGGGATCGACGAGCCCGTGGGGAATTTTATTCCGACCTTCAAAAACACAACCGTGGCGGTGAAGGACGAGGCCGGCGCGGTCAAGATCGTGCCGGCGAAACGCGCGATTACTATCGCGGATTTGCTGACACACACTGCGGGTATTTCGTACGGCCGAGAGAGTCAGGTGGCAAATTCTTATGAAGCCAAAAGCTTGGGACCGGCAGCCGGCAACGGATGGTACACCGCCGACAAGGACGAGCCGATCTGCGACACGATGCAACGGCTTGGAACCTTGCCGTTCGTCGCTCAGCCAGGGTCAACTTACGTCTATGGTTACAATACCGACATTCTGGGTTGCGTGATAGAAAAGGCTTCGGGCCTGCCGCTCGATGAATTTGTGCGGACCCGGATCACCGGACCGTTGGGCTTGAAGGATACACGATTTTTTGTCCCGCCGGCCGAACGCGATCGCCTGGCTGCGGTCTATGCGAGCGGAGCCGATCGTGCGATTGTCCGTGCGCCTGAGGGCTCGAAAGGACAAGGCTCTTACGTGGATGGCCCACGGAAGAGCTTCGCCGGTGGCGCCGGTCTCACCTCCACTGCCCGTGACTACGCACGTTTTCTCGAGATGATCCGCAGAGGCGGCGCTTTGGGAGGAGCCCGCATACTCGCGCCGCGCACCGTTGCGTTGATGACCACCAATCAGTCCGGCGCTCTACACTCAGCAACCGGTCTCGGCTTCGGCTTCGGATTCCAAACCGTGGATCGCTACGGCGCCAGCGGGTTGGCGGCGATCGGCGCCTTTGGTTGGGGTGGAGCCTACGGGACGACTTATCAGGTCGACGCAAAGAGCCGTATGGTTGTTGTCCTGATGATTCAGTTGATGCCGAACGCCACCGACATCCAGCCGAAGTTCATGACCTCGGTTTATCAGTCATTGGTTGAGTAACTACTTCTTCGTCCCGGCGATCGGGTAGCCCTGCCAAAGATACTCCAGCGCCTGCGGTAGAGTTTGTTGTTTCACCGCGCGGTCGGTATGTCCGGCATTGCGCGCGAACACAAACTGATAGCGATAGCCCTTGGCGGCCAACACCTTGGCCATGTTTTCGTTGGCCAGGACCCAGTCATGGTAGTCGTCGCGCGTGTTGAGATTGTCCCGGTCGCTGACTTCCATCCAGAGCCGGATGGGCTTCTTCGGGCTCTTTGGAATCAAGTTTTCATGGAACTCCCACGCGCCGTGCGGAAGTTTCGGATCCAATGGCCATTGCTGGTTCACATAAGTGCCTGAGTAAGTGAGGACGCGATGATACCATTCCGGGTGATACCAAGCCATGATCAAGGCAGCCGACCCACCTGAGCTGCCGCCCATGGTTGCCCTGCCTTCAGGATCTTTGGTCAGCTTCACGTTGTATTGTTTCTCGACCAGAGGCAGTACTTCCGTCTCGACGAACTCTGCGTACAAGCCCGACATCGTGTCGTACTCCAGGCCACGCTCGCTTCCTTGCGCATCGCCGCTGCCGTTGCCAATCGAGATGGCAATCATGACGGGTACACGCTTCTGTGCGATGAGATTATCCAGCGCGGTAAACAGCGCCCGGTCGGGCCCATCGGCGCCCACGATGAACGGCGCGGCAGTGCCCGGGACGTATTGCTTTGGAACATAAACCGCCACTTTGCGCGTGTAAGGAGCGGGGTGGCTGGAGACAATCAGTTTGTTAGGATCTGAGGGGTCCGGCCGGCCGAAGGTCCCCGGTTCGCGTGCAATACCCGGATAGATCTTGCTGTCGGTCGACTCCATGGTGAAGTTATAAACCGCGCCCTGCGGCACGTTTTCTTGCACCGTCATCTCCGGGGCAGGCGTATGTGTCGGCCCCAGGATGAAGTTACCATCTTCGTTGACCGGAGCGTTGGATCCGTCGGGGAGTTCTTTGGCCTTGACATACCCTGGCGTGTTCGGGTCGCGCGCCGGCGGCGGTGTCCGCGGCGGTGTCCGCGGCGGGCGTGCCGGCGTGGCTGCTGGCGCCGTGGGAACTACGGCCGGGGTTTGCGCCAGCGCGAGATCAAGTCCAACCGTGACACTGATCAGGAGCGGGATGCTTAGCAGACGGAACATGGTTGCTTCTCTTTCCTTTTTGAGGCTAAATGCCCGCACAGGCAAGTTTCGCGCGCCAAAAAAATCCTAACACAGATCGTCACGCAAGCGCTCCTCAATCGAGTTGACAGGTACGTGGATGGTATACTGGCGTCACGAAACGGTATCCGGTCTCAATGTTTCGAATAATTTTCCTTCTTCTTCTGGGATCCACCGCGGTTGCCCACGCCGCTTCGTCGCGTGAACTCGCCGAGTGGGTGATTCGCTGGGAAGGCCGCGTTTTTGTCGAAGGCAGCCGGCAGCCGATCACCGAGCTTGCGCAAATTCCGGCGGGCGCTTTTGAGATCTCCGGCATAGATTTGACCGGCGCAGTCATGCGCCCCGCCGAACTGGTACACCTGAGTGGATTGACGTCCCTGCGAGAGCTCCATCTTCCAGGTCCGGTTTGGAACCCTGGTGGCGGCAACGAGGATGACAACGAAGCGTTCAAAGCGCTGTCAGGCCTTCGCAGCCTGGAAAAGATATCCTTCGGCTGGCACTTCTCCGCCCAGATCAATATTCAGGATTCTGGTTTCAAACATTTGTTGGGCTTGACGGAAATGAAGGATATCCGCTGCACGCAGTGCCGGTTGACCAGCATCAATCTCGCGCCCATGACCAAGCTCCGCAGTCTCGATCTCAGCTACAGCCCGTTCAGCGACGCGGGCATGGCTGGCCTGGCCGGGATGAAGGAGTTGCGCCGGTTGATTCTTCGCGACACGATGGTGACCGATGAAGGCTTAAAACATCTGGCGAACCTCTCGCAACTGGAGGAATTGGACCTTTCCGGAACACGCACCTCGGATCGCGGTCTTGAATCCCTGCGCAGCATGACGAAGATGCGAAAGCTGAATCTCCTCGGCGCCCGCGCGAATGACGCCAGCATGGAGATTTTGGCCGGCATGAAACAGCTTGAAGTGCTGAACCTATACCGCACCCGGGTGACCAACTCCGGGCTCGCGCGATTGCACGAACTGAAAGAGTTGTCGGAGATCGATCTACGCTACAGCCGGGTGACTTCCAACGGGCTGGACGCGCTGCGTGCCGCTCTGCCGAACTCCAAGGTCCAGTTTGTAGGCGCTTCCACGGTTCGCCCGAAAGCGGCTGGGGCTGCGCGGCCTGCCGCCAATACTGCCGATGCGATCGGCGCGTGGGTGAAAGCGTTGGGCGGTTCGACCGATTTTAGCGGCCCTCGGATGAAAGTGATCGACCTTTCGTCGACGTCTGTCAGCGATGCGCAGTTGACGCATTTGTCCGGGCTCACCGGCCTCGAACGCCTGGACCTGCATGTCACGCAAATTGGCGATCTCGGTTTGAATGCTCTCGCAGGTCTGACGGGCCTCAGGGAACTGGACCTCAGCTTGACTACTGTTTCCGACGCGGGACTGATGAAGCTGGCCGGTTTAGAAGGCCTTGAAGTGTTGAAGCTCGACGGCACGCTGGTCGAGGGGCGGACGTTCGGGGTGCTGAAGGGCCTTACCACGCTACGGGAACTTTACCTGGGCGGAGCGCGTGTCGACGATGAGATTCTCACCCATATCGGCAAGATGACTTCGCTTGAACATCTCAGGCTGAGCCACAGCGACATCACCGATGGCGGATTCAAGCGGCTTGCCGGCTTGACCAATCTTCGGGTTCTCGATGTCGCCGGCACCGACATCGCCGACGAAGGTCTCCGGCAAATTGCCGCCTTCACGAACCTGCGTGAACTCTACATCAATCACACGCGGTTCGGCGACGAAGGCTTAGCGCTCTTGAAGCCGCTCCAGAAACTTGAGCGAATCGAGATGTTCCGCACGCGCGCCAGCAATGCGGGAGCCCAATCGCTGGCCGCCTTAAAGAATCTAAGCATTGTCAAGCTGGACTACACTTCCATGGACGACAAAGCGCTGGAGGCGTTGCGCAGTCTGCCTAAGCTGCGGGAGTTAAGCATGGATTCGACGGGCGTTACCGACGGCGGCGCGGCAGTCCTGAAATCGATCGGTACGCTGAAGACTCTGAACCTCTACCACACGCTGGTGACCGACAAGGGGATGGAGGAGCTCAAGAGCGCGCTGCCATCCTGCGATATTGTGTTCGACCGTGATTCGGCGCTCCCGAATCGAAGGAGCCGATGAAATGAAAGCCGCGATGGGCTGCTGGCTGTTGTCGCTATCCGCATGGGCGGGCGCGGCGGCGACTGACGGGGCCGACTGGATCGACTCGTTGGGTGGAGCGGCGACGCGCGACTCGGCCGGGCGGATTACCGCAGTCGAC
>JAYUSQ010000235.1:0-13064 GCA_043755595.1 Acidobacteriota bacterium | reverse complement strand
CCCAGATCAACCGGTTCCATGTCGAGCAGTTCGCTTATCTGGTAAACAAGTTACAGTCCACGCCCGATGGTGATGGGATGTTACTCGATCACATCATGCTGGTCTACGGCAGCGGCCTCGCCGATGGCAATAGGCACGAACACCACAATCTGCCGACATTGCTGGCCGGGCGTGGCTGCGGCGCCGTGCAACCGGGCGGACGCCACGTGCGGTATGCGGACGAAACACCGATGGCCAATCTCTTCACTGCCATGCTGGACAAAATGGGCGTAACGGCGGAGGCAATGGGCGACAGCACCGGAAAGCTTGGCTACTTATCGATCTGAGTGAACATGGATCGGCGTAAGTTCCTAGGTTCCCTCGCCGCCACGTTGCTGGCGAGTACTTATGCGAGCGCCGAATCGACTGCTGTCACCTATCGCAAGGCTCCTCCTTATGAGGCCTACCGCCGGTTCCTCAACTCGGCGCCTAAGTCTTATCCTCGTTCATCGGCCGCTGCCGATCCTTGGTTTCGCGAAGTAACCGGCGGCGCTTTCGCTGAACTGTCCGAGGCCGGCGAACAACTCTCCCGTGGCGTCCCCTATTGGGCTGCGGCCCTAGACTCAGCGACTGGCATCGACATATATGGCAACAACGGTATTGCCGTGGGAGACATCGACGGCGATGGAGTCGACGAGATCTATGTGTGCCAACCCGGCGGCCTGCCAAACCGGCTTTTAAAATGGAACGGCGCCTTGCTGATCGACCTTACGACTTCGGCCGGCGTTGGGGTCTTGGACAACACCTCATGCGCTTTGTTCCTAGACTTACGGAACCTCGGGCGGCAGGACTTAGTGGTGCTCCGCTCGGCGGGACCTTTGCTCTTTCTCAATGATGGCCAAGGTAAGTTCACGCTCCGAAAAGATGCCTTTGCCTTCGCCCATCCAGCCCAAGGCGCTTTCACCGGAATGGCGGCCGCCGACTATAATCGTGACGGCAAACTGGATCTATACCTCTGTTGTTACAGCTTCTTTCAAAGCGAGGCGCAGTATCTCTACCCGGTGCCCTATCATGACGCACAAAATGGCCCGCCAAACTTCCTGTTCCGGAATCGGCTGACGGCCGAAGGCTCCGGTGTGTTTGAGGATGTTACTCAGGCTAGCGGCATCGGCGAGAACAACAATCGGTTCAGCTTTGCACCCGCCTGGTGTGACTATGATGGCAGCGGCTGGCCCAGCCTGTACGTAGCCAATGATTTCGGCCGTAATAACTTATACAGGAATGAACGGGGCCGGTTCCGGGATGTGGCCCGCGATGCGGGCGTGGAAGATATCGGGCCTGGCATGAGTGCATGCTGGTTTGACGAGAACGGCGATGGCCGTCCTGATCTTTATGTCGCCAACATGTGGGCGGACGTGAAGGAGTTTCCTGATGCTACGACACCGGAACTGAAGGAAGCCTATCGCCGCCATACGAAGGGTAACTCGCTCTATACCAACATAGGAAACGGTAAGTTCGAGGAAACGGGCCCGAAGCGCGGAGTCGAAATGGGTCGATGGGCCTGGTCGGCCACAGCCCACGATTTCGACGGTGACACTAAGCCGGAGATCTATATAGCCTGTGGCATGTTGACCGGTAACCGTGAGCCGGATCTGATGAGCTTCTTCTGGCGGCATGTAGTGGCTGAGTCGCCTGTAACTGCCGTTCCAGCGGCGAAGTACGAGAACGGCTGGAACGCGATTAACCAGTTCATTCGCGAAGGCTACAGTTGGAACGGTCACGAACCCAATGTGTTCTACGTCCGTCAAGGCGAGGCGTATCGGGACGCTTCGGCGGAATCGGGGCTGGATATAGCGGCGGACACTCGCGCCTTCGCCGTCGCGGATATCGATGGCGACGGATGCCCGGACCTGTTACTCAAGAATCGTCTCGGGCCGCAGTTGCGTGTCCTGCAAAATATCCGTGGGTCTCACTCCAATTGGTTAGTCTTGTCGCTTGCAGGCGTGGACTCGAATCGTGATGCGGTTGGAGCCAAAGTGAGTGTCGACGGACAAACACAATGGTTATCGGCGGGTAGCGGCTACCTATCACAACATAGTAAGAGACTACATTTCGGTATTGGTCAAGCAAAGCGAGTAAGTCGCGTCATAGTGACTTGGCCGTCGGGCAAAGTGCAGGAAGTGGGCGCGCTGGAAGCTGGATTCCTATATCAGATCAAGGAAGGAGAACCGGTTCGTCCAGGTAAACCGCTGGGTGCGTCTAAGCCGTGGCCTGCGGCTATCTTGAAGGGCGAGAACGAGCCGAGCCTCCACAATACGCGTTTCGTTGAGCCCCTGCCGTTGCCGGAACCGCATCTTGGGCCCGCTGTCCTTGCTCTACAACCGGGAGATATGAAGGACCCGGACCGCGCTGCCTCATGGTCCCTATTCCGGAGGTACTTATTCGAGCACCGCGCTGAACTGGAACTGCCGTTCGTACTTACTCTCGATGGGCGGGGCAGGGCAGTCGGGGTATCAGCCCAGCCTCAGAGCAAAGCGATACCTTATTCAGGCATCGCGATAGATGCCCCACGCCGGGATTACTTTAAGCTGGGGCTGGCCCTTCTGTGGTCTGGTTACTCGGAGCAGGCGCTACCCTATCTCGAAGCGTCGCTGGCGCAGCAGCCTGACAACGCCAGAGTGCTGGGGTTAGTAAGTGAGATTCACCTGCAAGCGAATCGTCTTGATAAGGCGCAGCAAGCTGCGGAAGCCGCTGTCAAGGTCGATGCAACCTACGCCGAGGGTTGGAATCAGCTCGGTGGAGTCGCCTTTGCGCGGGGCGATTTCGCCGCAGCTTTAGATCGCTATGAGCGTGCGAACTCGATGAAATCCGGCATGCTTCACGCGCTTCTGAACGCCGGCCAAGCCGCCGCGAAGTTGGACCGTTGGGATCGGTCGGCCGCCTTCTATGAAAGAGCCCTGGCAACGGACCCGTTTTCCCCTGACGCTACCAACGGCTTTGGCTCTGCGTTGGCGCGTCAAAGTAAGTTCACCGAGGCCAAGAGCTACTTACAAAAAGCGATTGAGCTGAAGCCAGACTACGGAGCGGCGATCAACAACCTCGCCGTCCTATATCTACAGCTCGGCCAGTTGGACGATGCGGTGGCGGCCCTTCAGTACGGCATCAAGGTTGCGCCGGGAGACGAGATGCTGTATCTCAATCTAGGCCGGACTTATGTCCAACGCGGAGACCGGGAGCGAGCGAAGGAAACGATGCGGGCGTTACTGGCCGTCAAACCTGACAGTAGCCTGGCTCAACGGGCATTGAGAGACTTAGAGCGCTAGCCAACCGAGCGTCTGTTCGTAAAGACTCTTCCCGGACAGCTTGGCGGCAGAAGCCAACGGAGGATAGTCGGGGGGCCCGATCACCAGGATCTCGTCCATTCCTTCACCGATAAAGAGATAGGCCGTGTTGTTTCGATACTCGGGATACTTACCGCACTCCTGCCAAACATACTGATAAAACACCTCAAGATCGACGTAAGTTCCGAGTGTGTCGACCTGGGTGGGTATGGCATTAGCGGTATCCTGGTCGGTGTAAATGAGCAGGCTGGAGAAGGGTTTCACTTTGTTCCGGATGCCGAATGAGACGAAAGTGAGGGTGGGTCGTGCACGTCGAATAGCTTGCACTGAAGCCCACTCGACGAACGTGTTGTTGATCAACAGGGTCCCGTTGCCCGCTAGTACGACTGAGCGCACATAGTCGCTCAAGAGCGGGTCGGCGCCCAAGGGGCCGGGGGGCGGAGGGATGGGTAGCTTGCGAAGTTCGGCGCCAAGCTGCTGCGGTCCTTGGATCTGCTTCACTTCAACCATCGCGCGCACTTGTTGCATCGTCGCTTGCCGATACGGCTCAAGCGCGGAGTAACTCACGTAGGTGGCTGTGGCAGTGGGCGGCGCCTTGTAGAGGGCTCCAGCTTCAATGATCCACGCATCATATGGCCCGCGTTTGTTCAGATTGGCCAACCCGGCTAATTGGGCCATTTCAATCGGACCATCCAGCCCAATGCGTTTGCCCTTATCGGCAATGCGCAGCCACATGCGATCAGGCCCCACTGGTAACTCGGAGGGCGCACTTACAACCACCAGACGCGGCCGGCCTTTCTGTGCAACCTCGGTGTCCAATAAGGGGTCGACTCGCCCGAACAATTCGGCAATGCGCGAGCGCCAGTCGGCGTAATGGGGCGAGCGTTGCAGAAAATCCGTTTGTTCCAGCGAGAACTCGCGGCGCTTCCAGCTCTTGCCGTCGATTCCCATCCTCGATTCCACCTCGGCGACGGCCGAGAACAGGCGCTCCACTAACGCCGGATCGGAGCGGTCTAACATACCGAGTAACCGTTCGAGATAGCCTTGCTCGGCCGGGAACAAAAGGCTCCAGCCGCGAATGCGGTCGAAGGTGTAAGTCGCGAAGGTTGCCGGTAAACGTTCGAATAGGCCCCGGGCGACTATCTCGTCGATGAGTTTGGAAGCCAACGGTTAGCGCACCACCGTATCGGCCATTCCGGGCCGGCCTTTCTCGGCTTGGAGTAACCCAGCATGCGCGGCGCGCTCTTGTGCCGCCAGTTGCTTCTTCCCAAGCCGGTCATAGATGCGTGAAAGACGATAGTGCGGCGCCGCCTGTTGCGGGTTCAAGGTTACCGCCGCCCTCAGTTCTCGCACCGCGTCGGGCAGCTTGCCTTCCTGCTCCAGGACGAGGGCGTACTCAAAGTGCGATTCCCAAAACTTAGGTTGCCGGCGAATCGCTTCCTCAAGTAACGGCCGTATCTGCCCGGCCCCTTCACCAGCAGCCTCTAGGGCTTTTGCGTAGACGAATGGAGCGTAGTGATTCTTCAACTCAAGCCGGTTCCATTCGGCGGCGCGGGCCACTAACTCAGGCGCGCGAGCCGGTATCTGATCGAGCATGCGCGCCATGAACACATAGGGCTGCTCCACGGTCGGCTCAAGCTCGATCACGCGCAGAAAGCGCGCCGCCGCATGGTCGAAACGCCGCTGCGAGTAATAGGCGACGCCAAGGGCAAGTTCAATCTGTGGGCTCTTATCAAAGGTCGCTCTTGTCCGTTCGAGAGCCTCGGCTGCTTCCGCGAATCGTCCGGCGCGCAGACAGAGCTTGCCTAATTCAACGTGTGCGTCTTCGGAGTAAGGCCGCAACCGTACTAACCCGGTTCGTTGTCCGATAGCGTTCTGGAACTGTCCCTTCAATTCGTAGGAGCGCGCCAATAACTCGCGGGTCTCGGGCCGGTCATCGGTTGCCAATGCCCGCTCGCCCATCTCGATGGCGGCGGCGTGATCGCCGGCCTCAGCGTTCAACATCGCAGCCCGCAACGGAGCCGACTTATCCGCTTCGGGACTTCTGGCGAATTGTGTTTCCAGTTGCGCCGCTCGGCGGCGATTGCCCGATTGCGCGTAGTACCGGGCCAGGGCGTGTTGCGCCTTCGGATCGTTGGTCGCATCGACTCGTTTGGCTGCCGCCGCCGCTTGCGCCGGTTGCTTGAGGCTCCAATACGTTTGGGCCAGAAGCGCCCATGCCATCGCATCACGCGGGTCCAATCGTAGGGCCGATTCAAGTAAAGGACGAGCTTCAGCCGGACGATCTCGCGCTAGCGCGGCGGCAGCCTGAGTTAAGTCGGCGATCGCCACAGCTTCGAGGATACACTTTATCGGCGGTATCCACCACCCCGATGCCAATTCCGGTTACCGGCCCAAAAGCCGGCGAAGAAGCGGCCGCGGTTATAACGGGGCGCCATCCAGTACCCGCCGGCAAACGGCGGCCGTGTCCAATAACCGCTCACCCAGACGTAGCGTCCGCGTATCCAACTCCAGTAACCGTCGACCCAAACAAAGCCCGGTCCGGGCATCGAAAGCCTGCGATAGACGGGGCCGAGCGCACTTCGTAGCTCTGGTTGTAGCCGTTGTAGTGGTAGTTGTCGTGGCCTCTGTAGCCAGATTGACCGTAACCGTCCCTGCCTTGCGCAAACACGCTTCCGGCCACTAACACCGACATCGCGATCAGGTTCAATTGCGCCCTGGTGGCAGAAAATCGGGTGTGGTGCTTTTCGGCCAGATGAGGCTATTACTTGGCGAACCTGCGGAAGAAGCTTGTCGCGTTCCAGACGGGCCGCTCAGGCGCGTTCGCGATGGCGAGGGCTAACTCGCGCACAACGCGGTTGAACAGCGCGGCCGCCTCGAGATCCACCGGCTGGGACAAGTCGTCACCCAGTGCGTGGTAGCGGTTGGCAGTCCATTGTCTCTGCAACTCGGCTTCGGGCGAACCTGGCTCGTACCCCACCTTGATGGCGAGCGCGGGCATGCCTTGCTGAATGAAGCTGTATTGATCGCTGCGGATAAACCGGTTGCGCTGGGGCTCAAGATCCGCCTGCAACCCAAGTCCTAAACGCGCGATCACTTGCTCCAATGGCGCGCGCAATGAAGACTCCTCCAACCCAAGCACCATCACTTTGCGCATGGTGTGAATCGGGAGGAACATGTCGAAGTTCACGTTGGCCACGATCTCTCCGGCAGTGGCCGGAGTGCGGTTGGCAAAGTAACGCGAGCCCAACAGCCCCTTCTCTTCGGCCGTAACCGCAACGAACACGATCGAGCGGGCAGGCCGTTTACCCTCAGCCTTGAGGGCGCGCGCCGTCTCAATCAACGTGGCGATTCCGGAGGCGTTGTCCATCGCGCCGTTGTAAATTTTGTCGGCGCTCTTGGCGTCCGGGTCGATGCCCAGATGGTCGAGATGGGCCGAGAGGACCAGCGACTCGCTGGCCTTGGCGCCGGTCCCCGCCCTCACACCGCACACGTTTTGAGAGTCGAGCTTAGTCTTCTCTAACTTCACTCTTCCACGGAAAGTAACCTTGAGCGGGAAGTGCGGCATGGGCTTTCCTTGCGTCGACAACTCAATCAGGGCGGGCAACGAATGAGGCGCGCCTTCGAATAGCCAGGCAACCTTGGCCGCGTTGAGCGAGGCGGTAAACAGCGCGCCGCCTCGAGTTTCGATCAGCCCTGGGTCATCGATGGCCATGCCAGGAAGCAAACGCGCGGCGCTGGTGCGCTGCCATGGAACATCGCTGGTCTTCGGGTTGGCAATCGTGAACGACCCAAGCGCCCCCGCCGTGTGCAACGCCTTCGTCCGTTCGGCGACGGAGGAGAAGTGCGCGCGCAGAGCCCCAGGCAGGTGCGCCGGAGAACCGCTCAGCGTGACGACGAACTTGCCGCGCACATCCTGTCCGGCAAAGTCATCGTAGCCGGGCATCGACAGCCCGTAGCCCAGAAACACCGCTTGCGCTTCAACGGCCTGGAGCGGCTGTTCGGCTCTCGATGACAATATGGCATCGTCGCCCAGCACCAGAGACTTAATATGCCCGGACTCGGTTACCGCGGTCAATGCGGATTCACTCTCGACGAGCCGTTTGTTCTCAAGGGGCACTCGTTGGATATAGCCGTTGCCAGGATCGCCACAGGGCGCGAGTCCAGCCTTCCTGAACTGCGCGGCAACGTATTGCGCGGCGAGCGTATGACCCGGGCTGCCCGCTTGGCGCCCTTCCAATTTATCGCTCGCAAGGTACTCGATATGACGCCACCAGGCGCGGCCCGTGGCGGCAGGACTCGCGGCCCAGGCAACAGCCGTCGCGATGGCGAAGCCAATCAATAATAGTCGGCGCAACTCATATAGTATCCACATTGCTCACATACCAGTTTGCACTTGGATTGGGCCAGCTTCCGGCTGCACACGGGGCAGTACAACATGGGCTCTTCTGGGGCCTGCTCTTTGGTTGCCGGCGGCTGAGGGTCCAAACGCCAATTATAATCAAGGTACGCTTATGCATCGGAAGTGGACGGCTTGGCTGCTGGCGGCAGGATTTATCGCAACCGGCTTGGTTTGGGCACAACAAGTGCAACGCCGCCGCATGGAGCCGCCGGTACTGCAGGCCACGCGCGGATTGCGCGGCGCCGTCGCCGGAGGAACCACGCACGGAACCGACGCAGGCATGCGGATGTACCATATTGGCGGCAACGCCGTCGATGCGGGCGTGGCGGGACTCTTGGCCGGCGCGGTCTCAGAGTATTCGCACTTTGGCTTCGGCGGCGAAGCTCCCATCCTAATACGCACCAAGCAAGGCAAGGTCTTTGCGATCGCTGGCGTTGGCACGATGCCGAAATCGGCGACGGCCGACTTCTTCCGGTTCCGGAAGCTTTTAGCGGGCGAGTTCTTTCCCGAGGCGATCGAGAAAAACGGCTTAAAAGGGATGGTCCCGGTGGGCGGCGTGATGCCCGCGCTGGTGCCCGGCATGCCCGAGGCCGCGATGGTGGCGTTACGCGAGTTCGGGACGCTTTCGCTCGCCGAAGTCATCCAGCCCGCCATCGACTTAGCGGACGGGATGCCACTCGATGAGACGCGCGCGTCCACGATTGCGCGCTCGAAGAAATGGTTCGACCTGTGGCCCGCGTCGCGACGCTACTTCATGCCCGAGGGCCGCATCCAATTTGAAGGGGAGATTTTTCGCCAGCCCGAGTTGGCGACGACGCTACGGCGGATGGCCGAGGTGGAGAAGAAAGCCCTGAGCGCGGGGAAGCCGCGCGAGCAAGCGATCGACGCCGTCCGCGATTTTTTCTACCGGGGCGAGATCGCACGGAAGATCGCCGATTTCGTCAAACAGCATAACGGGCTCCTCAAGTATGAAGATATGGCCGCGTTTCGTCTCAAACCGGAGGAAGCGGCCACTACGAGTTACCGAGGGTACGAAGTCTACAAGCCCGGATTTTGGAGCCAAGGGCCGGTGATGTTACAGGCCCTCAACATGCTGGAAGGTACGGACCTGCGCGCGCTTAAGTTGAACACAACCGAATATCTACATCGGCTGGTGGAGACCATGAAACTGGTCTACGCCGACCGCGACAGTTACTACGGTGATCCGAAGTTTTCCTCCGTCCCGGCCGAGCGCTTACTCTCGAAAGCCTATGCCGAGGAGCGCCGCGCGATGATTGGCAGCCGTGGCTCATTCGACTTTCGTCCAGGCAAGATCGACGGGCGGGTGGCCTTGCATCCGTCTGAATCCGAGATGGTTCGTATTCCGCTTGACGATGCGTTGGCGGCGGCGGATACAACTTGTGTCGACGCGATCGACAAGGACGGGGTCATGTTTTCATCCACACCCTCAGGCGCCTGGCTGCCTTCGGTGATCGTGCCCGAGATCGGCATCCCACTTACTCAGCGAGCCCAGAGTTTCCTGCTCATTCAGGGTCATCCCAACGAACTCGCCGGCGGCAAACGCCCGCGGATTACTTTGAGCCCGACTTTAGTTACTCGCGGCGGTAAGCCATATTTGGCGCTTTCGACGCCCGGCGGCGACAACCAGGATCAAGCTTTACTGCAACTGATTCTGGACGTGGTCGAGTTCGGACTCGATCCGCAAGAAGCCGTTGAAGCTCCTCGCTTTCAAACTCGTCACTTAGTGTCTTCCTTCGACAACCACGCGATGAGTCCCGGTGACTTACTGCTGGACGAGCGCATTCCGGCAAGCGTGGCTACCGAACTGACGGCGCGCGGCCACAAAGTACAGTCGCGCTCGCGCTGGGCCAGCGGTTCGGCGCCGGTCATGATTCGCATGCGGGCGAATGGCGTCATCGAAGCCGGGGCCGATCCGTACGGTCAACGCGCGGCTGCCGCCTGGTAGCGCCGAATAAATGCTACCGCTATTCCCGCCCGAGCTGCCCGCATTTCGCGTGGGCCTCGCCGAAAAGTTGAAGCAGGCCGCCGCGCAAGGCGTTTTCTTCGGAACGAGCTCCTGGAAATACGAAGGTTGGGCCGGCCAGATCTACACACCCGAGCGTTATCTGACTCGGGGTAAGTTCAGTCACAAACGGTTCGAAGATAGTTGCCTGGCCGAGTACGCCGAAGTGTTTCCGATCGTCTGTGGCGACTTCTCCTTCTATCAGTTCCCGACGCCGCAGTTCTGGCAGAAGTTGTTCGCCAGTGCGCCGGACGCCTTGCATTTTGGCTTCAAGGTTCCCGAGGAAATCACGGTTCGCGTGTGGCCGAAACATGCGCGTTACGGCGATCGCGCAGGCCTGGATAACCCTTCCTTTCTCAATGTCCAAGCCTTCCAGGCATTGTTTCTCGACTTACTCGAACCTTATCGCGAACGCATCGATGTGTTGATCTTCGAGTTTGGCGCTTTCCCGCGCGGTCTCTACGAAAGGGAAGAAGACTTCGTGAAGGACTTAGACCGGTTTCTCGGCGAACTTCCGAAAATGTGGCGTTACTCGGTGGAGATCCGCAACCCCGAATTTCTGGGTCCACTCTACTTCGCGGCGTTGGCAGATCGCGGTGTCGCGCATGTCTTCAATGCCTGGACGCGAATGCCAACGATCGGCGAACAGATCGAGATCCCCGGAGCCTTTACGGCGGACTTTTCGGTAGTCCGCGCGCTGCTTCGGCAAGGGCGGCCTTACGAACAAGCCGTACAAGCTTTTGAGCCCTACACGAAAGTGCAAGACCCGAACCCGGAGACTCGCGCGGCGCTGAAGGCTTTGGCTAAACGCACGGCGACACGGCGCGAGAAGGGATTCTTCTTTGTGAATAACCGGCTGGAAGGCAATGCGCCTTCCACAATCGATGCGGTTCTTGGGGATGGCGACTAGTATCTCGTTTCATCTATCTAAACATTATTCATATGTTTTGTTCTTTCGTAGGGGCACATTTGGATAGCGGACAACTCCGCCAGACTTTTGGCCGCCGATGAACGCCGATTCTGCCGATAACTCAGAAACGCCAATGGGATTATTGGGGCCGCAGAAGGTTCATCGCCTGCGCCGGTATGTAGACGTTGTGATGAAACGACATACTAGTAAGTGGCGGGGTTAAAGCCCGTTGCAAGTTGGAGCTTGCCCGACAGAGTGCGGCGAGAGGTCGTATTGGAAATAGGAGACTGGTGCGCCGGGGGAACCCTTGTCAATTTGTTGGATGGCAGCCTCGAAACTCATCTTGTTGAGGGCTGCTTTGGCGCCGATCTCAGTGAGCAGTGCGCGGCGGACGCGGTTGGTTTCTACAAGAGGGGAAGGGCCCGCTTCGCCGCCTGCGAAGTTAGTGCGCGAGGCACGCTCGTTTTGGAGAGCTTTCAATTCCTTCAGCGCCCGTTGCAGTGCGCGTTCATGGCGCGAGGAGTAAGTGGTGAGAGTTTTCAGCGCGGCGCGCGTATCGGGATCGCGGAACGGGTCCGGGACCGAGCCGAGCAGATTGGCTTCGTTCATGCGACAGCGGCGGAGGTTCCATTGGGCGTGGACAATCGCCTCAAAATGCATGAGTTCGAGTTCGCCGACGGGGACGAGTTCGGTCGAGAGCGCGGCTTGGAGGGAGGCGAAAATCGCGGCTTCTTCGTCATCGGCGATGTGGAGTTGGCGCGAGCAGAGCCCGTGAACACGGGCGTTTTGCGAGGAGCGGGCTTTGCCGTCCAGCGTGGTGGGACCGGTGGACCGGAGGGCGTTGAGGCGATTGGCTTCGAGCTGTTCAGGCGAAGTTGAGGGGCTCATGAAATTGGCGCGGCTCCTTTTCGACCGCTGCGATTGAAGAGTAACCGAGGGGCCGAACGGAACGGCGCGGGGCGGAAGAGTAAGTCGCGCGGAATGAGCGGGAAGAAAAATTTCGGTTTCGCGTCACCGGTTTACCGGCCAATTTAATCTACGGTTCGAGAAGCCCGGTCGCGGTTCGGGGCTGGGCCGCCGAAGGCGGTATAATCGCGCCCGCAGGACGCTATTCTCATTCCGGACGGATTGAAGCAGGCTAATAGTGCGCTGGGAACTGGGCGCCAAGCCGTACGACGGCGTGGCCCCCGGCGGTCCACGAAGAATCGCCATCCTTGTCGAAATGGTTTCAACATGGTGAGCCATAGAGCCCCAGTTTTCCTCCCCACCTGGCGGCGCAGGGTGCAATAGACTGGCACCGCCCTCGGGTCCGTACCAGGGGACCCCGCGGCAAGGCGCAGCGGCCAGTACGACGGCCCGCCGAGTTGGAGGTTTGCGGTCGCAATCGCGACAAGGCGGGACCGGTGACCTATGCCGTGGCGGAAGCCCTTACGACCTCCGTCAACGACGTCGACGTCAGGCGATTCGATCGGCAGGGGGCTGTCCAGCTAATCCACTTTGACGCCAATGCTTATTACGGCGTTCGCATCGACGACCGTACGAATCTCGGCGCCCCGTTTCACGATGACGAAATGCACCTTTACCGGGGACAGAGGATTACCCGGGATGGTCAGGATCCAAGTTCCGGTGCAATCAGGGTTCACTTTATTTATACTCGCCGCTACCAGGTGCCCAGTCCACGGGAGGCGCTCCCCCGTTCACCGTGATGAAGTCAACCTGGGTGAGCTTCCCTTTGCCGTCGAAGCGAGTCATTGCGACACCCCGGAGAGCGAAGCCTCCCGGTGGTAGTACAAATCCGGGAATGGCGAGAAACACACCCTCGACGTGGAACCCGTAGTCTCCCTGCAACGTTTTCGCATCGCACTTGCCGGCCTCGTTCTCTGCCCGCGCCGTGGAACTGGCAAGGATCACGGCGCATGCCGTCAACATAATCTTTGAAATGGATGTTTTCATCATCTTAGACCTCCTTTGGTCTGGAATCGATAGTACGGGCTTTGTGGTCAGACGAAAATGGCTAGCTGATGCCTTGTGTGTTGGGTGCTTAACAGTTTTGGGGGCTCGACAGGGAATTGGCTCTTCTGAGGGTTCAGTTCGGCTTCGTGACGACCACGCCCCGGAATCGGTTTGTTGATTCTAAAGCGCTTGATAAGCCGTGCCTGTTTACCGATCAGCCTTGCCGAAGCGGTTTTCGGCGACTGCCCCCAAAACCGTTAAGCACCCCTGTGTGTTCCCGCTGTGTCCTTCGCCCGCTGGGCTGGTATGCTAGAGGCAGTGCTGGCAGGCCGCCTAATGTTCGGAGACTTTTCCGTGGAGGGCGCGTCGGGAGAATTGAGCCGGGGCGGCACGAAAGTCTCGCTGCAAAATCAACCAGCTCGGGCTCTCCTTTTCCTTCTGGAGCGATCGGGCGAC
>JAYUSQ010000234.1:0-40120 GCA_043755595.1 Acidobacteriota bacterium | reverse complement strand
AGCATCGCCTGATCCTGGTTGTCGCCGCCCGGGGTCGACATCGCCAGGAACGGCGAGCCGTCGGCGTTCAGCACAAGCGTTGGGCTCAGCGTCACGCGGGGACGTTTGCCTGGCTCAATGCGATTGGGGTGCCCCGCGTCGGTCACGAAAGACGTCGCGCGCAAACTTAGCGGAATGCCGGTGTCGCCCGCAATCACTGAAGGCAGCCACGCGCCGCTCGGCGTGGCGTTATAGACATTGCCCCAACGATCCACGACATTGACACACGTTGTATCCTGCGCTGTCGAAACGCCACCGCCAGCCGGCATGCCAGCCGGGCCGCCGAGCACCCCGGGGCGCGACTCCATCGACGCCTTCGCCGGATCGATCAGCTTGCGCCGCTCAGCCGCGTAGTTTTTCGAGAGCAACGTCTCTTCGGGGATCTTGGAAAATTTAGGGTCGCCGTAGTGACGGTCGCGATCGGCAAATGCCAGCTTCACCGCTTCCAGCAGAGTGTGCAGATATTGCGGCGAGTTATGGCCCATCGCCTTCAGGTCATACCCTTCGAGCAGATTCAACGCCTGGATCATCACCGGTCCCTGAGTCCAGAAGCCGGGCTTGACGATCGTGTAGCCGCGATAAGTAGTGGTTCTCGGCTGCTCGATCTCTGCATGGAAACTGGCCAAATCTTCGTAAGAAATCAACCCGCCGTTGGCTTCCGAGAAAGCGGCGATCTTCTTGGCGATGGGTCCGCGGCCGAAATAATCCCGCACCGCGCGAATCTTTTTCACCCGATTGCCGCGCGCCTTCTTTTCGGCTCGCGCCAGTTCTCGCAGTGTATTCGCGAGCGCCGGCAACTTCACCAACTCGCCGCGTTTGGGCGGCGCGCCTCCCGGCAGGAAAAACGCCTTCGACGTAGGCCACAGTTCCAGCACTCGCTGATTATTACGGATGAATCCGGCAAACTCCTCGCCGATCGGAAACCCGTCTCCAGCGTATTCAATCGCGGGCTGGGCCACCTGCGCGAACGACATCGTGCCATGCATTTCAAGCGCCAGCATCAGACCATCGAACACCCCGGGCGTGATCGCGGACAAGATTCCTTGCGTCGGGATCGGTGGCTTACGGCCCAACTCTTCCCACGGCTCCGGGCCGCGCTTCAAATAAAAATCGGCAGTAGCCTTTTTGGGCGCGACGCCGACCCCCGACACCACCACGGGCGGCTTACCGGCCGGCTTAATAATGAGTGGCATCTCACCGCCCAGCCCGAAGCGCGCCTGCTCGGTAACGGCTGCCGTGAGAGTGGCCGCCACGCCCGCATCGATCGCGTTGCCGCCCTGCGACAAGATCCTGAAGCCGGCTTCGACCTCTTGATTATTCGCGGCGGCCACCATCTCGCGCGTGCCGCGAACGGGCCAGAACATCAGTTGCTGCGCCACCGCCGCCGCGCCGCCTAACAGCAATGCGGCGGCCAGAATCGTTTTCCGCTTCATTCCTGGATTGTACATCCCGGTTCGTTACAATGAACCTCATGGCATCACACGCGGGGACGCAGCCGCAGGCGCCCGAACTGCTGCGTCAGCTCGGATTGATCAGCGCTTCGGCCCTGGTTGTTTCAAATATGATCGGGACCGGCGTGTTTGGAACCACTGGGTTTCTCGCGGGCGATCTAGGTTCGCCTTCAGTCGTTTTGTGGATCTGGGTGGTGGGCGCCATCTGCGCGTTGCTCGGAGCTTTTTGCTTTTCCGAACTCGGCGTCAACTTCCCAAGCTCCGGCGGCGAGTATGTGTATCTGACCCAAGCTTACGGCCCGACGTGGGGCTTCATGACCGGTTGGGTCTCGTTCTTTGCGGGCTTTTCCGGGCCGATCGCCTTGGCCGCGCTCGCTTTTTCCGAGTATCTGGGTTACTTCTGGCCCGCCTTGAAGCAAGCTAATTCCCAATACAAGTTCGGTCCGGAATGGTTTACGCTTAAGCTGGGCGGCGCGCAGTTGGCGGCGGCGTTGCTGATCGGCGTATTAACCGTCATCAATCTTTTCGGCGTCAAACCTGTCGCGGCGATTCAAAATATACTGACCGCGACTAAGCTGGCCGTGATCTTCGGATTCATCTTCTTCGGCCTCGCGGCGGGTACGGGCAGTTGGGATCACTTCAGCCAACCCGCCGTGCGCTGGACCACTAAGTCGATCGAAACTCAATTCTTCATCAGCCTCTTCTTTATCTACCTGAGTTACTCAGGTTGGAACGCGGCCACTTACGTCGCCGAAGAAATCCAACAGCCAGCCAAGACTCTGCCGCGCGCGCTCGCCTTCGGCACCGGATTTGTCGCGATCATCTACTTGCTGCTCAACGTGGTCTTCATCTACGCCACGCCGCTGGAAAAAATGAAGGGCGAGATTGCCATCGGCACTCTGGCCGCTGCCAACCTTTTTGGCCCGGCTGTTTCCGGCATCTTCGCGGCTCTGTTTGCCGTGTCTCTGACTTCAACCGTCAACGCTATGGTGACGATTGGCCCGCGTGTCTACTATGCGATGGCGAAGAATGGCGCTTTCCTTTCGCTGGCCGCCCACGTGCATCCGAAGTGGCGTACGCCGGTCGCAGCGATCCTTTTGCAAGGCGTGGTTGCGATTATCATGACCCTGACGCCGTTCCCCGATCTCATCTTGTTTGTCGGCTTCCTGCTGAATTTCTTCGCCACCGTAACGGTGACGTCGCTCTTCGTTTTCCGGAAGCGCCCAGGCTGGCAGAAACTCCCGGCGGTCAGCTTTGCCTGGCCACTCGTACCTGCGCTGTTTATTCTCGTCGGTGGCTGGATGACGGTTTTTGGCTTCACCCTGCAGCCCCGGATCGCCGGGACCGCCGCTGCGATTGTCGTCGCAGGCGCGCTATTATTCCGCTTCACCCGCACTTCTTCTCAACATGCCTAGACTTCTGGACGGCAAGTTTGTCCGCGACCAAATCCTGCTCGAACTTCGCCCGCGTATCGAACGAGTGCGTTCCGCGTCGGGCCGTGCGCCGGGTCTCGCCGTCGTGCTGGTGGGCAACGACCCTGCCTCGGAAATCTACGTGCGCAATAAAGTGAGGACGTGCGAAGAGCTCGGAATCTTCTCCGAAAAGATCACGCCTGCGGTAACGTCCACAACCGAAGAAATCCTGGCCGTGGTCGCCGACCTAGCCGCACGCGACGAGATCGACGGTATTCTCGTGCAATCGCCGCCGCCGCCGCATATCGATGAGCGGCGAATCCTGCTGTCGCTGCCGCCGCAGAAAGATGTGGATGGGTTCCATCCCTACAGCGTCGGCCAACTTGTCAGCAACAGCCCCGGTCCGCGCGCGTGTACGCCGTCGGGCATCATCGAAATGTTGCGCCGCTACGAGATTCCGGTGTCGGGTAAGAAAGCCGTCGTGATTGGGCGCAGCGATATCGTCGGCAAGCCCATGGCGCTGATGTTGCTCCACGCTAACGCCACCGTCACCGTTTGCCACTCCCGCACAGCCGACCTCGCCGCCGAATGCCATCAGGCCGACATTCTGGTGGCCGCGCTAGGACGCCCGGGTTTCGTACGAGGGAACTTTGTCAAGCCCGGCGCCGTTGTAGTGGATGTGGGTATCAACCGCCTCTCGACGCGAGCCGAGGCCGAAGCGCTATTCTCCGGGCACCCCGGAAAGCTGGCCGATTTCGACAAGAAAGGAAGCCTCGTCGTGGGCGACGTTCACCCGCTCGAAATGGATCATGTGTCGGCCCTGACGCCTGTTCCGGGCGGCGTGGGACCGCTCACCATCGCGATGCTGATGTCGAATACGGTCGCACTCGCCGAGCAGCGGCTCGGCCTCTCCCCTCTCTAAAACCATGCTGCGCGTGGGTTTGACCGGCGGCTTGGCGTCCGGCAAGAGCTTCGTCGCCGCGCGCCTCTCCGAATTAGGCTGTCACGTCATCCGCGCCGACGATCTGGGCCACGCCGTCCTGGTTCCTGGGGCCGAGGCGTGGGGGCCTGTCGTGGCCGCCTTCGGCAACGGTATCCTAAAAGAGAACGGAGAGATTGATCGCCGTAAGCTCGGTGAATTGGTGTTCAATAATCCTGAGCGCCTTGCCGTGCTTAACGCCATTATGCATCCGCCCATCTTTCGCCGGCAGGAAAAGCTGGTCGCCGCAGCACAAGCGGCCGACCCAAACGGGATTGCTATCGTCGAAGCCGCCATCGTGTTTGAAACGGGCAGCCACGGGCGGTATCAAAAGGTGATCGTGGCGTCATGTCCGCAGGAGCGACAGATTGAGCGCGCCATCAAGCGGGATCGGTTGACTCGCGAACAGGTGATGGCCCGGCTGGCCCGCCAAATGCCTCTACATGAGAAAGCTGGACGCGCCGATTACGTGATCGATACGTCCGGTACGAAAGAAGAAACCCTGCGTCAGACCGACAAGGTCTACGAGTCCTTACGGAGCATCGCACAACCATGAAGCTGTCGCGCATATTAATTCTGTTCACCGCATTGCTTGGCGGTTTTGTAGCCATTACCTCGCACCCGGAGTGGATCCCCGAACGTTGGCGCAGGCCGCTGGCGCGCGTGGCGAACGTGTCGTCACCGTCCCTTTGGAGTGGTCCGGATATCGGGCGCGCCGCGGGGTTAAGTTCAGACGAACTCAACAACATCGATATCTACAAAACGGCCCATCTCGCCACCGTCAACATCACCAGCACTGTGTATCGGCGCGACTTCTTCTGGAATGTCTACCCGGCCAAAGAGTCCGGTTCCGGCTTTTTAGTGAACGACGAGGGGCTGATCATCACCAACAACCACGTGATCTCGGGCTCAGCCAAGCTGCAGGTCACCATGTCGGATCAGACCCGCTACGAAGCGCAGATTCTCGACCGCGATCCATCGAACGATCTTGCCATCATCAAGATCACGCCGAAAAAGAAGATCCAGCCGTTGCGTCTGGGCGATTCCGACAAGTTGCAGGTGGGACAAAAGGTCCTGGCCATTGGGAATCCATTCGGTCTCGAAGGCACGCTCACCACCGGCATCATCAGTTCGCTCGGCCGCAATATTAAGGATGAGTCGGGGCGCGAACTGGAAGGCATGGTCCAGACGGATTCGGCCATCAACCCCGGTAATTCCGGCGGCCCGCTGCTTGATTCGCAAGGCAATGTGGTGGGCGTGAATACCGCCATCTACGGCCCCGGCGGCAACATCGGCATCGGGTTTGCCATGCCGATCAATCGCGCCAAGCTGATGATGGAAGGCTTCCAGACCAGCCGCAAATTCGGCCGCCCCAAGATGGGCGTATCCGGCATTTACGTCGTCGGCGAATTGGCCGAGGCCCTGAGCCTGCCGGCCGAAGGAGGCTTCCTGGTTTACGAAGTACAGCCCGACTCGCCCGCCGCGCAGGCCGGCATCCGTGGGGCCACGCGCTCAGTTTACATCGGCAACAACGAGGTCGGCATAGGCGGTGACCTCATCATGTCAATCGACGGCAAGCAAATCGACCGGCCCGATTCCATCAACAGCGCCATTTCGCGCAAGAAGCCCGGCGACGCGGTGGAAGCCGTGATCTTCCGCAACGGGCGTCCAGCTAAACTGAACGTGCCGCTGTCATCGTCAACCGCTCAGGGGGCGGGAGAAAAGCTATAGACCAGTTTCAGTGTGCTCGTTGTTGTTGTCCTGGCCTGGAAGATGGCCGGTCCAGATTCCGTAGAGATCCACGCCGAACAATCCCAGAAAACCGGCCGTCAGGCCCGCGCAAACAACCCACCGGAAGCTTAGGCTGAACCCGCCGGGCTCCTGGACGATCTGTGTCATCGTGATGAGAAAGCCGCAGAAGACGCCCAGGGCCAAAACCAAGCCGAAAATACCCCGGAATTCCTTGTGATGCATGGAAAGAAAGCCTCCTGCGCATGACTTCGGCAATTGAAGCTCCACCCAGCCCACAGGGCAGGCGGTACGTAGAATCAAGGAGTTCCCGACAGGCGCCCCAGCGACGGCTGTGGAATTTCGCTCAGGCGGGCGAGTGTTTTGAACCGGGAGAGTCTGGCCGCCCAGCGAAGGCGCTAAGCAGGCAGCTCAAGCACCGCAAAAAGGCTCTGCCCGAACGGCGGCGCAATCAGGCGCTCCACGCGCTCCAGATATGGCACCATCCGCTCACGCAGCGATCCAGCCGGAGCCAGTTCAGCGGATTCAAAGACGCGGTTATCCACCCACCAACCGAAAAATCCTGCCATGTTGACGTAGCGCATTTCCCGGGTTTTCAAGCCCACGCTTCCGGCGAGTTGCAGCAAAGATTCCTTGGTGTACCGCCGATGATGGCCGAGCGCCATATCAAGGCTGCCGAACAGCGACGGGCCCGCAGGCACAAGGAGCACCACTTTGCCGCCGCGAGGCAACACCGTAGTGAAGTTAAACAAAGCCCGCTGATCGTCTTCTTCGCGCGCCAAAGCGTCGACGCAAAGCACCGAATCCGGCTGAAACCGAGCCAAATCGCGAAAACGCGGAGCCGACAGTTCCATCGTCATCGCGTCCAGATTCGGTTGCGATTGGAAGCGCGACAAAAGTTTCGCCACTCGAGTAGGATGGGGATCAAGCGCCAGCACCTGCTCACGGTTCTTCACCAGAAGGCGAGTCCAACTGCCCAACCCACAACCAGCTTCGATCACCCGCTGGCCCACTTCGCGCAGGGCCAAACGCGACAACCACATTTGAGAACGCCGGTCTACGGTTAGCGCGTCCGTCTGGGCGGACTCCTCTTCGACAGAGCTCAGGGCGGACGAAGACATGGGGGGCACAGACTCCTCATGTGTTACTTCGGCTTTTTAGGCCCCAAGCTTTAGGGAAACTTCAGCGCTGCCGCTCAATGTCGCTGCGCACCTGCTCCAGCGACCAGCGGTCCATCCGCACCCGATCTATATAGTCGTCCACCGTGTCGGTGTTAGGCCGGCGGCCGCCGGTATCCTGAAAAATCCGTTCGATCTCACGCCGCAGATCCCGTGTGCGCATGCGGGCCAAATCTCCGGTATTGCGCCCGCCGCCCCCGCCGCCCCCGCCGCCGAACGTGCTGCCTCGGCCCCACTCCAGCCGGTAATGATACTCCTCGGCGCCGCTTTTGGTGTCACGGATGCGAACGACGGCCGCGCCGCGATTCCGCCCCGAACCATCTTCCAGCAGCCGGACGTCACCCCGTCCGTCGATGCCGCGGAAGCGCACATCCTGGGCATTGCGGGGGAACGGCGTCGTGCATTCCGAACCCGCATCGCGCACTGGTTCGCCATTGAGCGTCCGAATGGTCAACGTCTCGCCCATCAAAGCGATATCGGCCTCGCCATCCACCAGCACACGGATCTCGCATCGCCCTTCGGCCGCGTTCGGCTGCCAGTTCCTGGCGTGGCGCACCGTGAACGTCTCGTCGGCGGCCGCTACTCCAGCCAGACCCGCCAGCACCGCCACTCGCAATCGCAATCGCATGTCAAAAACTCCTTACCCCCAGCGTCATCACGTCGTCGACCGCCATCGTCTCTTTGACCACGTACGGCTCCCCGTACTTGACGCCAATCTTTTGCCCATAAAAGCGGGCCACGGTTTCAAGACGCTCCCGCACTTCCGCTCGTTGCGGAAATACATCCGAGCCCTGTTGATGGTCTCCGTATTGTGACTCGTAGCAAAATAGCGCTTCCATGCGGCGCTCAAACTGTGCGGAGATGTCGACCACAAAAGACGGCTCCACACTAGCGTAGAGCGATGAGTAGATCACCTTGCGCGGCCGATGCGCGTCCGTGTATCTATCCAGCTTCTTCAGCCCGGCCAGAAACGCCCCTTCGTAGCCCATGGCCGAAGCGTTGTAGTGATCGGGGTGCCGGCCATCCCAATACGGCAGAATAATCAGGCGCGGCTTCAGCTTGCGGATTTCAGAGGCGATCGACACGCGTCCGGCCAGCGAATTTTCCAGCCGCGCGTCCGGCATATGCATGTTGCCGCGGAACTTGCAGCGCATAATTTGCGCGGCGCGGTCCGACTCCTCGACTCGCTGCTCGGGCGTTCCGCGCGTGCCCATGTCGCCCGCCGTCAAGTCAAGCACGCCTGTGCGATAGCCGAGTTCGGCGAGGCGAATCATGGTGCCGCCGCAGGTCTGCTCGACGTCGTCCGGGTGCGCGGCGATCGCGAGCGCGTCCACCGGCTGCGGATCGTCGGCGTCTGTGTACGGATTACGAATCATGCTGCTATCTCTAGCTTACCTGTGCCGCCCGTTTCACCCTATCGCCAATGCAGCTCCGGATAGGCGCGATAGGGTTCGCGCGTGGGCAGCAGTTTAATCAACAGCGCCCCGGCCAGGAATCCGCCGACATGGGCCATCCAGGCCACGCCGCCCTGCTGCACGCCCGTCGAACTAGCTAACTCGCCTACGCCCGAGAAAATCTGAATCACAAACCAGTAAATCAAGATCACCCAGGCAGGCAGTTCCACCGTCGTGAAAAAGATAATGATCGGCAGGAGCGTGGTAATCCGCGCGTGCGGATACACGACCATATAGGCGCCCATCACGCCGGCGATCGCGCCGCTCGCGCCCACCGTGGGAATCCGCGATCCAAGGTTGAAGAACAGATGCACCAGCGCCGCCACGACACCGCAGGCCAGGTAGAACCCCACGTATTTCCCGCGACCCAGCACGTCCTCGACGTTGTCGCCGTAGATCCACAGAAACCACATATTCCCGATCAGGTGCATCCAGCCGCCGTGCAAAAACATGGACGTAACGAGCGACGACAACGCAAAATTGGACGGCACCATCCCATACGCGCCGACAAAATGGTTGCGCGAAAACGGCTCCAGCGACCACTCAAACAAGAACACCACCACGTTCAGCACGATCAACCATACGGTGACGGCGGGGAACGAACGGCTGGGTTGGGAATCTCGAAGAGGAATCATCTTGTTGGCGCTGTTGAGCACAGCATAGCAGAACGCCTCAGCCGTGCAACGCGGCCGGGATCATAGACGCGGTGAGCGCAATCTTCGGAATCTAAGGCTCTGAGATGCTACCCAACTTGGATTATCATGCGCTTCGGTTTTATAAGATCTGATTGGGCGGGCGATATTGCTACGCTTACGTCATAGTAGGGTTCTCTTCGTCGGCAATCGGGTAGTGGCGCATGGCAGAAGATCTGATGCCTGCCGATGTATCATGAAATCGGGAGAAGCGACTATTAGTGCGGAGTTCGCACCCTGGCGCAGCACTGGGACGGGAAACTGATCGCTGTCATTGTCTCTGACTACGATGGGGCGGAGCGGCCGCGCTGAGCAGCATCAGGGAAGCCGGCGGCAATTACTATCGCCCAGAAGCCCGACACCGCCACGCAGCCGGATATTTATAGATATTCTTCCAGCCGAAGGGATCGCTGAGGAGCTTGCGCGGATTGCGCACGCGTCGCGGCATCCGCAACCAGGATGACAAGCACGCGCTGTTTTAAGGGCGCATTGCCAAAGGAATCGTGACGGCCCACGGAGGCGAGATTCCGCGTGACGTGCCGGGTAATGGGCATCACTATGTGATACTGTCGAAGAACGCGAAAAAGAACGGGCCAAGCCAGGCCGTGGCGCAATCCCCGCGCGACAAAGGAACCACAAGGGCGCGGGGCCGTTTGTGATGTGGTTTTTCACCTACAGGAATGTTTCATGATGGATTAGCGGAATGTATTAGGACAAACGAGGCCCCCCATCGTCGCGGAATGGGAAGCTTTCTCACCAAGATATTTACCCGCCGCAGCGCAGAGTGAATCAACGTAAAACATAAGCTATTCTCCCTCAAAAAAAGGATTTGTTGCATGCCTAAAGCTCCCAGGAAAACAACGGCCGATAAGCATAATGGATTACGGAAGTGCCCCACCGGCATCAAAGGCTTTGACGAAATTACAGAAGGCGGGCTTCCAAAAAACAGAACCACTTTAATCTCTGGAGGGCCTGGGTCTGGAAAAACCCTTCTTGGAATTGATTTTCTGGTCAAGGGGGTGACCGATCACAACGAGCGAGGCGTCTTCATGTCCTTTGAAGAGACACCAGATGAGCTTTATAAAGACGTGGCTTCGCTCAACCTGAATTTACAAGGGCTTGTTTCACAAAAAAAAATTGCGCTTGAACATGTGATTCTGGAGCACAAAGATATTCAGGAGAAAGACTTTAATCTTGAAGGGCTGCTCGTTCGCCTGGAACATGCCATTGATGCCATTGGCGCCAAACGCGTTGTCCTGGATTCTCTGGAATCCCCCTTTGCAGGCATCAAAGATGAAGGCGTTCTTCGCGTAGAGATAAAAAGACTTTTCCGCTGGCTTAAGAATAAACAGGTTACAGCAATCGTTACCGGCGAGCCGGGTCAAGGTTATACCCGTCATGGCCTGGAGGAGTTTGTTTCCGACTGCGTCATTCTCCTGGACAACAGGGTTAAAGAACAAATTGCCATCCGTAGAATCCGTGTTGTTAAATATCGGGGTTCAAGGCATGGCACAAACGAATATCCCTTCGTCATCGATGACGAAGGACTGTCAGTCATTCCTATCACTTCGGCAGGACTCGGCCAGCCAGGCACAGGCAAGAAAGTTTCGACAGGCATTCCCTCGTTAGACAAATTGTTCTGGGGCGGGCACCCTGGATTTACTCAAGGCAGTACGGTGCTGGCGTCGGGCACTGCAGGCACCGGGAAAACAAGTCTCGCGGCCGCGTTCGCAATAGAAACCTGTAAACGTGGAGAGCGGTGTATTTTCTATTCTTATGAAGAGTCAGAAGGGCAACTCATTCAAAACATGAGTTCTATAGAGATTAATCTTAAACCATGGCTGAAAAAAGGACTCTTGAAGATTGTGGCTATCAGGCCTTCCTTTTCTGGCCTGGAGATGCATTTACTCGATTTATACAAGCTCGTTGACAGTTTCAAACCACAATCTGTGGTCATAGATCCCCTGACCAGTCTCATTGGCGAGGGGGACGAACGTGAAATTCGCTCCATGATTACCCGCATGATTGATCTTTTAAAATCCAGGGGAATAACCTCGTTTTTTACAAGTCTTGTTTCTTCATCCGCAGAAAATGACACGAGCGGCGAAATCGGCGTCTCGTCATTAATCGACACCTGGATTGTCGTGAGAGAAATAGAAGAAGATGCGGGTAGAAAACGCACTCGGGGACTGTTCATTGTTAAGTCTCGTGGCACGGGCCATTCCAGTGACGTCCACAAATTAATTTTGAGTGATAAGGGAATCAACGTAGTACCAATGGAGGTCGGCGAAGGCCACAATCAGAAAGAGAAGATGAAAAAGACTACTCCTCCTGATGCACCCCTAATAGGCATAGAAACTAAAAGTAAGAAATAGCTCGTGGCAAAAGTACCCAACTATATTGTCGGGATTGGCGGCTCTGCTGGAGGCCTTATCGCATATAAGGAGCTCCTGGACTGCCTGCCGTCTAATACGGGCATGGCCCTTGTCATTGCTACTCATATTCTCCCGGACGCCAATAGTCAGTTAGCTGAAATCCTGTCGAGGCACACGAAAATGCCAGTAATGGTAGTTTCCACGGCGATGGCGATCCGCGCGAATCACGTCTACGTGAGCGCTCCGAACACGGATCTTCTAATTAAGAATTATACCTTCAAAGTCATCTCCCCGCGCACTAAGAGGAACGTGGTGGTAGATTATCTTCTGACTTCTTTAGCAGAGGCTATGGGGGCGCGTGCAATCGGCGTTATCCTCTCCGGGCATGATGGCGACGGTACTGAGGGATGCAAACAAATCAAGGCAAAGGGAGGAATAACCTTTGCTCAGGATGAGTCGGCCGAAGCGGGCGACATGCCTCTCAGTGCTCAGGCTGCGGGCTGTATTGATTTCGTTCTGTCCCCGAGTAAAATTTCAGAGGAGCTGGCCAGGATTGCGAGCGCCCCCCCCGGTGAAAGCTAAGCTTCCGGCTCGGACTATAGTTGCAAAATACAACTAATCGCTGTCATGCCGAGTGGCAGCAGGCCGAGCGCACGGGCATCGGGGCCGCGGGAGGAAGCAAGGTCGACGAGCGAATTTGCTTCAAGAGACCTGACCATACTCGCCGGCGAAAACAATGGCGGCAAGAGTAACGCCATTGACGCACTTCGCCTGGTCACGACGCCTTTTAGTAAGCGCCGCGAAATATATTGTGAATCTACCGATATTCGCTTCGGCAGCGCGGAGCGAAAGTTCGAACTCGACGCAACTTTCGCTGATCTAAGCGTTGCTCAGCAAGGACGGCTGATATCGGCCGTTACCGACCACACCTTGCAGAAGGCCGTGTTCGGCCTCAGCTACGACGAAACCAAGAAAAGTCATCCCGTCCGTCCGACAACCTGGGCGGGACAGTTCAAGTCGCCACCCGAGGCTGGTTGTCAGGACACCATTCGCCACGTTTATCTCCGCCGCTTCGTGATGCGAAGAGAGCCTTGGCGTCCGGCAACCCGACTCGCATATACGCATTGCTGAGACATTTTTTGGGCGAAGATGACCCGAAGGAGTTAGCGAATCGGCTGAAGCGCGGTCCAAAAGACAAGATTCTAAAGGATATCGGCGGGGCCGTTGATATCGGACTCAATGCCCAGACAGCAGGGGTGCGCCGCCCAAGCCTCATCGCTGGGTTTCAGTACTGACGAGTCACTCGTAGACATCGCGCGTGACCTTCGTTTCAAGCTCGCCGACCATGGGATAGAGCCAGAAGACTTGCGCTATACCGGTCACGGTTACGCAAACCTCTTACATAGCGACAATGGCGGTCGAATTGCAAAAGGCAACCGATGCCGATCTTACGCTCTTCCTGTGGCTGCGGACCACAAGGGTCCCGCCGGACAGCTTCAGGTTATTGTAGCCACCCACTCACCCAATCTGTCCGCTTGGGTATCGAGCAAAGAACATCGTTTTCTTGAGATCCGTCGTTGCTTCGGCGCAAAATGTAATACCGATAGCGCGGCCAAGCGAAGCCGGGGTTCTTTTGGTTGCATCTTCTATCGCCGAAGCGAGTAGCGAGCACGCCAAGAGTGAATGACAAGAGCCGGGGTGATCGTCCTTCAGGATAGAGATTCCGAAGATGAGCTGGTCACGACATTGCCGCACGAAATCGGGCGTACGCTCGCCGACATGAAAGGCGTCGCCGTTGGCCATCCGGGCGGTAAGGGTGAATTGATGGTTTCGGCGAGCCGCTTTGACGGGGTGCGGATTTCCATCGATCTTGTCAATGCTCTTGGCCGCTAGTGAACGGGTCCAGGCTATCGTTCTCCCGCCACTGCCTCAACGCTGTGCGAAGATCGCCTTCCGGTTTGCCATCGAATAGCGCTCGCTCCACGGCGTGCCGGCTGCCGTGCGGTACAGGTCTCGATGGCTGGGCCTGTCTGCCGGGCCACTCCAACGCCACGCCGCGCGCCAAAAGAATCGTCCAGTTGAGCAGGCTGGAACGCCGGCAATCGAGCGTTTGGATCCGGCTCCAGACGCGTGCGTAGACTTCCACCAACGCTTCCTGGGCCGCAGTCCCTTCACCCAGGATTCTCACCATCAGCCCATAGACCAGAGAGCAAGTACCGTCGTAAAACTCGGTCAACGCGGTGGATTCCCCTCGTTTCATGCGGTCCGCCAGATCCACCCAAACACACTCTGGACTGGCCGATGTCAATTGGCGGCTTGCAGTCAATACGTCCCCCACTGGGCGAAACGATACCGGGTTAGGCTGCGACCGCGAAAGCCGGTTCGGCCTCCACGCGCTCCTGGCAGACAATACAATGCTCGGCCCAAGGAAGCGCCACCAGTCTTCGCTCGTTGATGGTCTCCTCACATGCGGTACACAGTCCATACGTCCTGTCGGCAATGCGGCCAAGTGCGGCCATGACTGCGTTAGAAGTCTTCCACGCCTGCGAAAGCGTTGTCAGGACAAGCTCGCGATCACCGGCCCGTTGAATATCTTCCATCATCTCCGAAGTATGCTCAACCGCAATGTCCTTGGAAGAAACCTGACTGCTGGACCGGATTTCCCGCAGCTTGTTGATCAAAATTTTCTGATAGTCTGGCTTGCTCATGTCTATCCCTCTAGATGGACCTGCGACCCTGAATCACCTGAATCAGTACGGTAATTACCGCTAGAACCAGCAATAGATGGACGAACCCGGACATTGTGTACGAAGTCACCATCCCCAACGCCCACAGCACCAATAAAACAATCGCGACGTTCCAAAGCATTTTTGTTGCTCCTTTCGGAAACTACATAGCATGCATGTGGCCATTGCATTATTATGGAGGAAGCGGGGCGGCGCGCGGCGATGGGTGCTGCGCTCATTTGACCCGGCTGACGCCCTGTGGTCAGATGGCTCGTCCACGGGTCTGTGGCTGGAACCGAACAAACTGCAGGGCGGGGCCTCCCTCCCGTTTATCAAGCCAAACCCCTAGAGCGCGATGGATTAGTTCGTTTCGTAGCCGATTGGCACAGCCTTCTACGGATCGGCGGCTCGATACGTGCATTGTGAAGTCGGCCACCATTACTCGCTCGTGGTTGGTAACGCGGCAGAGTGAATTGTAAGCACTTCCAGAGGAGATTTCTTCATCAACATCAATCGGATACTTTCCGCGGCGGCGGTCGCGTTCTTCGCAATTAGGAGGCGGCGCTAACGCAACCACCATCACATTTAACACGCTTACATCGGCTCGTAGCGCCACTCGTGCCCGGGCCGAACTGCGAGCCGGCAACGATGGGCCTCATTGGCGCTTCGTTGCTCGGTCTTGGATTGGTCCGGCGAAAATACTCTACTCGAGGGTAGGTCGGCCTTTTGAGCAACCAGCGCGAAAGGCACGACTTCAAGGCCGTTCCCTTCGTTTGTTTAACGCACTGCGCGCGTCGCGAAGTCCCTCTGGCTGCGGCGCTCGCCCTTCTTCACCAGCGCATCCACTTCCGCCAGTGTCCCGATCTTGCCCCGCGCGCCGTATTCGGTGCAATTGAGCGCGGCCATCGCGTTTGAAAACTCAAGCGTGTCGGGCAGGCTCATGCCTTTCAACACGGCATAACAGAAGGCCCCGTGAAACAGGTCGCCGGCGCCGGTCGTATCCAGGCAATTCACGACGAAGGCCGGTGAGTAATAAAACTTCTCTTCGAAACGGGCCAGGCACCCTTGCGCGCCCAAAGTCATCGCCGCCACGCGCATGCCAAACTCTTTTTGAATCGCTTCAAGCGCGTCGAACGGATCGTTGCGATTGGTCCAGCGCACCGGAAACTCAGAGCTGGTCACCAGATAATCCACTGACGCCAGCACGCGATCGAACCCATGATAAATGGTGTCGACATCCACGGTGACCGGAATCCCGTTCGCCCGCGCGATGCGAGCGGCCTTCTCCACCGCCGGCGTGTCGTGCCCGTCGATATGAAGCAGCTTCGCGCAGGTGATCATCCCGGGATCGATCTCGTCCGGCGAAAGCGTCAGTTCGTCGGGCCGCCGCCAAAAGACGGTGCGCTCGCCGGTGCTTTGGTCGATCACGATATAAGCTGACTGGTTAGCCACGCCGGGGCGCACCAGCACGTGCTCAAGGTCAATCCCTGAGCCGCGCAAGCTCTCCATCTGCATGATGCCGCGCCAATCGTCACCGACCGTGCCGATATATTTCGTACGCAATCCCAGTTGCGCGCAAGCCACCATGGCGCTAGCGACTTGACCGCCTACGCTGGGCCATTCCCCAACGAACGGCTCCTTCCCGGCATAAGCGGGGAAGCGCGGAACCAGAATCATGGTGTCGGTGGCGTTTAGGCCGATCCCGACGATGTCGAACTCAGGCATGTGACTGTCGAGTGTAGCAGCCCAAACGAGGGCAGTGGAGCGGTACTTGGATTTCAGTCCGGCGGCCGGTATTGGTACTTGTTTAGCCCTACGTTCAGTACTCTCGAGAATCCGTCCTAGGTTCCATTGGGCCACGCGCCGCCGCTTCTTATGCTGTTCTCACGATGAAACTTCGTACAGCAGCCTTGGCGATCCTGACCGCCATCATCCCTGGGGCCTTGGCCTCTCCCATCTATATCCTCAACGATTTCAACGGTGATCTGACTGGCCTAGAAGGGTGGGGCTTCAAGGTCGAGCGGCTTTTTGGTCAAGGGACCCGCACTCTGAGTGTTAACGACGCCCGGGATGCACATCTCAGCGTGATGACCACCTCTGGCCAGGCGCATCTATTGGCTTTGCTCGGCGCAGCCAATGACGGCAGCACCGGCACGTACACTCTCAGCCTGATGTTCTCCGGTTTGACCTTAGGCGCGGACGGCTTGAGTCTGCAGGCGGGCTTCTCAAACGGCGGCCGACAGGTCTTGGGAACCTTCACCACACCCGAAGGCCAAGTCTTCCACGTTGCCACTAACGGCGGTTCCAGCCCGGCATTCACACTTTCCGGCGCCGGGGAGAATGGCTCAGGCCGGCTGAAAGCGAGCGGCTCTGTCAGTTTTTGTACCGATGCCAGCTGCGAAACCGTGCTGAGCGACGCCACGGGCACTCTTTCGTTAACGGCCGAATGCGCGGCCAATTCCGATTGCGCGGGCCTCCCGGGCGGCAAACAGGCGCAGGAAATCAGCGCCCCAAGATTCGCGGGCAGCGACGTTGACCCGGTTCAGATCTATTCGATCGCCGTACCGCCTCAAGGTTTCGACGCCCAGGATGTTGGCAAGACGGCTCCTCCTGAAGTTCCGGAACCCGCTACTTATTTTCTAACCGGCGCCGGCTTGATTGGGTTAGCGTCGTACAAGCGCCGCAAGGCATAAGAGGAGGATCGAAATGACCGACTATGGATTGTATGTAAGCATGGCGACCTGTGTGATCGCGATGGTTTGCTGGCGGAAACTGCGGCGCGGATAGGGTTCGGAACTTAAGCGAAGAAAGCGGCCGGGCGCTGTAAGATCTTTCGCGGTGCGTGCGGTTTGCAGTCATCACACACATTGACATCGAAGACAGTTTCCGGCAAGCTCATGGCCGGGTAGATGATTGGAAGGAACCAACCTCATGCGGGAACACGCCCATCGGTTGCTGGACCGCCTGGATACGGGCCGCTTGGCCGCCGTGGTCCATCTGCTCGAAGTCTTTCTGGACGAAGACGGGGATACTCTCAGTCCGGCCGAAGCGAAAGCCATTGCCGAAGCCGGCGAATGGCTCAAACACAACGATCCCATCCCGCATGAACAGGTGCTCGCCGAATTCGGACTCACGATGGCCGACTGGGAAAGGATAAGCCTCGAACCCTAATCCGATGGCCAAACGCATCGTCTGGACCGATCAGGCCAGAGCCGATATCCGCTCCATCGAGCAGCCGATCGCTCTACAGATACTCACGGGCGAAGGCCGTACCAAACAACTCCAGGGCGTCATGCCGCCTTTGATTCGGCTCCGGGCTCAGAACCACCGGGTCTTCTTCCGCGACAAGGGCGACTATCTGGAAATCGACCGCGTCCTCGATCGTTGTAACACGCTTGACCGGTATCCGCCCGCCGCAGTTGTGTACCCGCGACATGCGCGAAGGCTGTCAAGGCGCGGACAAATTACAGGACCGCGCGCAACTCACGGAACGGCCGCTTCTGAGACTCGGCCACCGCTTGATACGTGATATGTCCGCCGTAGGTGTTGACGCCCTGCCGGATTGGCTCGCTGCGCGTCACCGCATCGGCAAAGCCAAGGTTCGCGATCTGCAGGGCGTAAGGAAAAGTCGCGTTGGTCAGCGCCAGCGTCGATGTATTCGGAACCGCCGCCGGCATGTTCGAGACGCAGTAGTGCAGCACGCCCTCTTCGAAATAGATCGGATCGGTATGCGTGGTGGCGCGCGAGGTCTCAAAGCAGCCGCCCTGATCGATCGCCACATCGACAACGACCGAGCCCTTGCGCATGTCACGCAGCATGTCGCGGCGCACCAGGCGCGGCGCGGAGGCGCCCGGAATCAGCACACCGCCCACAATGAGGTCGGCCTGCTTCACCGATTCGCGAATCGTCCAGTCGTTGGACGCCAGCGTGACGATCGAGTTGTTGAAGATGTCGTCCAGATCGCGCAGCCTGTTCAGGTTCCTATCGATAATCGTCACGTGCGCGCCGAGCCCCACCGCCATCTTCGCCGCATTGGTGCCGACAATGCCGCCGCCTAGGATCAGCACATTCGCAGGCGCGACACCCGGAACACCGCCCAGCAGAATCCCTCGGCCCCCATTAGGCTTCTCAAGGTATTGCGCGCCCACCTGCACCGACATCCGCCCGGCAACTTCGCTCATCGGCGTGAGCAGCGGCAATGAGCCATCGCGTTCGCGAATGGTTTCGTAGGCGATCGACGTTGTTTTAGCGGCCAGTAAGCTCTCGGTGAGCTCAGGCAGCGGCGCCAGGTGCAGATAAGTGAAAAGAATCAGATCCTGCCGCAGGAATCCATATTCCACCGGCTGCGGCTCTTTCACCTTGATCACCATGTCGGCTTGACGCCAAACCTCGACAGCGGAAGGAAGAATCGTCGCCCCGCACCGCTCGTAGAATTTGTCGGGAATCGAACTGCCGTCGCCCGCGGTCGATTCGACAAATACGCGATGCCCGGCTTCGACCAGCGAAGTCACGCCACTCGGCACCAGACCGACCCGCGTTTCGTGATCCTTGATTTCCTTCGGGACGCCGATGTTCATGTCGCTCCTATTGTGGAACGGAAGTATCGGGCACGACCAACGGGAGATTCCTCGCGGGGGCTGGCGGTCGAGGTGGAGGTGGAGGTGGCGCAACCGGCTCCGGAGCCTGTCGCGGGGCGGTAACAACAGGCGCGGGCGGCGGGGTAGCGACAGGAAGCGGCGGCGGAGCGGCGGGGCGCGCAGCCACGGGTGCGGACGGCGGAACGGCGACAGGCGGGTTGACCGGGGCCGGCGATGGCGTAGGAATCGGCGGTTGGGGGGGCGGCGGCGCGGGAACGGGACCAGGTGCATCATTGGCGCGCAGGGGCTCAAACACGCCGTTCTGCGGCGCACCCAACCCTAACGCAACCAGCGAAAGCGAACTAAGCCGTCCGTCAGCCGTAATATTCTGCGATTGCTGAAAGCGGCGCATGGCGTCGATGCTGGCCTGATCCCAATTTGTATCGGCTTCAGCGGCCAAAAAACCCTTGTCGGCCAACGCTCGTTCTATCTCCTGAATGCGCTCCGGCGCAGGGCGCTGCTGCCCTACGTATGGGCTATAGGAGCCGCGCCGTTTGGTGGTGCGCCGGCCAACCGCGCGCTTGGCAGTCGCCGTCCCTCGCCGCTTGGCCGCCGGCACGACAGCCGCCGATTTCGATTTCGCACCAGCTTTAGCCGGCGCCTTCGCGGCCGCACCTTTCTTGGCCGTAGACGCAGCGGGCGCGGCCAAGCCCGTTAGAGCCGCCGCGCCCACCATCAGAAAGCTGACTACTGCGAACCGCACGTCCACCAGTCTATCCGGTTATTTCGGCAGAGTGCCTGAAAGGAACATACCCACAAAACGCGGCCCATTGTTGCCCGGACGCGCGGCCATCGGATTCGGCCGCATCACGCGGAACGCCACCGCGTCGCCGCCTTTGAGCGTCGACTGGATCTTCTTAATGTCTTCGATCCCACCGACCGGCTGGCGGTTGATCGAAACGATCACGTCGTTGTCGCGCACTCCGATCTCGGCGGCGAAGCTTTCTTCCTGAACGCGTGTGACCACCACGCCACGGTCGGCCTCCAGCTTCATCGACTCTTTGTCCTCAGGCGTCACAGGCCGCACGTAGATGCCGAACTTCGCTTCGCTTGCTTCGACTTCAGGCGCTTGCTCCTGCTTCCGGAAGCGCGCAAACTGCGGTTCATCCTTGAAGACTTCCGCGCGATCCTGTACCACCGCAGCCAGATCCATCCGTTTGCCGTTGCGGTCGACGGTAATGTTAACCTTTTCGCCGATCGGTGTGTCGGCGATGCGCGCCACCAACTCGTCGCCGTTCTTAATGTCTTTGCCGTTGATCGCCATCACGATGTCTTCCGGCTTCAAACCGGCTTTGTCGGCCGGTCCACCCGGCTTAACGGTTTCCACAATCACGCCGTGGGTGGCGCCCAACGCTTTGAGCGTCTCCGGCTTGGTCTGGCGCTGGTTCCAGCTAATGCCGATCGATCCACGCGTTACGCCGCCCTTCTTAATGATCTGGTTGTAGCTCTTGACCACCGTGTTGACTGGCAGCGCAAAGCCGATGCCCTGATAGCCGCCGCTCTGAGTCGCGATCATCGTATTGACGCCGATGACCTCGCCTTTGATATTCAGCAGCGGCCCGCCGGAGTTGCCGGGATTGATCGCCGCGTCGGTCTGAATAAAGCTTTGAAACTGCCCGCCGCTCACTTCGTTGCGGCCCTTGGCGCTCACAATGCCCGCAGTTACGCTGGCTTCGAGGCCGAACGGCGAACCGATGGCCACGGCCCAATCGCCTACCTGCACAGCGTCGGAGTTCCCCACCGGAACATAAGGAAGGGCGCGGCCCGCTTCAATCTTGAGCACCGCGAGATCAAGCTCATGATCGATGCCGATCAGCTTGGCCTTGTACTCGGTGGTCTCGCCGTGAATTTTTACGGTGATCTTGTCGGCGCCGTCGACCACGTGATGGTTGCTGATGATGTAGCCTTTCGGGTCGACAATAAAGCCGGAACCCGTGCCTTCACGCCGCTGGCCGCCGCCGCCACGAGGCATGCCCTCCGGCATCGGTCCACGGAAGAAGCGGCGGAACAGCTCCATGCTGCCGTCTTCATCCTCGGCGTCCTCTTCGGCTTGAGGCGCCCGGCGCTTGCGCTCGTTGCCGGCGCGCTGCGGTTTAGCCTCTGTCACGGTGCTGACGTAGACGACCGTGGGCTCCATCTTCTTGACCAGAGCCGTAAAATCATTCTCAAGCTGTACGGGCGAAGGAATCACCAGCGGAACCGCGTCGGTGGCGGGTTTGTCCGACTTGTCCGCCAGGACCCCGGTGTTGATGACAGTTCCGATCATCACCCCGATGGCTAGGGTAGCCACTGTCAGGGCCGAGGACAAAACCTTCTGTTGGCGAAAACGATCTGCGATGCTCATGCGTGAAATATCTCCAACGATGCCACTTCTATTCTAACTGCACGGTATTTCCCGATGTGGGGGGACGGCTAATGGAATAGACGCGGGAGCGCTTGAAAGGTTTCAGACCAGGTTGCACGGCCCACCTCCGGTTACTGAAGCAGGTTGCGCTCAACCGCATAACGCGTCAGTTCCGCTGTGGAATTCATCCCCATCTTTTCGAAGATCCTGGTGCGGTATGTACTCACCGTCTTGGGGCTCAAATTCAAATCGACGGCGATCTCGCTATTGGTTTTCCCCAAAGCGATCATTAGGAAAACCGTGTGCTCCCGTCCGGACAGTTGCAGATGCGGATTCAGGCTGTCTTTGGGCGCCTGGATCCAATCGGCCATCCGCTCGGCCAGCCCCGCGGTGATAAATCTTCCGCCGGCGCGCAACTTCGCGACGGCTTCGACGATCAGTTCCGGCGCGCTCTCTTTGTTCAAATAGCCATTCGCTCCGGCAGCGAGCGCGCGCACACCCACCTGTTCTTCGGGATAAACGCTGAGAATGAGGACGGGTAGTTTGGGGTAAAGCTGCCGCACTTCCTGAACGAATTCCAATCCGCTACCGCCGGGCATGTTGATATCCAACAACAGAACCTGTGGAACGGACCGTTGAAGAGCTTCGCGGACCTCTGGAATGGAAGCGACGTCCTCGACGTCGAACTCGCCGGTTTCCAGGAGAATCTGCTTGAGGCCCTTCCGCACCACCGGATGATCGTCCGCCATCAGTATTCGAATCATAGGGCTCCACTGGGCGCCGCTTCCGCGGCGGGTTCGAACGGGATAACGGCGCTTATGGTTGTGCCGGCCCCGCCGGTTGCGCTTCGAATCGAAAAGCCGCCACCCACGGCGATGGCGCGTTCATGCATTCCGAGCAGGCCGAGCGAGTCCGTCGGTTTAGCGGGATCGAAACCGCAGCCATCGTCGCTAACTGAAAGCTCCAGCTTGCCGCCGCGAACCGCCAGGCGTATTTCCGCGCACGAGGCCTGCGCGTGGCGCGCCACGTTGGTGAGCGATTCCTGCACCAGCCGGAAAACCGCCGTTTCGATCTCCGGCTTGGCCCGGACGTTTTCGACATCGCAATCGATCGCGATTCCCAGCCGGGTTGCGGTCTCTTTCGCATGCCAGCGGATCGCGGCTGCCAGGCCCAGGGTATCGAGACCGGGCGGGCGGAGCTGAGTTGCCAAGCGACGGACTGACCGTGCCGTTTGGTCGGTGAGCTCGGCAACTTCGTTCACATCGTCCAGTGTGGCCGAGGGTCCGGAGGACTGGCGTTGCACGCGTTGCCGTATTCTGGCAATGCCGATCTTGATGGCCGTTAGTTGTTGTCCAAGCTCATCGTGGATCTCACGGGCTAAATGCACTCGCTCCCGCTCAACTAGGTTTTGGTTCCGGGCCGCCAATGCGCGGAGTTGGCGTTGGTGGCGAATCAATTCCGCATCCGCCCTCAAACGTTGAATCTCCGCCGAGGCCCGGGCGGCGAAAATATCCAACGTCGACTGGACCAATTCCGGTTGCTGCAGCGGCCTCTTGAAAAGGACGGCGATTAACCCGACCGTGGCCCCGTTGGCATCAAAGAGCGGCGTCCCGGCATAGGATTGAATGTTTGCCGAGAGCAAACCGGCAGACTCCGGAAACATGCGTGCCGCGCCGGCTGCGACCGTGTAAGGCTGCCCGTTTGTGACAACCCGCCGGCAAGGGGTGTCCTCTATCGAATACTCTCCAGGTTGCAGCAATCGGCCGTCCGACCAAATCGCCAGAGTGCGGGTTTCACCGTCATCAGCCTCCGCCACATAGGCGCAGCACGCCTCCAGCGTCTTGGCCAGGAGTTGAACCAATGAGTCAAAAAACGCCTTGCCCGTCTGCGCCGATACCGCTCTGGCGGTGTTCACGATCAACTCCTGAAGCCGCTGCTTTTCAGTAACCTCGCGTTGAATACCCCATGATCTCACCAGACACTCGTTCTCAATCACCGAATAAATATTCGTCATGAAGGTGATGACCCGGCCATCGGAGCCGTTCGCCACTGTGATGTAGTCCCGTAGTTGACAGCCAGAGCGGTACCACGCACGGTCAAGATTGACCGGATCGTTCTTGTCGCGGATGTCTCTGTAAAACCGGCCTGCCAGCGCCGCCTCGGGTCGCTTTCCGGCTTTCCCGGCATTGTCGTTCGCCTCGGCCACGATCGCTCGTTCATAGCAGGCATCGAGGAATTCATCTTCCGGCAGCGACAAGGGGACAGGCGGATTGAATTCCAACCGCCAGATCGCTTCGCTGCTGTTTTCTACAAAAGACCGGTAGCGCTCGTGCGCCGCCTCAAGTTCCTTGCGCAAGGCGTCGCGGGCAGCCTCGGCTTTGGCTTGCCCGGTAACGTCGGTGGCGAAGTAACATAGGCCTTGGCCACTCCACTCGGTGCGCTCCAACTGAAAGGAACGGATGTCGTAGAATAGCGGCGGTTCTTCCGCTGTTTTCGAAAAGGCTATGCGCGATATCGTTCCGTGTCGACTTACCCCGGCCAAGAGCTTCGCGGGTACTGGCCCAAACGCCTCTTCCGGCATTTTCCCTAACATCGCTTCCTTCGATTTCCCGATCACCCGCTCCACATAGTCGTTGACGAATTGAACGCGGCGGTCTGGACTCAGCATGACTACGCCTCCGGGGTAGCGGTCGAGCATGGTCTGGACACGGTCGGCGCTGAGTTGTCTTTCACGAGCTCGATACCATCGTTGAGCCGCCACCAGAGCGCCCGCCACCGGACAGAGGCAGAGTAACGGAAACCACCAGAATTGCCAGACCTGTGGCTCTACTGAAAACGCGAAAGCCGCAGGGTTGTTGCGCTCCATTGATAAAGCAAGGATGGCCCATGGTAATCGCGGCAACATTCTTGGCAAAGTCTTTGCCTTTCGGACTTACAAGTCTATACCTATTTGCAAGTCCTTGGACTCTATCGGTCAATTCTCTAACACGAGTTCCCGCCGGCAGCCTCGTAAATCCATCTCATATTCGATCGAGACGATCGGCGGGCGGGAGTAATGCCACAACATACCGTGAGCGCCGCCGCCCGACATCGGCTTTACCACTTCACTCGCCACAAATTCGCCGATTGCGTGTACGGTGTAGATCTCCGTTACTGTGGCCAGATCCCAGGTGACGCCCAAACCCTTCAGCCGCCCCGTCATCAGTCCCATCACGAATCGAGTCTTCTCGCGCAGCGCCTCCACCGATACTTCGCCGCGCCGCACCACGTCGTGCGGGTCCAGCGACCCTTCCGGCAACTCGCCGCCTCCGGCTACAATGAAGGTCTTCTCAAGCGCAGCGGCAGCGGGCGCAACCGGCAACGTATAGCTGAAGGCATAGAGGGAAGGCTCGGCCGGCGCGCCGATCTCGGGAGCCACGTTAGTGCGCGCCACCGGATTCACGCCGTCAAGAAACACATCCCAACTCTTCAACACGCCAATGTATCCCGTGTTGAAATCGTTGAAGCCTTGAAACGTAAACGGCTTGGGCGAACGTAACTCCATCGCGCAAAGCGCCTGAAGGGGACGCTTTACTGCCGCCAGATGCTCCTTGACCCGCTCAAAGCCGCGTGCCAGCGGAACCGGCCGCCGGAAGCGGGCATGGACGATCTCAAAGCCGTCCGAGGCAACCGCCCCCGCCGAATAGGGCGCAATGCCCTTAAGGAATGAGTAACCGCCGCGTGGATTGCTAATTAGCATTCCTACACGATATCCCAATAACTCTGCTACGATGACCGGGTCACACGAATGCTATTTTCGTTGCGGGCCACAGCCGGCCCTTTGGAAGGCGCTGTTTTCCCGCTTTCCACCGGCGAAGTTACGATCGGGCGCGACCCGGCCAACACTGTGCCTGTGTTGTCGGCGTCGGTCAGCCGTTTTCACTGCCGGTTGGAACCAAGCGGCGCTTCGTGGCGTGTCGTCGACCTGCAGGCCCGCAATCCCACCCGGGTTAATGGCGAACCGATTGAAGAGCGCTTACTCGCTTCCGGCGATCGCATCGGAATCGGCGCCGCTATCTTCGTCTTCGCTGCCGAGGCTGAAGCGATCACGGGCATCGCGGACGAGACCATTCTGGAGCGCGGAGCGTCGGGTTTCTTCGACCTCGCTCTATCCGGCAAACTCTTCACCGGCGAACGAACCGTCGCCAGCCTCAACGCTCTGCTCCGTATCAGTCACGCCATCCACGGCGCCCGCTGCTTTGACGCCCTCGAACGGCAGGTGCTCGAGAGTCTTCTTGAGATCTCCGGCGCCGGGCAGGCGGCGATACTCGTCGGCGAAAATGGCCTGGATGCGCACAACCCCGCGCGCGGCTTGACTCGCGGCGCGGACAGCCTCCGCCCGGTCACCGTCAGCCGCACTATCGTCGCTCGGGTGCTGCGAGACGGCGTGGCTATCGTCAGCAACAGCGTCCTCGACGAAGACCGGTTTGCCGAAGCGCAGAGTCTTATCTCCTCGGGTATACGGAGCGTCGTGGCCGCTCCCCTGAGCGTGCGCGGCGAAAACATCGGAGTCCTCTATGTCGACGCTGTCCGTCCCAAAGCGCCATTCGACGAGCCGCTGTTGCAGTTGATTTCGGCGGTCGCCAACATCGTCGCGCTCGCTGCCGATCACGCCCGCTACCGGCAGGGACTTGAAGAAGAGAACGGGCGGCTCCGCGATGAAATTGCGGTGGAGCATGATTTGGTGGGCGACAGCCCCCGCCTCAAGGAGGTTGCCAGCGCGATCACGCGAGTCGCGCCCAGCGACACAACCGTGCTCATCCAGGGCGAAAGCGGCACGGGCAAAGAACTCGTCGCGCGCGCCATCCATCGATCCAGCTCGCGGGCCAACAAACCTTTCGCGGCCATCAACTGCGCCGCCCTCACCGAGACGTTACTGGAAAGCGAACTATTCGGCCACGAGCGAGGTGCGTTCACCGGCGCCACGGCGCAGAAAAAAGGCAAACTCGAAGCGGCCGAAGGCGGCACCGTCTTCCTCGACGAAATCGGAGATATGTCGCCGCTGCTCCAAGCCAAACTCTTGCGCGTACTGCAGGAACGCGAGTGCGAACGCGTCGGCGGCTCCAAGACCATCAAGCTCGATATCCGCCTCGTCGCAGCCACTAACCGCGATCTGCTTGAGATGTCGAAATCCGGCGGCTTCCGCGCCGACCTGTACTACCGCATCAACGTGGTCGGCATCAAGACGCCGCCCTTGCGCGACCGGAAGCCCGATATCCCACTGCTGGCCGAACACTTCGCCGTAAAATACGCCGCCCGCGTGAAGCGGTCTATCCTCGGCGTTTCCCCGCAAGCGCGCCAGCGCCTGCTGCAGTACGACTGGCCCGGCAACGTTCGCGAACTGGAAAATGCGATTGAGCGCGCCGCCGTGCTGGGCTCGGGCGAATGGATCCAACCTGGAGATCTCCCCGAATCCGTGCTCGAGGCCACCTCGCCCGAAAGCGGCGGGCGTGTCACGCTCTATGACCGGCTCCGCGACGCCAAGCGCGACATCGTGCTCGACGCGCTCCAGCAAACCGGCGGCAACTTCACACGCGCCGGAGAGTTGCTCGGCGTCCACGCTAACCATCTCCACCGCCTGGTGCGCACGCTTGAGATAGAACAGAAAAAGCTCCCCGGCTGACGGTTCGTCGCCTGAACCAGCCGGTTCGTCGAAAACGCGGCGACAAAAAACGCCGATGGCCGCACACTGGCCACATGACGAACCCAATCAAAAACCTCACCGCGGCCGGCCTCGCTAGCGCGCTGTTTCTCTTTGCCGCCGAACCGGTCCGGTTCGACGACACTGTCCGCAACGACTTCTTCTCTGGCCTGAGAGGCAATGCCGAAGCGCTCAGCCGCGGCATGAAGACTGCCGAAGCGGCTCTTGCCGGCAATTCGAAACACGCCGAGGCGCTGGTGTGGCACGGCATCGGCCTCTTTGTGGCGTCGGGTCAGGCCTTTCAGCGGGGTGACCGCGAAACCGGCATGACCATGTACACTAAAGCCTTCGCGGAGATGGACCGCGCCGTTGAGCTTGAACCCGGCAACATCGGCGTGCGAATTCCGCGCGGCTCCGCCTTGATGGCAGCCGCTCGATCGATGAGCGGTAATCCCATGGCGGCCGGGTTTCTCGATAGGGCGCCGGCTGACTATCTGAGTGCTTACGAACTTCAGAAAGGCGCGCTCGATCAAATGGGCACGCATCCGAGGGGCGAGTTACTATTCGGTCTCGCCGACACTTACTCGCGCCATGGCAACGCCGCGAAAGCGGACGAGTTTTTTACGCTGATTGCCACGCACCTCAAGGACACGCCCTATGCCAAGCGCGCTGCCATCTGGCAGGAAACCAGACAACCGTTGCCGCCGGCGCAAGCCAACTGCATTGGCTGTCACGTAAAGTGAGAGGACATGAAGGCAGTCGCCGGGGCCATCGCGCTCAACACAACTATCGCGTTGGTCCTCACGGCCCTGTTCTACGCTCAAGGCTACGGCCATGGCGGATGGGGCGTCTTTGGACGCTGGTTCGCAATGAACCTCATCATCTCGCACAGTATCGGCTCTCTCTGTCAGGTGATACTCGGCCGGGTGATTCCGTTGTTCTGGCATCGTACGCGGCTGCGCTGGCCGTTGTTAATCTCGGTTCTGCTGTTGCTGGGATTTGCCGGTTGTGTCGCAGCGGTTGCCGTTATACCCTACGTCTTCTCCCCCACCCGTCCGGTCCCATTCTGGCGCACCGTGTTTGAAATCTTCGAGCCGGCGGCCATCGTGACGGTGATTGTCGGAGCGGGCGGGGCAACCGTCGGAGCCTATCGCCACCGGATCGAAGAGGCCAACGCTCTGCTGCGGGTGAAAGATCTGGAGACGTCGTCGGCTCGTCTGGCGTCCATTGAGTCTCGCATTCAGCCGCACTTCCTGTTCAACGCGCTCAACTCGATCTCGTCGCTCATCCGGGAAGATCCCGCGCGCGCCGAACGGTTGGTCGAGCAACTGGCCTCGCTGCTTCGATCCTCGCTCGATACGCAGGAAGCGCACCTGATTCCACTAGCCCGGGAAATGAAGCTGGTCGAGGATTACCTGGAGATTCAACGGGCGCGCTTCGGTGACCGGCTCCGATATCGTCTGGACGTACCTGCCTCACTGGCCGGAGCTGGGGTGCCACCGTTCTCGATTCAGACGCTCGTGGAGAACTCGGTTAAATTCGCTGTCGAACCAAGACTCGAAGGCGGCGAGGTCCGCGTCTTGGCGCAACTTCAGGGCGGGCGCCTGGAAGTTGCGGTCAGTGACGATGGGCCGGGTTTTCAGCCATTGTCGCCGCCGAACTTCCCAGGGGACATGGCCTCGACAACTTGCGGTCTCGCTTGATGTCGCTCTTTGGCGCAGAAGGTACGCTTGAAATCGAAGCGCGCCGGGTGTTGATCGCAGTCCCATACCGGCGGGAGACCCATGCTGACCTACCTGCTAGACGATGAACCCTTGGCGGTGCGGCGTCTAAGCCGGATGCTCACCGAGACGGGCCGCGTTCGCGTCGCGGGATGCTCTTCCGATCCCACCGAAGCGGCGACTTGGTTGAACGCCAATCCTGTCGATACGTTATTTCTCGACATAGAGATGCCAGGATTGTCGGGCTTCGAGGTGCTGGCCCGGCTGGAGTCGCCGCCTCTGGTCGTCTTCACCACCGCCTACGATCAATACGCGCTTCGGGCCTTTCAGGCTAACTCAATCGATTACCTCCTCAAGCCGATCGAACCCGGTCAACTGGCTCGGGCGTTGACCAAACTGGAGCGTATGTTAGGTTCGCCGAGCGCCACGCCGGGGCAGAACATCGCGGGCTTGCTGGAGCAACTTCTGGCGAAATACCCAGCGCGCTTCGCTTCGCGCATCGGAGAAAAAGTAGAGTTCGTCGATGTGGCTGAAGTAACTCACTTCTACGCGAAAGAAAAACTCACTTATGCCGCCACGCCCGCCAAACATTACGCGTTGGACTTATCGATTGCCGACCTGGAACATCGGCTTGACCCAACCCAGTTCGTGCGCGTACATCGCGCCACGCTCGTGAAAGTAGCGTCGATCGGTCAGTTGCACTCCTGGTTCGGCGGCCGTTTGATGCTTCGCCTCAAAGACGGCAAGACCGAGATCGCCGTAGCGCGCGAGCGAGCGGCGGAGTTGAAGGAGCGGCTGGGTCTGTAAGCGGCTAAGCCTGCGGCTTGCCGGGATTCCGCAGATCGTAACGCCAACCGCGCCAAACGATGCTCCGCGAAACGGCCGAAGCCAGAAAGGCGTAAAGCCACAACCAGGTGACCAGCGGAACGGCGAGCGTGTAGACCCAGCCATTGCGCCGGAACCACTCCGCATCTTCCGGGAAACAACCGCTGGCAATCGCGGCGCGGTTGCGGCCTTTCACCATTCCCAGTGCAAACTGCGCAGCCAATGCGACAGGGGCGGAAATGCCAGCCTCCACCATCGCCACGCAATAAACAAGGTGCGCCAGGAGCCCGATCCACCAAAGCTTTGGACGATACGCACGCGTGATCTTCATCTGCCGCACGATCCATTCGAGGAACTCGCTGGCCGTAACATGATCGCGCGACGCCACCATCGCCCCGGGAGCGAAAGCGATCCGGAGCTTGGCATCGCATACGGCTTCCGCCAAACGGAAATCGTCCGATACGGCGCCGCGCCAATATTCGGCGACGCGGGCCGAATCGAACGCCTCGCGCCGGATTGCCATCGCTCCGCCCCATACAAAGCTGTTGCCATCCGGCCCAAATCCCCCGGCGATCACCGCGTTCCACGCACTCCGCATCATCGGCCAAAAGCCGGACCGCGTTGGAATATGCCATCGATAGCCCGTGGACGCGCCCACTACCGGGTCTCGCAGCGGAGCCGCCAACGCCCGCAACCACGTTCGCCGGACCTGACCGTCGCTATCGGCGAAGGCAAACAATTGTGATTCAGGTCGCGCCGCCTGAACGGCTGCCAAGAGATTATTGATCTTCTCGCCCGTCGCCGCATCACCCTCCCCGGCAATGAAGAGCCGAGCCTCGGAGGGAAGACAGCCATCGGGTACATCGCCGGCAGCCCGGGCAACGACGATAAGTTCGTAATCGGGGTAGTCCAGATCCGCTAGTGCCGCTAAGTTCGCCGCCAGCCCCTCGTCGAAGCCCTTGACCGGCACAATCACCGTCGCCGGGGGACACTCAGCGTCCGGCAAACGAGCCGCCAACTGCAGGGTGGCATAGCGCGCTCGGTCCCGATCGCCCGCCAAGGCAAGCAATCCGAGAAGTAAGGCTAGACCAATCAGAACCCACATGAGCGCAAGGTTAAGTATAGGAGATGCGAGCTATAAAAAACGGGCTCAATAAGACGCTTGATTTACGGTTGCTTTACGGCTTTATTCCAAAAAATATTGTAAGCTTCATAGAGGAACCAACATTCTATGCCGATATTCTATCGTGGAGCCGGTCTCGGCACCTACTGGCACATGAACGACGCGCGCATCACCGGTTTTACTCCTCACCATCCCGGCGCTGGCCAAGGGATCAGCCGTGTTTTGCAGCACATAGCTCGTGGTACGACGGCCAGCCCTTACATTTCTCTTACCCGGTCATTTGGCGTGGCTTGGGGTTATGCGATGGCGGGCAAGAAACTCCCAAGCGTGTCAAAACCGGCCTATGTATATGAAATAGAAATCGATGAAAATGACGGGCTCGGTACCCGTCTGCTAGATCCTGTCACAGCCATCGCGAACGGCCTGGGCTCACCCTATGAAACCCGCACTTACCATCACGACGGCGACAGCGCGTTCCTATTGGGCCTCGTTGATCCGGTTGGCCAACGGCCCAGCTTGAGACAAGACGTCCGGTTCGCACCGCCCGGGGAAGGCACCTACCGTAGTCCCTTGCTCCATATTGAACTCGAGGCACTTGTGCGTTCACTCCGGGACGCAGAGATCCTGGTCTTCGGCGCCATTGCCGTTGGCCAGATTAGGCGCAGAATTGAAATCCGCTAAAAATTGGTCACAAAAGAGATCTACGAATGAGCTACAAAACCAAAACCGTACAACTTCCAAAACGGCTATCGGCCAACCGGGACTTTGAATTTCTGGAAGCGGTGCTCTTTGAAACGCCGCGCCTGCCTTTTGCCATCGTGCGCTACGCGGTACAAGGAAGTCCTGAAGAGATGGGTCTCCGGCTTGACCTCGATAAACAAGTCTTCCTGGATCACTTCGAAGACTCCCGCAATGAAGCTCTAGCCAGTGCCGCCGCGCCTGAAATTGTGGGCTTCCTTGGTAGCGCCGGAGAGACTGCCGTCAGCGTAGGGGCGCCGGGCTAAGAGCATCGCGCCTGCGCCAGATTCCAGACCCGCGGAGCCGGCAAGGGAAAAGTATAAAAGATGCGGGTCACGTCCTCTTCGCCTTAACTGCCGCCCTTGTTTTAGCCGAGCCTAGCAACGGGATAGCGCTCAGTGAGCTCGCGGCGCGGCGCGCCGCCCTGCGCAAAGCCCTGCCAGACGCCGTGATCGAACTGACGGGCGAAAGCGAACCGGATCGCGGCGGACTGCGCACTCCATTCTTCCAGGAACCCGATTTCCCCTATCTCACCGGCTGGCGTGAGCCAGGCGCCATGCTGGAAGATTTGCAAACACGTCAAGTCGAACGCAATCGTCTATGCACGCGCCGGTCAACTGATCAGTTCGGGCGCGGGCCAGATGAGCCGCGTCGATTCGGTGAAGTTCGGCGCTGCCAAAGCCGTGTCGCCCCTCAAAGGTAATGTCGTCGCCTCCGATGCGTTCTTCCCGTTCCCCGATGGACTCAAAACGGCGGCCAGCCACGGCCTCACCGCCGCCATTCAACCCGGTGGCTCTGTAAAGGATCAGGACGTCATCGACGCCGCTGACCGGCTCGGCCTCGCGATGGTCTTCACCGGCGTTCGCCACTTCCGGCACTAGGATTGCCTTGGGGGCCGTTCAGACGTCGTAGACGCTCGAAGTTGTTCAAATAGGACTCGAAGCCGGAAGCGTACAATTTCCAGAAAAGCGTCTGACCGGCGGGGCGATAGTTCCTCATTGTAGGCGTTCGTAGGACTCTGAGAACTTAATCAACGTCTACCGCGGCTTCCGGTTGACGAACCAAATCCAGTTCAGGAAATCGCCGCGCATCGTCCGGAAGAACTGGACCTTCTCGATGAAGGGGGCAATGACAGCGTCGCGGACTTGAACGGGGATCTGAAGGCGGAATTGCGGATCGACGATGTCACGCGCCTTGCCCCGCGGGATTGGATCTGATGGGCTTGGGCCGGGGTCGTGCGATCATCCACACCCTGCCGATCAAGATAAGCACATGAGCGCGGACCTTGGCAGAGGATCGCGAGTATTGAACGTGCCACCAACTCCCGGTCGTCACCTCCGGTTTCACTCCGCATCGTTTGAGCCGATAAGCTTCCCGGGGAGAGTGTTTGCTTTCCGCCGCGAATCTTGGCAAATCGAAAAGCCCAGACACAAACGCGACGCCCGCGCTCAGCGGGTCGGCCTGCACGATGAGACCCGCAACGACAGCCGGCAACAAAAGTGGCGTAAACAGGCTTGAAAGGCGCGTTAGATCGTGACCCGATACAGGGAGGCACTGCATAAAAATCCAGAAAGCGTGAAACATAGTTAGGCTCTATTGCCTCTAGTCTTTGTCGAGAGATTTACGTCAGGATGAGGTGTTGTAGGGAAGAGAAAATTGGGGTTGATGAGCCCGCCGGCCGTCAGCCGGAGATGATCGGGGCGGCATTGACTTGTCCGAAACTAGCCATCGTTGCGCTGAGGATGCAAACTCGTCCTGATATCGGACGTGCGGGCATGAACGGTGCAGCAAAGTAATCGGAGGCGCGCTCCGATCCCTTACACCCTCGACACGAGGAGCCCGCAATGTTGGTTGAATTCAGCATTATTCCCATAGGCAGCGACGCCCACACCAGCGACGAGCTGGCCGAAGCCCTGAAATTGGTGGATGCGTCCGGTCTGCCCTATCAGTTGAATCCTGCCGGTACCTGCGTGGAGGGCGACTGGGACGAGGTCCTGCAACTCGTCCATCGGTGTCACCAACGGGTGCGGGAAAAGGCAAGCCATGTGGTGACGATGGTCAAGATCGAGGACGACGCGGGCGAGCGCGGCAAACTTCATCGTAACGTCGCCTCGGTCGAGGAGAAGGCGGGCCGCCCGTTGCAGCGGACCGGCGATCCTGCTGAGCAGCGCACGGACGAGAGGCTGGAGGAGACGCCATGAGCTATGAGCCGGTCCTGCCCCTTGGCGGTTTGCCAGAAGATGAGCGCGACCATGCCGCATTTGCCTGAGCCGCAGATGGCGGACGGTACCGACAAAGTCACCCAGCAGAACCTGCGTACTGTCGCCGAGATGGAGAAGAAAGCCGGCCGTGAACGCACACCTGGCGAGCGCATTGTGGATGCAACGGCCTCTACCGTTGGCACCGTTCACTTCTGGGCCGCGCATCTGGTGGTCATCGCCCTGTGGGCTATAATGAACTCCGGTCATGTACTTGGCGTTACGCCTTGGGACCCGTGGCCATATGAGACCCTGCGCACGGTGCTGCCGCTGGAAGCGACTATCATCTCCTGCACCGTGCTCATGATTCAGGGCCGCATGAAACGCCAACAGGCCCAGCGCACGCACTTGGACTTGCAGATCTCACTCTTGCAGGAGCGGGAGGCTACCAAGACGCTACACCTCCTGATGGCCATCTGCCAACGATTAGAGATACCGGATGCGCGCGACCCGGAACTGGCCGATCTAATCCGTTTCACCGACCCCAACCTACTGCACGACGAGGTCAAGGAGAAACTGGTGACGAGTTGAAAGCTGGGGAGGAAGAGCGACGCCGCGCCCACCGGATGCCGGCATGCCTTTCATACGCTTGCCGCGCGTCACCTTGCGGATTAGCGTTGCTGGAGAGTCTCGCAGCTTCTGCTCCTCCGATACCGGCACTCAATCTTGCTCCACGGACCATCTGCAGGCGCGAAGTTCTCCTCTCTCTCCCCAGTGAAGGCTTGACTCCACCGAAGCGTACGCCGCCGGTGAGAGATGATGAGTACCGGGAACCGGCCCACAGGTTCGAAGCGCAGCGCCGGATGTGGCAGTCGATACAGAAATCATGTTCACTTTGAACGACCCGAATGCCTGGATGGCTTTGCTAACACTCACCGCGATGGAGATCGTGCTTGGGGTGGACAACATCATCTTTATCTCAATTCTCACCAGTCGGCTCCCGCTGGCGCAGCAGGGGAGCACGCGCACAATCGGACTCGTGGCCGCGATGGTGTCTCGCCTGGCGCTGCTATTTTCCTTGACGTGGATCATGAAGCTCTCCACGCCGCTCCTGCCTCCTATCGCGGGCCGCGCGCTCACAGGGCGCGATCTGATTCTGATTCTTGGCGGTCTCTTTCTGATCTTCAAAGCTACACGCGAGATTCACCACAAGATGGAGGACGCCGAAATGCCGGGGCTGGCCGATGCGGCTGGTCAGGCGGTGACCGTAGCCGCCGTACTTGGGCAGGTGCTGGTGGTGGATCTGGTGTTCTCGCTTGATTCGGTGATAACCGCTGTGGGCATGGTCGACGACATCTCGATCATGGTGGCCGCGGTGATCATTTCGGTGGCGATCATGCTTCTGGCGGCCGGACCCCTGAGCCGCTTCGTGGACCGGCACCCCACCGTGAAGATACTCGCTCTGGCGTTCCTCCTGCTGATCGGCGTAACGCTGATCGCGGAAGGTTGCCAGTTCCACGTGCCGAAGGGGTATGTCTATTTCTCGATGGCCTTTTCCATTGGGGTGGAGATGCTCAACATCCGGGCGTCGGCAGTCCGGAAACGCCAGACCGCTCCGGCAGCAGTTTCTAGTTAACCCGGCACATGTTAGTGGGACGGTTTCCCGCCGTCGGTCAATCCGCCAGAACCGTGAGATGGGTCTTCGGCTTGACCTCGACAAACAAGTCTTCCTGGACCACTTTGAAGACTCCCGTAATGAAGCTCTGGCCAGTGCCGCCGCGCCTGAAATCGTGGGCTTCCTTGGTAGCGCCGGAGAGACAGACGCCAGCGCCGGAGCACCGGCCTAGCAGCATCGCGTCCACGCCAGATTCCAGACCCGCGGAACCGGCAAGGGTAAAGTATAGGAGATGCGGGTCATCGTCCTATTCGCCCTTGCCGTCGCACTTGCTTCGCCTGAGCCCGTCAACGGGATAGCCCTCGGTGAACATGCTGCGCGCCGGGCCGCCTTGCGCAAAGCCCTGCCAGACGCAGTAATCGCACTAGCCGGAGATAGTGAGCCGGATCGAGGCGGGCTGCGAACCCCGTTCTTCCAGGACCCGGATTTCCTCTATCTCACCGGCTGGCGTGAGCCTGGCGCTATGCTGCTGCTCGCGCCCGAGGGCGAGTTTCTCTTCGTGCCCAAGCGCAGTGAAATCCGCGACCGTTACACCGGACGCAAGGCCTCGCCCGACGATCCAAACGTCGCGGAGCAAAGCGGCTTTGGAAAGGTTCTCGAATCGAACGACTTCACGGCGAAGCTAAAGGAACTGGCTACTGAAAACCGCGCTGTGTATTGGGTGGGTGGTTCTTCCAGCGCCAAAACAATTAAAGATGCGCTCCCCGGGCGCGAATTGCAATCGGCGGCGCGCACTATCGCCCGCCTCCGCATGACCAAATCGCCGGCCGAGATCGCGCGCATTCAGCGATCCGTGGATGCCACCGTCGCCGCCCACCTCGCCGCCTGGCGGCGCGTCAAATCCGGGCTCTACGAGTACCAAGTGGCAACCACCATGGGCGCCACTTACTTCGAAATGGGCTGCGAGCGCCACGCCTACATGCCGATCGTCGCGAGTGGACCGATGTCGATCTCGCTCCATTACTCAGCCAACAAGCGGCGCATGGATTCGGGCGAACTACTGTTGATGGATGTAGGCTCCGAGTGTGGCGACTATGCCGCCGACATCACCCGCACCGTGCCGGTGAACGGCGGTTTCACCCGCCGCCAGCGCGAGATTTATGAGATCGTACTCGGCGCCCAAAAGGCTGCGATCGCCGCCGCCAAGCCCGGCATGAAGCTGCTCGGCCTCGGCGAAGACTCACTGAACGGGATCGCGCGAAAGTATGTCGACTCACACGGCAAAGATCGCCACGGCGAAACTCTCGGCAAATACTATCTCCATTCGCTCGGCCATCACGTTGGGCTGGAAGTGCATGACGCCACCGATCCGGATCTCACGCTCCAACCCGGCATGGTCATCACCATCGAGCCCGGTGTTTACATCGCCGAAGAATCGATCGGCGTTCGCATCGAAGACATGATTCTGATCACAGACGGCGGAGCCCGTGTGATGTCGTCCGCGCTACCCCGCGAACCCGCCGAAATCGAAAAACTCATGTCAGCCCAACGGAGTAAATGAAGTAACACGCTTGATGCGTCGAACCAGCCTATACTACGTTGCGTTGATGGCCGCCTGTTTCATCATCTCGGTGGCCTTTGGGTGGACCTCGTTCGGCGCGCAACTCGATAACGACATTTACGATTTCCTGTTCCGAATTTCGGCTACCGGTCGACGCGACACTAGCGCCATCTTACTCGGCATTGACGAGCGCAGTTATAGTAAGTTCGGAGGCGTATCGGCAATCCGGCGTATCCTCGCCGATGGCCTCCCGCGTGTCGCCGCCGCCAAGCCGCGCGCCGTCGTGGTCGACGTAATTCTCGCCGACGAAGGCACGGACCCAGAAATGAACCGCCGCCTCGCCGCCGCTTTCGCCGCCACGCCGAACCTTGTCCTGGCAACCTCACTTACTCGACAAGGCGAATGGGAAACGCCGATTCCCGAGTTCCGCCGGTCCGCTGCCGGACTCGGTCATGTCCATGCCGACCCGGATGGTCTCGATCAGGTTGTGCGTCGAGTCTCGCTCGAAAAGACCGCCGGCCGCACGCGCTACTGGGCCCTCTCGCTCGAAACCTTCCGCCTCGTGAATAACGGCGCCAATGTCAGCGAAGAAATGGATTCCATCGAAGTGGCGGGCAGACGCATCCCCGGACGCCGCGAAGACGCTCGCCCGTTATGGGTGAACTACTCCAGCGGAGGCGTGCCTGAGGTCACCTTCGCCGATCTCCTGGACCGGCCCGAATCCGCATCGCGCCTCACCGGCAAGGTCGTCTTTGTCGGCATCACCGCGCAATCTGCGTCGCCGGATCGCCATATGACGCCGATGTCGAATGGCCTCTCCATGCCCGGCGTCGAGATCCACGCCAATGCGTTTGAAACCCTCGTGGAGGGCCGCATTCTTCGCACGGCCAGCAACCTCTCCTCCATCATCTTCGCGCTGATTCTATGCGTGGCGGCCGGCGCGGCCTTCTGGTTCCTCCCATCGATTCAAGCCTATGTCGCCGCCGCCGCGCTGTTAGCGGTCTCGTTGCTAGCCCCATTTCTCGCCTTCCGCGCCGGACTCGTTTTCCCCTACCTGCAGCCGTTGTTCGCGGCCGGGCTCGCAGTCGGGACGGCCGCCAGCGCACAATTTTTCATCCAACGCGCGCGTATGCTCCGGGCCGAAGCCGACAAAGAGCGCTACCAACAGGCGATCCATTTCGTCGTGCATGAAATGCGCACGCCGCTCTCCACCATTCAAGGTTCCAGCGAATTGATGGGCCGCTACAAACTCACCGACGAGAAGCGCGCCGAAATGACCCGCACCATCAACACCGAGTCCAAACGGCTGGCCAACATGATCCAAACCTTCCTTAGCGTTGAGCGGCTCAGTGAAGGTCAAATGAAACTCAAACGCGAGCCATTCCCCCTTTCGACGCTGCTCGGCCCCACCATCGATCGTGTCCGCCCGCTCGCCGACCGCAAACAAATTACGATCCTTGCGCCGCCCCCTTCCGAAGTTCAACTCTCCGGTGACCGTGAGCTCATGGAGTACGCCGTCTACAATCTCCTCACCAACGCCGTCAAGTATTCGAACGCCGAAACGCAGGTCACCGTCAATTCGCAATTCGACGGCAAAAACCTGCGGCTTTCCGTGCAGGATCAAGGCATGGGGATGGACGAACAGGAGCTTGCCAGCATCTTCCGCAAGTTCTATCGCACGCGCAAGGCGGAGGCCAGCGGCGAAGTCGGAACCGGCATCGGCCTGTCGATCGTAGACCAGATTGTCACCAACCACGGCGGCCGCATGGAAGTGACCAGTTCACCCGGGGCCGGATCTTGTTTTACTATGGTGGTACCGGCGACCGTTCCCGCTGGTAGTCCGCTGCAGTAGTAGTAGTCGAAAACAATATCCTTAACGCACGCACACGCGTCCCGTGCCGCAAAGGTGAAGGTGTGTATGGACATGAACTCTTTGCTGGTCGTAGAAGACGACAGCGCGTGGCGCGGCACTCTCGTCGATTTTTTTCAACTCGAAGGCTTCGATGTGGAATCGGCCTCGTCCACGCGGGAAGCGATGGCGCGGCTCGACGCCAAGCCATTTCCAATCGTGGTCTCCGACATCTATTTGGATGAACGTACGGGGATCGACGTGCTGCGCGCGGCGCGCAAAGCCTACGACGGTTGCGCGGTCATTCTGATGACGGGGCGCGGTTCCATGGAAACGGTCATGGCCGCGACCGAAGGGAACGTCTTCGAATATCTGGCGAAGCCCGTCGAACTCGACCGGCTTCTGGCGACGGTCAAGCGCGCGCAATCGACCCTGGTGAGCACCGACGCATTGGTGGAAGAGGACGTCGACGATCTGCCCGAAACCGAGATGATCGGCTTCTCCACCAAGATGGTGGACCTCTACAAAGAAGTGGCGCGCGTGGCGAAGACCGACGCGACCGTGTTGCTGCAAGGCGAAACCGGCACCGGCAAAGAGATGGTTGCGCGTATGCTGCATCGCATGAGCCTGCGCTCGGCCGCGCCGTTCCAACCAGTGGATTGCGGCGCCATAGCACCGTCGCTACTGGAGAGCGAACTATTCGGTGCCATGCGCGGAGCCTTCACGGGAGCGGATCGCGACCGCGTCGGCGTCTTCGAAGCCGCCAATCAAGGCACGGTATTCCTGGACGAAATCGGCGATATCGATTTCCCGTTTCAACTCAAGCTTCTGCGCTTTTTACAGGAACGCCAGGTGCGCCCGCTCGGCTCAAACAAGGTGCATTCGGTCGACGTCCGCATCATCGCCGCCACGCACCGCGACGTCGCGAAGATGGTGGAAGAGGAAAAGTTTCGAGAGGACCTCTGGTTCCGCTTGAACGTCGTGCCGATCCACATTCCGCCCTTGCGCGAACGTGCAGGCGACGTGGAACATCTGGCGCGCTTCTACCTGCGCAAGTACAACGTGCGCTGCAGGCTATCGACACGGCTGACCGAATCGGGTCTGAAGGAACTGGAAAGCTACACTTGGCCCGGCAACGTGCGGCAACTCCAGCATCTGATGGAACGCTTGACGATCCTCGCGCCTAACTCGCGCATTGATGCCGACGCGGTCCGCTTTGCCATCGAAGCCGGCGAGCCCCGCGATTCTTCAAGCGAGAGCCTCGCCGACGCCGAAGCCGAACAGATCCGCCGGGTGATGGCGGCGACGAACGGCAACAAGAGCCGCGCCGCGCGGATCCTGGGGATTGAGCGAAAGACACTGTATCGGAAGCTGGAAAAGATGGGGCTGGCATAAAGCCCCCTTTTCGCTCCACTATTTTGGCGGTGCGGTCAGATCGCGGTAAATCTTCATCGTCGGTTCGCGGACCTCGGGGACGAGCCGACTGAGGCGTCGTGCGCTGCCCTCTGCAGCAGCCAGACACGCTTCGTAGGTAGGCATCCATTTCTGGCTCAAACCAGTCTCTTCGAGGAACTTCACGCATAGTTCCGCGCGCCCCTGTTGGATTATCGGCTTCAGTATGGTTTGACGGATAAATGGTTCCCACTTGGCCACACCCTGGGCTCCCTTTATTAGCTCTATCGCGGCAGCGGGGTCGGACTTTACCAAGCGCTCCGCTAGATTGAGTCGCGGGTGGTCAAACTTCGGATCTAACTCGATGGAGCGCCGGTAGGCC
>JAYUSQ010000233.1:0-4111 GCA_043755595.1 Acidobacteriota bacterium | reverse complement strand
CGGACTCGACCTCAGCCACCTCCTTGCCAAGCCAATCTTACTGCATGCCTCGCTGATTTTCATCGCTTTCAATGTTCGGACGAACATCAGGGCTTGCTCGCGCGCGCGGCTCAGAAGGGAGCTGCGGCTCAGAACGAGGCTGCGTAGGTCTTGGTGAAGCCGTTGCGGGTGTTGGTTATGGTGAAGGAGCCGTCAGCTTGCGCCGAGAGTTTGATCCAGTAGGCTTTGCCGTTATGAACCGGAGGCGGCGTCGAGGCGGGCAGCGGGGCGATGGGCATCGAGGCGGGAGCATCGTCGACTCCGTTGGCGATGAACAGGCCGGGCACAGTATGTTCCTGACCACTGAGAAGTGAGGCGTGGATTTGCCATAGGTTCTCCAGGCCGGGCGAGGTGAAGATGGTTTTCATCACGGCCGGATCGCCCCCTTTTCGCGTGCCGTCGTTCATAATCATGGCGCGCGGGCGCAACGCATGGATGGCTACTTCGGAATTCGAGGTGGGAACGCCGTGATGTAACCCAAGTAGCACGTCTACTGTCCCGATGGGGTTGTTCGGGCACATCAGTTCAAACTCTTTGTTCTTGGTCAAGTCGCCTAAGTGAACCGTGCGGAACTTACCGTAAGTCATATGAATGCCTACCGACATAGGATCTTCGGCATTGTTATCGCCTGGCTTGAAACTGGCGCAAAGCGGATTAGGTTTGCCCGCGCCCGGCATGAGCGGGGTTTTGATGGTTTGGCCGGCGGAGGTTACAACGCGCACGTCGAGCCCCGCCATGGCAATCCTGTCTCCTATTTTTGCCACGGTATGTTTGGCTTTGGCGTGCAGTTGCGGGTAGACATCTCTCAGGAAGTTATCGGCCTGTTCGCCCGGTTGAACGTTGGGGCCATGATCGATGAATTCGCGAATGGGGATTTTGGCGGCCAACTCGGCCAAGCCCCCGAAGTGATCGCCATGCCAATGAGTGGTGATCAGACGATCGATTTGGGTTATACCGGCGGCGTGGGCTGCGTCGAGGATTCGGCCTGCATCGCGTACGGCGGCGGCTCCGGCGTTGCCGGTATCGATCAGGAGCGATTCGCCTTTGGGTGAGACGAACAACACGGCATTGCCGCCTTCGACATCGACGACGTAGATATCCAACGTCGCGGCGGGCGCACCCTGCTGAGCCGCTGCGATAGCGACGGAGACCATGATTCCTGCGATTGTTTTGCCGAGACGCATGGCGTCAATGTATCACGCGGGTGTAGCCATCGCCATCATGGCGGCGCCAGAATAGGGCTGGCATGATGGTTCTTCGTTTCGCAAACCTTCTATTAATATCCGCCGGCGCGGCATTCGCCGCTGAGCCGCTCCGCATCGCGACCTTCCAGGTGGATGTGACGCCGCCGCTCGGCTCGCCTTTGTGCTGCTCGGCGGGGGTTAAGCCCGCGGAGAAGATCGTCGACCCGCTGTCGGCGCGCGGAATTATTCTGATCGGTCCGGCGAAGCCCATCGTGCTCGCGGTGGTGGATTGGGAAGGGATCGCCAATGAAGGCTGGGACGAGTGGAGACGAATGATTGCCGCCGCGGCGGGCACGGATATCGATCACGTCAGCGTTCACACTCTGCACCAGCACGATGCGCCCGGATACGATCCCAGCGCCGAACGAATCCTGAAGCGGTATGGGCTGGGCGCCAAGCTCTATGACCCAGGCTTCATGGACAGCGCCATCAAACGCGTGGCGGCGGCGGTGCGCGAGGCGCGGCAAAAGCCGGCGAGGGTTACGCATCTCGGCTTGGGGCAAGCGAAGGTGATCGAGGTTGCTTCAAATCGCCGGGTGCCTGGTCCGGACGGCAAAGTGAAATATGTACGCTTCAGCAAGAGCCAGATTCCCGAAGTGCGGGACGCGCCGGAAGGCGTGATCGATCCCTACGTGCGGATCGTGAGCTTCTGGAATGGCGAGCGGCCATTGGTCTCGATGACTTACTACGCGACTCATCCGCAAAGTTACTACGGGGAAGGCGGAGTTAGTGCGGATTTTGTCGGAGTGGCGCGGGCTATGCGTGAGGCGGAGTTGCCGGTTACTCATATCCACTTCAATGGCGCGGGTGGCAATGTGGCCGCAGGGAAGTACAACGACGGCTCCGCGCCGATGCGCCCGATTCTGGCGCGACGATTGGCCGATGGGATGAAGGCGGCATGGGAATCGATGGTGAAGACGCCAATTCAAGTGAGCGACGCCGGCTGGCGGTCCGTGCGCGTTTCCCTGCCCCGCGCCGAAGCCATCCGGGATCAGCCGCGCTTGCTGGCTTTGATCGCGGACACGCAGCGGCCGGTTCGCGAGCGCTTGAGCGCCGGGCGGGATCTCGCCTTTGTGCGATTGGGCGCGGCGAAGAGAACGACTCCGCTGTTTCTTCTGACGCTTGGACCGGCCCGCATCCTTCATATGCCGGGCGAGTTATTCGTCGAATATCAGTTAGAGGCCCAGGCGAAGATGCCGGGAAGCTTCAATGCCATGGCCGCTTACGGCGACTATGGACCCGGTTATATTGGAACGCGCATCGCGTACGAACAAGGCGGATACGAGACCGGTCCGGTGTCCCGCACCGCGCCGGCGGTGGAAGCGGTTTTAATGCAGGCGGTCAGCGAGTTGCTCGGCTACCATCAATAAATGCGGATCGCAATAGTGGCAATCGCGCTGACAGCCACGGCTTCCTGGGCGCAGAAGAAGCCCGTCACGATCGAGGCAACCCTCGCGCGAACGCCAGCGGTTCCGGTTCCTAATTGGTCTCCCGGCGGCGCGCGATTCCTGATTAACAGTGGAACCAAGCTGATGGTGCGCGAAGTTGCCACTGGCGCGGAGCGAGAGCTTGTCGACTTGAAGGCGCTGGACGGCGAGGCGAGAACTCCCGCATCCGAAGCCGCCTTTTCCTGGGAGAACCGGGGCGTGAAGGAGCGGCCGATTCAGTGGTCCTCGGATGGTAAGCACATCCTGGTCACGCGATCGGGCGACCTGTTTCTCTTGGACGCCGCGACGGGGGCGCACACGCAACTGACCAAGACCAGCGCGCGCGAACGCGACGCCAAGCTGTCGCCGGATGGAAAACACATTTCATACCGGTTGGGTCACGACCTTCAGTCGATGGAAGTCGCGACGCGGAAGACCAAGGCGCTGACCAAGGGCGGCACAGAGTTGGTGCGGAATGCGGAACTCGATTGGGTCTACCCGGAAGAACTGGCGCTGGGGACCGCTTATTGGTGGTCACCCGATTCGCGGCACATCGCCTACTTACAATTCGATATTTCCGGCGTCATGAGTTATCCGCATGGGGATCTGACACAAGTCCGGCCGGTGTATGAGCCGCAGCGATTCCCGCAGGCAGGAACCCCAAACTCAAAAGTGCGGCTGGGGATTGTTGCGGATAGCGGCGGGGCGACTAAGTGGGTGGATCTGCCTGCGCTCACCGGTGGCAGCCTGATCGCCCGCGTGGACTGGCTTCCGGACTCATCGGGGGTGGCAGTGGCGCTGTTGAACCGCGTGCAGAACGAACTGCGTTGGGTGCGCACGGGAAGCGGAAAAGGCGTCGCGACGATTTACACCCACAAGGATCCAACGTGGATCAATTTCAAGGACGATTACCGGTTCCTGACTAAGCCGCCACGATTATTGTTTGGCGCCGAGTTACCCGACTATCGCCACCTCTACTGGAAAAGCCTGGAGGCGGGCACCGGGCCGATCGCGATTACTAAGGGCGACTGGGAAGTGACAGGCATCAATTGCGTCGATGAAGTTAACCGGCGCGTCTATTACATCTCCACGGAAGTGAGTCCGGTGGAACGCCATCTTTTCCGTGTCGGCTTCGATGGGTCCGGCAAGACGCGCTTGACGGCGGAGCCAGGCACTCATGTGATCTCGATGCCTCATGGCTGCGCCTTTTTCACCGATCGGCATTCGAGCCTGGCCCTCCCACCTCGTTTAACGTTGCATGCGGCGGCGGACGGGAAGCTGATGTCGGTGCTGCAGGATCGCGACAGCAAAGTAACCGCGGAGTACGAGTTACTGCCGGCGCAGTTGATGACCTTTCGCGACGCGGATGGCGCGGTGTTTCATGCCAGCTTGATCAAACCC